>CAXSFE010000001.1:0-101278 GCA_964236585.1 uncultured Acetobacteraceae bacterium
GAGGCGGCGGCGCTGCGGCTTGCCGGGACAGAGGAGGACGCGCGGCTGGCGGCGGCGGCGCACCATGCCGGGCAGGCTAGCGCGGCGGCCGCGCGGGAGGCGGCGCTGCGGGCGGAAGCGGCGCTGTCGCAGGCCGAGGCCGCGCTGGGCGGCGTGGCGGCGCGGGTCGCGGAGCGGCTGGGCGAAGGAGCCGTGCTGCCGCCCGTCGCGGCCGGCGCCGGGGCCGTGGAGGAGGAGCGGGCGCGGCGGCGCCTGGACCGGCTGGCTGCGGAGCGCGAGGCGATGGGGCCGGTGAACCTGCGGGCGGAGGCGGAGGCGGAGGCGGCCGGCGCGCGGCTCGGCGCCATCGTCCGCGAGCGGGAGGAGATCGGCGTCGCCGTGGCTAGGCTGCGCGGCGCGATCGGCAGCCTGAACCGCGAGGGCCGGGAGCGCCTCGCCGCGGTGTTCCAGCAGGTGGACCGGCAGTTCCGCCAGCTGTTCGTCCGGCTGTTCGGTGGCGGGCGGGCGCATCTGGCGCTGGTGGGAAGCGACGACCCGCTGGAGGCGGGGCTGGAGATCTACGCCCAGCCGCCGGGCAAGACGCCGGCGACCCTGTCGCTGCTGTCGGGCGGCGAGCAGGCGCTGACCGCGCTGGCGCTGATCTTCGCCACGTTCCGTTGCCAGCCGGCGCCGGTGTGCGTGCTCGACGAGGTCGACGCGCCGCTGGACGACGCCAACGTGGCACGGTTCTGCGCCCTGCTGGCCGACATGGCGGCGGAGACGGGCACGCGCTTCCTGGTGGTCACCCACCACGCGGTGACCATGGCGCGCATGGACCGGCTGTACGGGGTCACCATGCAGGAGAGGGGCGTGTCGCGGCTGCTGTCGGTGGACCTGTCGCAGGCGGCGGAGATGGCGGCGGAGTGATCCGGCGAGCCGGTGTGAAGGAAGCAAGGTTGAGGCCCCGCCTTCAAGCATTGGGCCTCAAACTCCGCCAAGGGCTGGGCCCTTGGATCGCCACCCTTAAGTAAGGCCGGTCCAGGGGCGGCTCGCCCCTGGCGGGTCTGGGCAGAGCCCAGCCTTGCTTGCTGACGGCTCAGCCGCCGGCATCAGACGTGGATCACCCCCAGGCCGGTTTGCCCGGCGATCATGTCCGCCACGATCGTGCGGTGGCAGGCGGCGTGGTCGCGCTCGAAGCAGAACAGGCAGCAGCGTCGGTGGGTCGCGAGCGTGGCGAGGCCGGCCAGCTCGTGCCGGGCAGGCTCGGTCTCCATGTGCTGGCCGAAGATGCGGTGCAGCTCGGGCAGGTTGCCGGCGCGTGCGGCGATCCTGCCGGCCTTCGGGGTGCCGAGGCCGCGCAGGTGCAGGTAGCCGATGCCGTTCGCCGCGAGGGAGGCGGACAGCAGGGTCTTGGAGAAGCCGGGCTTGCGGGACTGCGCGATCGCGCGGACGTCGACGAGAAGCTCGACGCGATGGGCCAGCAGGCGGGCCAGGGTGGCGTCGAGCGTCTCGGCCTCGTAGCCGGTGGTGAGGAGGCCGGCCTCGCCGTCGGGCGGGGCAGGGGTGCTCAGACGTGCCTGCCGATGCGGCCGACGATGTAGCCGATCGCGGCGGCGATCAGGATCGCGACCAGCGGCTGCTCCTGGATGCGGTCGCTCAGCGTGCCGGCAGCGTCGCGGGCCGAGGCGGCCAGGTCGCCGCCGGTGGTCTGGAGGGCACGCGAGCCCTCGCTGCGGGAGCGGTCGGCCAGGCTGCGGGCGGCCGTGTCGTAGGTGTCGTAGGTCATCGTGTGCTCCTGGGATCGCGCTGCCGGCACAACCTTGCGCGGCGCCAGGGGTTCCCGAGTGGCGGCTCGCCCCGGCAGTGCGGGAAGGCCATGGCGGCGCCTGCTGGCGTCCAGACGAGGAGCCTGGGAATAGATCGACTCTTTCGCCTGGCGGGCCGGCCATGGTCGTGACGAGCTGCGGCGTCTTGGTCACGGACGGCAGGCTGCTGCTGCTCGGCCATGCCACGGGATCGCCGCGCTGGGACATCCCCAAAGGGCAGGCGGAGGGCGACGAGCTGTTCGAGGCGGCGGCGCGTCGGGAACTGGCGGAGGAGACCGGGCTTGCGGCGCCAGAGGGGGTGCTGCGGCCGCTGGGGGTGCATCGGTATCGCCCTGGCAAGCAGCTGGCGCTGTTCGTCTGGCGGGTGCAGGCGATGCCGCGGGCCGAGATGCTAGTTTGCGCCTCGGTGTTCCGGGACCGGTGGGGGCGGATGCGCCCGGAGTTCGACCGCCTCGGGGTGTTCGGGAGGGACGAGGCGCTGGGCCTGGTTGGCAGGGCGATGGCGGAGGTTCTGGCGCCGATCCTCGCGGAGGACGTCATGCGGGGTGTTGGAGATGCCGGCGGGGGTTGAGTGGGCAAGGTTGAGGCCTTGCCTCGCATCCAGCCAGGACCCGCTTCCGGAAACCTCGACCTGGGCTTGCCTTCAAAGTGCCGGTCCAGGGGCGGCTCGCCCCTGGCGGGTCCGGGCAGAGCCCGGCCTTGCTTCCTGTCTGTCGGAAAACCTCTGTCAGAACCCCGAAGGGTGCATGGGCGTGGGCCGTGGCCGTGCGGAGACGTGGCGCAGGCCAGCCGTGAGGTAGTCCCACCCGGTGATCAGCGTCAGCGCCGCGGCGATCCAGAGCATGGTGCCGCCGATGGCCGAGACGGGCAGCCAGTCCAGCCCCAGCAGGTGCGCGGTGGTGTCGCCGGCGAGCAGGGTGCCGAGCGCGCCCATCTGGAAGCCGGTCTTCCACTTGGCGAGCTTCGTGACGGGCAGGCCGACGCGCAGGCCCGCGAGGTACTCGCGCAGGCCGGAGACCAGGATCTCGCGCAGGAGGATCACGATGGCGGGGTAGAGGCCCCAGAGCGCCAGGCGGCTGGTGCCGACGAGGACCATGAGCGAGGCGCCGACCAGAAGCTTGTCGGCGATCGGGTCGAGCATGCGGCCCAGCTCGGACAGCATCTGGCGGTCGCGGGCGATGCGGCCGTCGAGGTAATCGGTGAGGCCGGCCAGGCTGAACAGCACGCAGGCCGAGAGGTCGGCCCAGGGGGCGCGCAGCATCACCAGCGCCACGAGCACCGGGATCGCGGCGATGCGCGACAGGGTTAGCACGTTGGGAAGGTCGGTGAGCATGCGCGGCGGAGGATAGGGCCAAACGGCAGGAGGAAGGAAGCGAGCGCAGGGTGCCGGAGGAAGGAAGCAAGGCCGGGCTCTGCCCGGACCCGCCAGGGGCGAGCCGCCCCTGGACCGGCGTTTGGAAAGAAGAGCTAGGTCGAGGTTTCCAAAGGCGAGCCTTTGGCGGGGTCCCGCCTTCAAGCATGGGGGCAGGGCCCCTGGCCTCCCTACGTGTTCATGGCGTCGAAGAAGTCCTGGTTGTTCTTGCTGTACTTCAGCTTGTCCAGGAGGAAGTCCATGGCGTCGGTCGGGCCCATCGGGTTCAGGATGCGGCGCAGGACCCACATCTTGCTGAGCGTGCCGCGCTCGACCAGCAGCTCCTCCTTGCGGGTGCCGGACTTGGTGATGTCGATGGCGGGGAAGGTGCGCTTGTCGCTGATCTTGCGGTCGAGGATGATCTCGGAATTGCCGGTGCCCTTGAACTCCTCGAAGATCACCTCGTCCATGCGGCTGCCGGTGTCGATCAGGGCGGTGGCGACGATGGTCAGCGAGCCGCCCTCCTCGATGTTGCGGGCCGCGCCGAAGAAGCGCTTGGGGCGCTGCAGGGCGTTGGCGTCCACGCCGCCCGTCAGGACCTTGCCGGAGGAGGGCACCACGGAGTTGTAGGCGCGGGCGAGGCGGGTGATCGAGTCGAGCAGGATCACCACGTCGCGCTTGTGCTCGACCAGGCGCTTGGCCTTTTCCAGCACCATCTCGGTGACCTGGACGTGGCGGGTGGCCATCTCGTCGAAGGTGGAGGAGACGACCTCGCCCTTCACGGTGCGGGCCATGTCGGTGACTTCCTCGGGCCGCTCGTCGATGAGCAGGACGATGAGGAACACCTCGGGGTGGTTGTGGCTGATCGCGGTGGCGATGTTCTGCAGCATCACCGTCTTGCCGGTGCGGGGCGGTGCGACGATCAGGGCGCGCTGGCCCATGCCGATCGGCGCGATCAGGTCGATGACGCGCGAGGTGACGTCGCGCTGCATGCCCTTGCCCACGGGCTCGCGCTGCTCGAGCTCCATCTTGAGGCGGCGCTCGGGGTAGAGGGGCGTGAGGTTGTCGAAGTTGGTGCGGTTCTTCACCGCCTCGGGCGGCTCGAAGTTGATGTTGTTGACCTTGAGCAGCGCGAAGTAGCGCTCGCCGTCCTTGGGGGCGCGGATCTGGCCTTCGACGGTGTCGCCGGTGCGCAGGCTGAAGCGGCGGACCTGGCTCGGGCTGACGTAGATGTCGTCGGGGCCGGGGAGGTAGTTGGACTCGGGGCTGCGCAGGTAGCCGAAGCCGTCAGAGAGGATCTCCAGCGTGCCCTCGCCGTGGATCGCCTGGTCGCTCTCGGCGAGGTTCTTCAGGATCGCGAACATCATCTCCTGCTTGCGCAGGGAGGAGGCGTTCTCGACCTGCAGCGACTCCGCGAAGCTGAGCAGGTCGGCAGGGGTCTTTGCCTTGAGTTCGGCGAGATGCATCTGTGGCCTCGGGAGGAGGTGGGACGTCCGGATCGGAAGTCCGTCGCCATGCGCGGAGGAGGCGCCACCAGGGAGGCGGCACGCACACGGGGATCGGCGGGGATACGCGGTGGCCCTGGGCCAGGCCCGGAGGGGTGCGCGGATAGGGCACGGCAGGGCGCCGCCGCGCAACAGGTGGCACAGGCGGGCGGCGGGATCAACCCGTGGTGTGCAGGGAGCAAGGCCAGGGGCTCTGCCCCCGGACCCCGCCAGGGCGAGCCGCCCTGGACCGGCCCACGGAAGTGCAGCAGGGAGTTGCGGGCTTTTGGAGGCAGGTCCTTGGGGGAGTTCGAGGCCTTTGCTGAAGGGGGGCCGCGACCCTGCCGCCGTCAGAACGGCTTGACGATGACCATGATGACGATGACCAGGAGCAGCAGCGTCGGGGCCTCGTTGGCCATGCGGAAGAAGCGGTGGGTGCGGGTGTTGCGGTCGTGCGCGAAATCGCGGCGCCACTTCGCGCAGGCGCCGTGGAAGCCGAACAGCAGCACCACGCACAGCAGCTTGACGTGCCACCAGCCCGCCGACCAGTCCATGGCACCCGGCGTGAGCACCAGCAGCGTGCCGAACACCAGGGTCGAGACCGCGGCGGGGTTCATGATCCCGCGCAGCAGGCGGCGCTCCATGCCCTTGAAGCGCTCGCTCTCCTCGGAGCCGGCGGCCATGCCGCAGTGGTAGACGTAGAGGCGGGGCAGGTAGAACAGCCCGGCCATCCAGGCGACCATCGAGATCACGTGGAACGACTTGGTCCACAGATAGAACGGCGCCAGCGCGTCGATGGTCATCGTGCGGGGGTCATCGCGCAGGCATCACGCCGCCGCCCGCATCGCCGCGCGCGCGATCGGCACCACCTCGTCGAGCGAGCGGATCACCCTCGCGCCCAGGGCAGCGAGGTCGGCGCCGTCGCCATGGGGGGCGAGGCCGAGCACGGCCATGCCGGCGGCGACCGCGGCCTCGGTGCCGGGGACGGAGTCCTCGACCACCAGGCAGGCGGAGGGCGGCACGCCCTCGGTGCGGGCGGCCAGGAGGTAGACGTCGGGGGCGGGCTTGCCGCGGGCGACGTCGCGGGCGCTGTGGACGCGGCCGGCGACCAGGGCGTCCAGGCCGCAGCGCGGGAATTTCACCTCCATCTCGGCGTGTGAGGAGTTCGAGGCGATGCGGTAGGGCAGGCCGAGCGCCGCCACGCCGCGCAGCACGGCGGCGGCGCCGGGCATCGGCTCGACCTCGTGGGCGAGCACGTCAAGCATCCTGTCGCGCAGGTGTTCGGACCAGCCGGGCGGAACGGGGCGGCCGAGATGGCGCTCGATCACCGGGACCATGCCGGCCAGCGTCATGCCCATGAAGTGCTCCAGGCTCTGCTCGGTGGTGAGCGGCCAGCCCAGCGCGGTGATCTCGGCGGCGCACAGGCGGCTGGCGGCGGCCTCGCTGTCCACAAGGACGCCGTCGCAGTCGAAGATCACCAGGCGGAGAGGGTCGGGGGTCATGCGGGCGGACCTGGGATGGGAGAGGGAGGGAAGCAAGGCCAGGGCTCTGCCCTGGACCCGCCAGGGCGAGCCGCCCTGGACCGGCGCACGTGAAGGCAAAGCGGGACGTGCCGCCGGCCCAAGTCGAGGTTTCCAAAGGCGAGCCTTTGGCGGAGTTTGAGGCAGAGCCTCAACCTTCCTTCAGCTCCGCACGGCCGCGACCAGCTCGGCGACGTGGTCCGGCGGGGTATGCGGCAGGATGCCGTGGCCGAGGTTGAAGATGTGGGCGCGGCCGCGCAGGGCGTCGCGCACGCCGAGCGCCTCCTCGCGCAGGGCGGCGCCGCCGGCGACCAGGGCGAGGGGGTCGAGGTTGCCCTGCAGGGCGACGTGCTCGGGGACCTCGACGGCGGCGCGGCGCGGGTCGGTCACGGTGTCCAGGCCGACGCCGTCGACGCCGGTACGCTCGGCGTAGTGGCGCAGCAGGGTGCCGGCGAGGCGGGGGAAGCCGATGATCGGCGTGCCGGGGTGGCGCAGGTTGAGCGCCTCCACGATGCGCCGGGTGGGGCCGACGACGTGCTTCCTGAACTGCATCGGCGAGAGCACGCCGGCCCAGCTGTCGAACAGCATCACGGTCTCGGCGCCGGCGACGATCTGGGCGGAGAGGTAGTCGACGGTGACCTCCTCCAGCAGGGCCGTGATGCGGCCGAACAGCTCGGGCTGGGCGTACGCCATGGTGCGGGTGGCGGCGAAGTCGCGCGAGCCGGAGCCCTCGACCATGTAGCAGGCGACAGTGAACGGGCTGCCCGCGAAGCCGATCATGGTGGCGGTGGGGGGCAGGGCTGCGCGGACTCGGCGCACGGTTTCCAGGATGGGCTGGATGGCGTCGGGAAGGCGGCCGCGGTCGAGGGCCTCGAAGCCGGCCTGGTCGCGGATCGGCGGCAGCTCGGGGCCTTCGCCGGACACGAACTGCAGGCCCTGGCCGAGCGCCCAGGGCACCATGAGGATGTCGCTGAACAGGATCGCCGCGTCCATGCCAAAGCGGCGGACGGGCTGCAGGGTGATCTCGGTGGCGAGGTCGGGGGTGGTGCAGCAGCCGATGAAGTCGGACTGCACCCGCAGCGCACGGTACTCCGGGAGGTAGCGCCCGGCCTGGCGCATCAGCCACATCGGCGGCGGCCACACCGACTCGCCGCCCAGGACGCGCAGCAGAGGCTTGGCCAGACCCGTCGTCCTGCCGTCACGCCCGTCGACTCCCAGCTCGCCCATCGATCCCGCCCGCTCCTGTCTGCGGCCTTGGTAGAGCCGATCGGGCCACGTGGAAACCGCTGCCCGGCCATCCGTGACTCGCAGGCGGGCTCGCGAGGAGAGGAGGCGATGACTCAGGAGCCGTGCCGCGACTCATGCCCTGCGAGGCGTTCCTGCGGCAGCCTCTTCTCTCAAAAGAGAGTCTTAGAAGACTCGGGTAGGGACAGAAGAGCCCTGTGGATGACGGGGTACCCGCTCTTCGCATCCGGTACACCGTTTCATCCACACCTTCGGCTGTCCGCAAGGCCCTGCGGCTGCACGCGAATCCCGAACCGTCCCGAATCGCGGCGCGACCCCTCGCGGATTCATCCCGCGTACGCTGGTACGGACGTACCGTCCCCGGCATTGGCAGCGGCCACAGGCAAGGCGGTCGCGCGGCGCAGTTATCCCCGCTATCCTCGCTCCCATGTCCGGCATCCGCATCAACCTCCACCTCGTCTCGGACTCCACGGGGGAGACCCTGAACTCGGTTGCGCGCGCCACCGTGTCGCAGTTCGACGGCACCTCGATCCTGCACCATCGCTGGAGCCTGATCCGCACCAGGCTGCAGTTGCATCGGGTGCTAGAGGGCATCGAGGCGGAGCCGGGGCCGGTGCTGTCGACGGTGATCGACCACGCGCTGCGCCACGATCTGGAGACGACCTGCGCCCGGCTGGGCGTGTCGGTGGTCAACGTGCTCGACCCGGTGATGTCGGTGCTGACGGAGACGCTGGGGGCACAGGCGATGGCGCGGCCGGGGCGGCAGTACGTGCTCGACGCGGACTATTTCCGGCGCATCGACGCGATGCACTTCGTGCTCGCCCATGACGACGGGCAGATGCAGAAGGGCATCGCGGAGGCGGACGTGTGCGTGGTCGGCGTGTCGCGCTCGTCGAAGACGCCGACGTCGTTCTATCTCGCGAACCGGGGGATCAAGGCGGCCAACGTGCCGCTGGTGCCGGGCACGCCCGATCCGCCCGGGCTGGAGGAGCCGGCGTGCCCGGTGGTGGGGCTGACGCTGGATGCCACAGCGCTGATCGAGATACGGCGCCACCGGCTCAAGCTGATCGCGTCGGGGCAGAACGCGGGGGTGATGCGGCAGGGCAGCGGCGAGTACGTGGATCTGGAGAGCGTGAAGGCGGAGCTGCTGTGGGCCAGGCGGCTGTGCACGCGGCGGGGGTGGCCGGTGATCGACGTCACGCGGCGCTCGATCGAGGAGACCTCGGCCACGGTGATCCAGCTGATGGAGGCGTGGCACGAGCGGCAGCGCAGGGCGCGGCTGGGGTCAGGCAAGGAAGGTTGAGGCTCTGCCTCAAACTCCGCCAAAGGCTAGCCTTTGGAAACCTCGACTCAAGATCCTTTCAGAGGCCGGTCCAGGAGCGGCTCGCCCCTGGCGGGTCTGGGCGGAGCTCAACCTTGCTTGCCTTGGGGCTTCAGCTTTGCGGGTCGCGCGCGGCTGTCGGAGTGACGTCGCCTGCCGCAAGGGTCCCGTCGTAGCCCTTGTGGAACAGGGTCTCGAACCGGGCAGCCCATTCCTCCAGGCGATGCAGGGCATCCGGGGACGTGCCGCGCCGGTCGGGCAGGAACAGCGTGGCCAGCATCCATCCCGTCTCGTTGGACCGGACGAGGCGCACCGCCAGCATGCGGTCGGGCACCGGCACGTGGAGCTTGTCGAGGCGTTCGAAGCCGCGCCGCAGCAGCGCGTCGCGACTGCTGGCGCTGTCCGGCCCTGTCATGGTGGTGCCGGTGACGGTCCAGCACTCGTACGCGTAGGGGTTCCCGGCGGGCTGGGGCAGGATCTGGCGGACGAGGGCGTCCGGGGCGATGCACTGCTGCGGTATCGCCGTCGGGCCGGAGATGCGACCCACCGGCGTGGGTGCCGCAACGATCAGCAGTCCGGTCAGCAGGCCGTTCTCGACCCGGTCCAGCAGCGTGAGTTGCGGCACTCCCGGCCCCGCGTTGCGCGCGAAGGCCAGCGTCTGCCATGACCCGGCGGGCAGCGGCATCGTCCGCCCTGCCTGGGGGATCAGGCCCGTGCGCCCGGCGGCGAGCGGGGGCAGGGAGATCGTCGAGTAGCTGAGGGGGGCGGGGTCGGGCTGGGGGACATAGCGGGCGGTGCCGGCGGGAACCGTGCCGTTGCCCGGCACGGCGGCCGCGGGTCCGGCAGCATCGGCACCGGTGCCCGCCGAGGGGGTGGGCGACGGCCAGCGCGGCAGGGCGGGCGGGAACATGGCGGCCAGCGCGGTGCAGGCGAGCGCGACCGTGCCGCACAGCCGCCATGCGGGCGCGCGGCGCCACAGCCGGCCGATCACCGACACCGCGGCGGCCTCAGCGTGGCGGGTCCTGCGCGAGGGGCGACGGCTGGGCGAGGCCGTCCTGGCGCGCAGGCGCGCGCAGGTCGGCGATGCGGGTGAGGATGCCGTGCTCGCCGCGCTCCAGGCGCACGCAGCGCGCGCCTTTCTGCCGCGCCTCGATCAGGCCGTCGCTGACCATCTCCTCGATGGAGCGCACCAGGTCGCGGGCGCTGGCGCCCTGGCCGAGGCGGTCCTGACGCTCCATCACCTCGAACAGCAGCATCGGGTCGATGCCGCCGGCGGCGATCTCCAGGCCGTAGGAGCCGATCATCGCCTCGATCTCCAGGGCGGCGACTCGGGCCACGTCGAGGCCGGCCAGCGCGCGGAACACGAAGATGCGGTCCAGCCGGTTCAGCACTTCCGGGGCGAAGCCGGCGGCGCGCAGGGCGTCGACGGAGGCCGCGCGCATCGCCTCCGGGTCGGCGGCGAAGCGGTCGGCGATCTCGCCCAGCGTGTCGGTCGCGACGTTGGAGGTCAGCATGAAGATCGCGCGGGTGGTGGAGACCTGGGCGCCGTTGGAGGCCTCGGTGACGTGGCCGTCGTTCCAGGCGCTGAGGAACTTCTTGAACACGTCGGGGTGGGCCTTCTCGATCTCGTCGAGCAGGACCACGGCGTCGGGGACCTCCTTGAGGCCGCCGGTCAGCTTGCCGTAGCTGTCGGAGCCGACGTAGCCCTTGGGCGAGCCGAACAGCTGGGTGGCGGCGTGGGGCGCGCTCATCTGCGTCATGTCGAAGTGCAGCAGCCTGCGGTCCAGGGCGGCGGCGAGGCGCTTGCTCAGGTAGGTCTTGCCGGTGCCGGGGGGGCCTGCGAGCAGGAAGATGCCGACCGGCTTGCCGCGGACCTGCAGCGCGAGGCGGCGGCGGAGCTGCTGGGCGATGTCCTCGCACACCTGGTCCTGGCCGATCACCTGGGCGCGCAGGGTCTCTGCGAGTGCCGCGGCGTCGATCACCGTGGCCTTCTCCTGGCGCGACAGCAGGTCCTCGAGCGCCGCGCGGTTGGTCAGCCGGGCCAGCACGTCCATGGTCCACCCCCGTCGGCGGCGGCGGATGCGCCCGCCGGCCTGCGCCCTGCGTGCCAGCACCCCGGCGCGCCACTCGTAGCCGATGCCGCCCAGCACCAGCGCCCACGACCCCGCCGCGAGCACGGCGTAGAGCGCGCCCAGCCGGGTCAGCCAGGACAGCATGTCATGCAGCAGCGACGCTGGCGACAGGTGCAGCTGCGCCAGGATCTGCACGATCGCCAGCGTCAGGAACAGCAGCATCATCACCGGCATCAGCCGGGTCGCCGCCGGCACGAGCCGCTTCACTGCGCCACCGGCTTCATCGGGCCACCGGCTTCATTGGGCCACCACGCCGACGTCGAACGTCTGCCCGGCGGCGAGCGTCGGCAGCTGCACCGGGCCGCTCAGGGTCAGGGCGCCGATCGTGGTGCCGGCGGGGCCGACGCTGCCGGGACTGGCGTCGCGGAACGAGACCGTGCCGACGCGCCCGATCGGCAGGGTCACGACCACGGGCTGGCGGGTGAGCGGCACGAGGCGGGTGTAGCCGGCGGAGCTGACCTGGACGCTGTGCCCCGCCTCGGATCCGGCGGCGTCGAACAGCGGCAGCCGCACCAGCCTGAGGCGGCCGCGCTGCACGGCCTGGGCCAGGGTGGCGGCCTCGCCGGTCGGCAGGCCCATGGCTGCGACGGCCTCCGGTCCTGCCGGCGCGGGCAGCAGGCCCAGCTCCAGCAGGCCCCTGACGCGGCCGGACTCGCCCAGCTCGTCCGCGACCTGGGCGGCCGGGCCCGCGAGGCCGGGCGAGAGGGCCGCGATCCGGCCGTTGAAGCGCACCCAGGCGCCCGCGACCAGCATCACCGCCAGCAGGGTGGACACCGTGACGCGGAGCGCGGCCGAGCCGGCGGAGGCGGGGAGGTCGGGCTCGGCGGCTTGCGGGGCGGGCGGCCTGTCCATGCGGGCATCAGACCAAACGCCTTGCTGCAGCGCAACGGGCCGCAGGGTCTCGAAGCGTGTCGCCGCGGCAGGAGGACGGCGTCCGGGACGTTGGGCCGGGTGGAAGAGCCTCCGGAAACCCTGATCCAGGTCAAGGACTCCAAGGGCAAGCCTTTGGCGGGGTTCGAGGCGCGGCCTCGACCCTGCCTCCATCCTGGCCCTTTGACCGCCGCGTCCCAATCTCCGGTGCACCCGTTGCCTGGAGATGCCGCGATGCGCAGCGCGTCCACGCCTGTCGCCTTGAGCCCCCGGGTCGCCGGCCTGCTGCAGCATGGCGCGATCGCCGGGATGGTCTCTGGCGTGCTCGGCGCCGCCTACCATGCCTGGCTGGTCGGGCATGCGCCGGACCATCCGGTGGCGGACACCCACCAGACCATCGCGCTCGCAGCCGCCTTCCATGGCCGCCGGCTCGCCGAGCACTTCGTCACGCCGGCGCAGCTCACGCTGTGGTGGGCGCTGCTGCTGCCGGCCGCGGCGTCGCTGGTGCTGCTGGTCGGCGGGGTGGTCTGGATGGGGGTGCGCACGGCGCGCGGCCCGGGCCGCGGCGGCCCCGGCCCGCGAGGCGGGTAGGCGCCGCCGGCCCTTGCCTGCGCGGCGTGCATTGCCTACGTCGCCTGCCATGACGATACGCCCCATCCGCACCGACCGGGACCTCGACGCGGCGCGCGCCGACATCGCGCGGCTGCTGGCGCTGGACCCCGCCGCGGGCAGCGACGAGTTCGACCGGCTCGACGTGCTCGCCACGCTGGTGGAGAGCTACGAGGCCCGGCACAGGGACGGGCCGCCCGCCGACCCGGTGGATGCGATCTGGGAGAAGATGGGCGAGACCGGCATCAGCCAGCGCCTGCTCGCCGCGATCACCCGCATCCCCGAGGCGGCGCTGGGCGAGGTGCTCGCGCGCCGCCAGCCGCTGGGGGCCGCGATGATGGGGGTGCTGGCGCCGGCGCTCGGGTTGCCGCTCGAGGCGCTGATGCAGCCGGTGCGTGGGGCGAAGGCGGACTAGGGCAGGAAGCAAGGTCGGGCTCTGCCCGAACCCGCCAAAGGGCCGAGCCCTTTGGAAACCCTGTACTTAAGGATTGGATTCCAAAGGCTTGCCTTTGGCGGAGTTTGAGGCAGAGCCTCAACCTTGCTGGCCTTGCCTTCCTAGAACAGGCCCTCGATCAGGCCCTCCGCGTCCAGGCCGATGCCCTCGGCGGAGGGCACCTTGGGCAGGCCGGGCATGGTCATGATCTCGCCGCAGACCGCGACCACGAAGCCGGCGCCGGCGGACAGGCGCAGCTCGCGCACCGGCAGCACGTGGCCGGAGGGCGCGCCCAGCTCGGTGGGGTCGGAGCTGAAGCTGTACTGGGTCTTTGCCACGCAGACCTGGAGGTGGCCGTGGCCGGCCTTCTCGATCGCCTCGAAGCGCTTGGCGATGGCGGGGGTCAGCGCGATGTCGGAGGCGCGGTACATCTTCTGCGCGATGGTGCGCAGCTTGTCGGCGAGCTTCATGTCGTCGGGGTAGAGCGGGGCGAAGTGTGCGGTGCCGGCGTCGAGCATTTCGCGCACGGCGTCGGCCAGGGCGAGCGTGCCCTTGGAGCCGTCGGCCCAGTGGGTGCAGACCACGACCTTGACGCCGTGCTTCGCCATGCCGTCGCGGATCGCGGCCAGCTCGCCCTCGGTGTCGGAGGTGAAGTGGTTGACGCAGACGGTGACGGGCAGGCCGAAGCCCTGCATGTTCTCGACGTGGCGCCCCAGGTTGACGAGGCCGCGGGTGACGGCGTCGATGTCCTCCTTGCCGAGCGCGTTCTTGGCGACGCCGCCGTGCATCTTCAGCGCGCGGGCGGTGGCGACGACGACCACGGCGGACGGCGTGATGCCGGCCTGGCGGCACTTGATGTCGAAGAACTTCTCGGCGCCCAGGTCGGCGCCGAAGCCGGCCTCGGTGACCACGACGTCGCAGAGCTTGAGCGCGAGGCGGGTGGCCATCACGGAGTTGCAGCCGTGGGCGATGTTGGCGAACGGCCCGCCGTGCACGAGCGCGGGGTTGCCTTCCAGGGTCTGGACGAGGTTGGGCATGAAGGCGTCCTTGAGCAGGGCCGCCATCGGGCCGTCCGCCTTGAGGTCGCGCGCGGTGATCTCGCTGCCGTCGCGCCGGGTGGCCACGATCATGCGGCCGAGGCGGTCCTGCAGGTCGGGGAGGTCGGCTGCCAGGCAGAAGACGGCCATCACCTCGGAGGCGACGGTGATGTCGAAGCCGTCCTCGCGCACGGCGCCGTCCAGGCCCTGGACGATGTCGCGCAGTTGGCGGTCGTTCATGTCGATGCAGCGGCGCCATGTGATGCGGCGCGCCTCGATGCCGAGCGCGTTGCCCCAGTAGATGTGGTTGTCGAGCATCGCGGCGAGCAGGTTGTTGGCGGACGTGATGGCGTGGAAGTCGCCGGTGAAGTGGAGGTTGATCTCCTCCATCGGCGCGACCTGGGCGCGGCCGCCGCCGGCGGCACCCCCCTTCATGCCGAAGCACGGGCCAAGCGAGGGCTCGCGCAGGCAGATGATGGCGCGGGTGCCCGACGCGCAGAGCGCGTCGCCGAGGCCGACGGTGGTGGTGGTCTTGCCCTCGCCGGCGGCGGTGGGGCTGATGCCGGTCACGAGCACGATCTTGCCGTCGGGCTGGCCCTGCACGGAGCGGACGTAGTCGAGGCCGAGCTTGGCCATCTTCTTGCCGTACGGCTCCAGGGCGGAGGCCGGGATGCCGGCGCGCTCGGCGACTTCGGCGATCGGCTGCAGCGTGACGCCGCGCGCTACCTCCTGGTCGTGTGTCATCGCGTCTGCCCCATGTTGCGCCGGCGTCGTCGCGCGCCGGTCCCTGTCATGCCTGCGTCGCCTGAACCGGCGGGAAGTGCAAGGATCGTGTGCGGGAAGGGAACGGTTCCAGGGAGAACGAAGCCAAGGCCAGGGGCTTCGTCTCTGGGCTCCGCCAAAGGCGGGCCTCTGGAAACCTGGATTTAGGTCGGCGGCACCGCTCAGCGCAGTCTGCCACTGGCCATCATGTGTGCCGGTCCAGGGCGGCTCGCCCTGGCGGGTCCAGGGCAGAGCCCTGGCCTTGCTTCACCTGGCTTCATAGACTCACGTTCGCCACCTTGTCGGACCCGTGCATGCCCCACATCGGCGTCGATTTCGGTACCACCAACAGCGTGGTTGCCGTGGCCAGCGACGACGGCGCACTGCACTCGGCCCGGATCGAGGTGTCTGCCGCGACCGTCGAGACGATCCGCAGCGTGCTGTGCTTCTGGAGCGCCGGCGGGGCGCTGCAGCATGCGATCGGTCCGGGCGCGGTGGACCGCTATCTCGACGACCCGGGCGAGTGCCGCCTGATCATGTCGATGAAGACCTACCTGGCGCAGCGCAGCTTCTCCGAGACGCGGGTGTTCGGCCAGACGTTCAGCCTGGAGCGGCTGGTGGGGCTGTTCCTGCGCGCCCTGCTGCCGGGGGCCGGGGCGGGGCGGATCACCGCGGGGCGCCCGGTGCGCTTTGCCGGCGAGCGGGCCGACGACGCGCTGGGGGAGCACAGGCTGCGCGCCGGGTTTGCGGAGGCGGGCTGGCCGGAGGTCGACGTGGCGCTGGAGCCGGAGGCGGCCGGGTATCGCTTCGCCCGCACCCTGGGAGCGGCCGCGACCGTGCTGGTCGGCGATTTCGGCGGCGGCACCAGCGACTTCTCCGTGCTGCGCTTCGGCGCCGGGGGGAAGGGCGGGCCGTCGGGGCGGGTCGTGGCGCTCGGCAGCGCGGGCGTCGGCATCGCGGGCGACAGCTTCGACGCCCGGATCATGGAGCGCGTGGTGGCGCCTCGGCTCGGGCGGGGCGACACCTACGCGGTGATGGGCCAGGACCTGCCGGTGCCGCCGGAGTACTACGCGGGGTTCTCGCGCTGGCACCGGCTGTCGATGATGCGCACGCCGCGCACGCTGCGCGAGATCGGCGAGGTGGCCCGCCATGCGGCACACCCGGAGCGGCTCCTGGCGCTGGCGCGGCTGATCGAGGACGAGGCGGGCTATGGGCTGTACGGGGCGGTGGCGTCGGCGAAGGCGGAGCTGTCGCGCGCCGAGTGCGCCGCGCTGCGCTTCCGCCACGAGGATTTCGTGATCGAGCAGGAGATCACCCGCGCCGAGTTCGAGGGGTGGATCGCCCCGGAGCTGGTCCGGCTGTCGGCCACCGTGGACCAGGCGCTGGCGCGGTCCGGCGTGGCGGCGGAGGCGGTCGACCGCGTGTTCCTCACCGGGGGCAGCGCGCTGATGCCGGCGATCCGGCGTCTGTTCGAGCAGCGGTTCGGCGCCGGGCGGGTGTCCGGCGGCGGGGAGTTCGTGTCGGTGGCGGAGGGGCTGGCGCTGATCGGGCAGGCGCGCAGCCTCGCGGGCTGAGGGACGAGGGACGGCAAAGTCGAGGCCCTGCCTCGAACTCCGCCGAAGGCTCGCCTCTGGAAACCCGGACTTCGGGGAGGATCTCCAGGGACGCCCGGCCTTTGGCGGTCCAGGCACAGCCGGCCCTGCTTCCTGCCCTTTCCAGGTCGTGCTGCGACGGTGTTCGTGCCTCTGGCATCCTCCCCTGCGGCGTGTTATCTCCAGAGCGAATCGACCCTGCACCCTGCCGCCGTGGACAACTCGGGCAGTGGAGTTCTCATCCGCCCCGTGTGGATTGGAACTTTTTGGTGCCTTGTGCGCCTGTGCAGGAAACGACAGTCTTCGCGCGCTTCGGCAGCGAAGAGTTCATGACGGATCCGGGCCCGGACGCCGATCCTGTCAGACCTGATGCTCCGGGACACCGCCGAGACAGAAGTTTCGGGCACCCCTTTGCGGCTTGCCCGGCCGTCTCCGTCATACAGGATACCCCATCGCTTGAGCAGCAACGAGACCAGCCGCGCCCCGGACCTCCTGGACACCGCGAAGCGCGACGAGGAGCATATGCGCAACGTGCTTCACGGACTGGGAGGCGGTGGCCGGCAAGGCCGCGCCCCGCGATCCACCCCGCAGGCGCACGCCCCGGCCGGCCGCCACCGCTTCGCCCAGGACGGCGACGTCCCCGTGGTGCGGCTGTCGCTGGCGCGGGCGGACACGCGGGAGGCCAAGCGGCCGATGCCGGTGGCGGAGCCGGTGACGGTCGAGCCCGTGGACCGCGACCGTGCGGCCCGTCACGCGGCTGAGCGCTCGCTGCAGGACATCACGACCACGCTGCACGGCGTGCAGACCAGGCTGGGACATGCGGAGCTGGACCTGGAGCAGGCGCTGGCGCAGGTCCAGGCCCGCGACCAGGAGCTGCAGGCACTGCGTGCAGAGCTGCGGGCCCGCGACCAGGAACTTGCCACTGCCAGGCGCGGCGGCGACGTGGCGCGTCGGCGCACCCAGCCCGAGGCCAGGCCGGACCAGTCCGGCGCGGACTCCGAGGCAGAGCAGCCTTCCAGGGGCGTGGCGGCTGCGGAGGCGCTGTTTGCGGCGGCCACGACCGTGCAGGGCGGCGAAGCCTCTGGCGACATGCCGGAGCCCGTGAAGTGGTGGCGCGACTAGGCTCTGTTTCCCATGACCGTCGGCGTGCAGGTCCGGGCCGTGGCTCGCGTGTCTGGCCAGGCAGTACACACGTCGTGACACGGAGGGCATTCCGTCGTCGCGCGGCACGGTGATACGCTGACGGCATGGAGCTTCCCTTCGCGTTTCCGGACTGGGTGCCCTGGTGGGTGCAGACGATGCTCGTGGTGGCCGGGGTTCTGCTCGCCCTGGCGTTCCTGCTGATGCCGTTCGCCACTTTCGGGGTGAAGTCGCGGCTGGACAGCCTGGAGCTGCACCTGGAGGAGCTTGGGGTGGAGCTGCGGTCGCTGTCGCTCCGCCTGCCGGATCGTGGCGTGAGCCGGGATCTCGCCACGGACTGGACCGATCCTGTCCCGGAGCCGGTTTCGTCCTACGACGCGCTGCCGAGCCGGCCGCCGATCCCGCCCGCGCCGCGCACCCGCGACGTGGTCTCGGACCTGTCGGGGCGGCCCGCTGCCCGTCGCACGGAGCCGCGGTTCGACCGGTCCGAGTAGTGCCGACGCTTGGCTGGGCAGATCAGTTGCTGCGGAAAAGGTTTCCAAAGGGCTCGGCCCTTTGGCGGGTTCGGGCAGAGCCCGACCTTGCTTCCTCGCAGACGGCGCTTCCTCGCAGGCAGCTGATCCTCACGTCGTCCTGTTCGAAATAGCGCCTTCCTCGATGTCTCCCGAGGTCTCGCGCAGCGCGAGCACCGCGGCGAAGCTGATCGCGGCTGCGGCGGTCACGTACCAGCCGACCCAGGCGAGCCCGCCCTGGTCGGCTAGGCGCTGCGCCAGGGCGGGGGCGAGCGAGGCGCCCAGGATGCCGCCCAGGTTGTAGGCGGCCGAGGCGCCCGTGTAGCGCACCGCCACCGGGAACAGCTCCGGCAGCAGTGCGCCCATCGGCGCGAATACCAGTCCCATCAGCCCCAGCTCGATCACGAGGAACAGCAGGATGCCGGCGGCGCCGCCCTCGCCCAGGAGCGGCGGCATCAGGAAGCCCGACGCGGCGGCGAGCGCCATGCCGGCGAGGAGCACGGGGCGCCGGCCGAAGCGGTCCGACCAGGCGCCGGCCAGCGGCGTGGTCGCGGCCATCGCCAGCACGGCGACGCAGAGCAGGCCGAGGAACTCGGTGCGCGGGATGTGGCGGGTGGCGGTGCCGTAGCGCAGGGCGAACACGGTGGAGACGTAGAACAGCACGTAGGGCAGGATCATCGCCGCAGAGCCGAGCAGCAGCGGCCGCCAGTGCCGGGCCAGCACGGCGGCGAGCGGCACGCGGACGCGCAGGTTCCGGTCGAGCACGCGGGCGAAGCTTGCGGTCTCGTGCAGGGTGACGCGGACGTAGAGGCCCAGCGCCACGAGCACGGCGCTGCCCAGGAACGGCAGGCGCCAGCCCCAGGCGCCGAAGCGGCGCTCGCCGAGCGCCGAGTCGAGCAGCAGGAAGGTGGCGTTGGCCAGGAGGAAGCCGATCGGCGGGCCGAGCTGCGGCACCATGCCGAACCAGCCGCGCCGTCCCGGGGGGGCGTTCTCCACGGCGAGCAGCGCGGCGCCGCCCCACTCGCCGCCGAGGCCGATGCCCTGGCCGAGGCGCATCAGGCAGAGCAGCGCCGGCGCCAGCCAGCCGGCCTGCGCGTAGCCGGGGAGCACGCCGATCAGCACCGTCGAGGTGCCCATCACCAGCAGGGAGGCGACCAGCGTGCTCTTGCGCCCGATCCGGTCGCCGAAGTGGCCGAACACCGCCGAGCCGAGCGGGCGGGCGAGGAAGGCGATGCCGAAGGCGAGGAAGGCGCCCAGCGTCTGGATCGCCAGGTTGGCGCCGGGGAAGAACACCGGGCCGATCACCAGCGCCGAGGCGATGCCGTAGATGTAGAAGTCGTAGAACTCGACCGTGGTGCCGACCAGGCTCGCGAGCAGCACGCGCAGCGTGCCGCGGCCTTGCGCGCCGTGGAGAGTGGCCGGGGCGGGGGCTGCGGCGGGCTCTGGCATCGGCGTTCTCCACGGCGGCCCGCTGCGGGCGCGGCGCCGTCCTACGCCAGCCCGGTGTGTCCGCGCAGCCCTTCCGGGCCGGTCCGCCACCCTGTAGCGTCGAACGGCATGGAGTCACACGTCCCTCCCGGCGCCGCACGGCGCATCGTGCCGCCGCTGTGCCTGCTGCTGGTCTGCACGGCGCTGGCCGGGTGCGCCGGCAGGGCCTTGCCGGCCGGCCCTGGCGCCGGTTCTGCGATCCTGGCCGGGCCGGGCCCGATGCCGCCGCCGCGCCATGAGCGCATCCCGCCGCGTCCGCACCAGGCGGAGCGGCTGGTCTGGGAGCCTGGACACTACCTGCAGGATGCCGTCGGCTACACCTGGCACCCCGGGCACTACGTATCGCGGCCATCGCCGCACCTGCGCTTCGTGCGAGGACGGTGGGAGCAGCGGGGGGCGGGCTGGGTCTGGATGCCGGGGCGCTGGGTTTGATGCCGGGACTGCCTTTTGAGCAGGCAAGGTCGGGCTCTGCCCGAACCCGCAAAGGGTCCGAGGACCCTTTGATCCCTTGACTTAGGGAAGGCGATCCAAGGGCCCAGCCCTTGGCGGAGTTTGAGGCAGAGCCTCAACCTTGCCTGCTTTCCCGGCTCCTCACGCGGCCGTGCGGGCGTTGCGTGGCCTGCATCACCATGATAGGAGCCGCGCGACCGGCCCAGGTGCCGCCCATCGACAAGCGACGGAAATTCCCTTGGCCGCAGACGTCACCACCCTGTCCCGCGGCGGAGGTCTTGCGGACCGCTACGCGGCGGCTCTTTACGGTTTTGCCGACGAGCAGAAGTCGCTCGATGCGACCGTGGACCAGATGGAGGCGCTCGGGCGCCTGATCGACGAGAGCCAGCCGCTGCGGCGCCTCCTGGAGAGCCCGCTGGTGGACGTGCAGAAGGCGCGCGTGGCGGTCACGGCGGTGCTGGCGGAGCAGGGCTTCGGCAAGACGGTGCAGGATTTCGTCGGCGTGATCGCGAACAACCGCCGGTTGTCGCAGCTGCGCCCGATCGTGGTGGCGTTCGCGGGCCTGGTCGCGGAGAAGCGCGGCGTGGTTCTGGCGCAGGTGTCCTCGGCGCACCGTCTGTCCGACGTGCAGCGCGAGCAGCTGCGGGCGCGGCTGATCGAGGCCGGGTACGGCCGGGTGAGCATCGACGAACGGGTGGACGAGAGCCTGCTCGGCGGCGTTGTCGTGCGTGTCGGCGCCCGCCTCTACGACTCAAGCATAAAGTCCCGGCTGCAGCGCCTGCAGTACGCGATGAAGGGAGCCGCCTGACATGGAAATCCGTCCCGCCGAGATCTCGGAGATCCTCAAGCAGCAGATCGCGAGCTTCGACAGCGAGGCCAATGTCGCCGAGACCGGGCAGGTGCTCAGCGTCGGCGACGGCATCGCGCGCGTGTTCGGGCTGCAGAACGTCATGGCCGGCGAGATGGTCGAGTTCCCGTCCGTGGGCCTGCGCGGCATGGCGCTGAACCTCGAGACCGACAACGTCGGCGTGGTGATCTTCGGCGACGACAAGGGCATCCGCGAGGGCGACACGGTCAGCCGCACCGGCTCGATCGTGGAGGTTCCAGCGGGGCGCGGCCTGCTGGGCCGCGTGGTCGACGGGCTGGGGCAGCCGATCGACGGCAAGGGGCCGCTGGTCGACACGAAGCAGATGCGCGTCGAGGTGAAGGCGCCGGGGATCATTCCCAGGAAGTCGGTGCACGAGCCGATGCAGACCGGCATCAAGTCGATCGACAGCCTGATCCCGGTGGGCCGCGGGCAGCGCGAGCTGATCATCGGCGACCGGCAGACCGGCAAGACCGCGGTGATCCTGGACACCATTCTCAACCAGAAGGTCGCCAACCAGGGCACCGACGAGAGCAAGAAGCTCTACTGCATCTATGTCGCGGTGGGACAGAAGCGCTCCACGGTGGCGCAGATCGTGCGCACGCTCGAGGAGTACGGCGCGATGGAGTACTCCATCGTGGTGGCGGCGACCGCGTCCGACCCGGCGCCGATGCAGTTTCTGGCGCCGTATACCGGCGCCACGATGGGCGAGTACTTTCGCGACAATGGCATGCACGCGGTCATCTTCTACGATGATCTGTCGAAGCAGGCGGTGGCGTATCGCCAGATGTCGCTGCTGCTGCGCCGGCCGCCGGGTCGCGAGGCGTATCCGGGCGACGTGTTCTACCTGCACTCGCGGCTGCTGGAGCGGGCGGCGAAGATGAGCGACGCGTTCGGGGCGGGTTCGCTGACCGCGATGCCGGTGATCGAGACGCAGGCGGGCGACGTGTCGGCCTACATTCCGACCAACGTGATCTCGATCACGGATGGGCAGATCTTCCTGGAGACGGAGCTGTTCTTCCGGGGCATCCGGCCGGCGGTCAACGTCGGGCTGAGCGTGTCGCGGGTGGGGTCTGCGGCGCAGATCAAGGCGATGAAGCAGGTCGCGGGCAAGATCAAGCTCGACCTCGCGCAGTATCGCGAGATGGCGGCGTTCGCGCAGTTCTCCTCGGATCTCGATGCCTCGACGCAGCAGTTGCTGTCGCGCGGCGCGCGGCTGACGGAGATCCTGAAGCAGCCGCAGTTCAAGCCGGTTCCGGTCGAGGAGCAGGTGGTGGTGATCTTCGCCGGGACGCGCGGGTATCTCGACAAGATCGACCTGCCGCAGATCGGCAAGTTCGAGACGCAGATGCTGGGCGAGCTGCGCTCGGGCGACACGGGCATCCTGGCGTCGATCCGCGACAACCGCGAGATCAAGAAGGACGTCGAGGCGAAGCTCGGCTCGTTCCTGGACGGGCTCGTCAAGCGCTTCGTCGCCTGAGGGACGGTCGATGCCGAGCCTGAAGGACCTGCGCGGGCGGATCAACAGCGTGAAGTCCACGCGCAAGATCACGTCGGCGATGAAGATGGTGGCGGCGTCCAAGCTGCGCCGGGCGCAGAGCCAGGCGGAGGCGGCGCGGCCGTATGCGCTGGCGATGGAGCGGATGCTGGGCTCGCTGGCGAACAGCGTGGCGGGCTCGCCCGGCGCGCCGAGGATGCTGGCGGGGACGGGGCGCGACCAGGTGCACCTGCTGGTCGCGATCACGGCGGATCGCGGGCTGGCCGGCGCGTTCAACTCGCAGGTCGGGCGGATGGTGCGGGTGATGACGCGCCGCCTCGTGGGCGAAGGCAAGACCGTCAAGCTGATGACGGTGGGGCGCAAGGGGCGCGACTACCTGCGCCGCGAGTTCGCGGGCTCCATCGTGCACGAGGTCAGCTACGCGGGGATCAAGCGGGTCGAGTTCGCGCAGGCGCGGGAGCTGGGCGAGCGGATCGCGGCGATGCTGTCGGCGGGCGAGTTCGACGTGTGCACGCTGGTGTACAACCGGTTCGTGTCGGTGATCTCGCAGGTGCCGACGGAGATGCAGCTGATCCCGCTGCCGTTGCCGGAGCGCCCTGCGGGCGAGGCGGCGGGCGGGCCGCAGGCGGTCTACGAGTACGAACCGGACGAGGAGGCGATCCTGGGCCGGCTGCTGCCGCAGAACCTGTCGGTGCAGATCTACCGCGCGCTGCTGGAAAGCGGGGCGGGCGAGCATGGCGCGCGGATGAGCTCGATGGACAACGCGACGCGCAACGCGGGCGACATGATCAACCGGCTGACGCTGAACTACAACCGGACGCGCCAAGCCAACATCACCAAGGAGCTGATCGAGATCATCTCCGGTGCCGAGGCCGTCTGAACGATCGCGAGGCCCCTTCCTTCGTGAGGGGGATCAAAGGGCCCCGGGCCCTTTGCGGGTCCAGGGCAGAGCCCTGGCCTTGGCTTTCCGGGATGTGTGCGCGGATGCGCAGTTGAGAGGATGACAGCCATGTCCGAAGCCGGAGCACGCAACAACGTCGGCCGCGTCAGCCAGATCACCGGCGCCGTGGTGGACGTGCAGTTCGAGGGCGAGCTGCCGTTCATCCAGAACGCGCTGGTCACGAAGATGGGCGAGCGCACGCTGGTCCTGGAGGTGGCGCAGGAGCTGGGCGAGCGGACGGTGCGCTGCATCGCGATGGACACCACGGACGGCATGGTGCGCGGGCAGGAGGTGATCGACACCGGCTCGCCGATCTCGATGCCGGTGGGTCCGGGCGTGCTTGGGCGGATCATGAACGTGATCGGCGAGCCGATCGATGACCGCGGGCCGGTGCCGTCGTCGAGCCGCATGCCGATCCACCGTTCGGCGCCGACCTTCGAGGAGCAGGCGACCAGCTCGGAGATCCTGGTCACCGGGATCAAGGTGGTCGATCTGCTGGCGCCGTACCTGAAGGGCGGCAAGGTCGGGCTGTTCGGCGGCGCGGGCGTGGGCAAGACGGTGCTGATCCAGGAGCTGATCAACAACGTGGCGCTGGGCGCGGGCGGCGTGTCGGTGTTCGCGGGCGTGGGCGAGCGGACGCGCGAGGGCAACGACCTGTACCACGAGATGATGGACGCGGGCGTGATCAAGCTCGGCGAGGGCAACACCGACGGGTCGAAGGTGGCGCTGGTGTACGGGCAGATGAACGAGCCGCCGGGCGCGCGCGCGCGGGTGGCGCTGTCGGGGCTGACGCTGGCCGAGTACTTCCGCGACGAGGAGGGGCAGGACGTCCTGTTCTTCGTCGACAACATCTTCCGGTTCACGCAGGCGGGCGCGGAGGTGTCGGCGCTGCTGGGGCGCATCCCGTCCGCGGTGGGCTACCAGCCGACGCTGGCGACCGACATGGGCGCGCTGCAGGAGCGGATCACGTCGACCAAGAAGGGGTCGATCACCTCGGTGCAGGCGATCTACGTGCCGGCCGACGACCTGACCGACCCGGCGCCGGCGACCTCGTTCGCGCATCTGGACGCGACGACGGTGCTGAACCGGCAGATCGCGGAGCTGGGCATCTATCCGGCGGTCGATCCGCTGGACTCGACCTCGCGCTCGCTCGATCCGCGGATCGTCGGCGAGGATCACTACCAGGTGGCGCGCGACGTGCAGCGCATCCTGCAGACCTACAAGAGCCTGCAGGACATCATCGCCATTCTCGGCATGGACGAGCTGAGCGAGGAGGACAAGCAGACGGTGGCGCGGGCGCGCCGCATCCAGCGCTTCCTCAGCCAGCCGTTCCACGTCGCCGAGGTGTTCACGGGCAGCCCGGGCGTGTTCGTCAAGGTCGAGGACACGATCCGCTCATTCCGCGAGATCTGCGACGGCAAGCACGACGCGCTGCCCGAGGCGGCGTTCTACATGGTCGGCACCATCGACGACGTGGTGAAGAAGGCCGAGAGCATGAAGGAGAAGGCGTGATCCAGGCCGCGGGGCAGAGGGCGCGCTGATGCCGATCGATCTGGAGATCGTCAGCCCGGACCGAGTGCTGCTCAAGCGGCCGGTCGACATGGTGGTGATGCCGGCGTGGGACGGCGAGCTGGCGGCGATGCCGCAGCACGCGCCGATGATGGTGGCGCTGCGCGGGGGTGTCATCACGCTGCACGAGGGCGGGCAGGCGACGGACCGGTTCTTCGTGGCGGGCGGGTTCGCCGAGATCACGCCCGAGCGCTGCACGATCCTGGCGGACGAGGCGGTGCCGGTCGCCGAGGTCGACCACGCGGCGGCGGAGCGGCGGGTCGTGGAGGCGCAGGCGGCGTATGCGGCGGCAGGGGCCGACAACGAGGCGCGGGAGCTGGCGATGGACCGGCTTCAGGCGGCGCAGGCGATGGCGGGCGTGAGCGGGGGCTGAGGCTCCGGCTGCAGCAAGCAAGGCTGGGCTCTGCCCAGACCCGCAAAGGGTCCAAGGACCCTTTGATCCCATTTAGTTGAGCAAGGCCATCCAAGGGGCTTCCCTTGGCGGGGTCCAGGGGCAGAGCCCCTGGACTTCCTTGCGGGTTGACCAGGGCCGCGAAGGCTGTTCCATCGTCTGTTCCCGCACGCAGGTTCCCGAGGACTTCCGCCCATGAAGCACTGGCAGATCGACGACGTGGCGTGGGACAGGTTCGACCCGTCCAAGGTCGATCCCGCGATCGTGCCGCTGGTGAAGGCGGCGGCGATGGTGGAGCGCAACGGGATCGACTACGCGATCTACCTGAAGAACGTGTTCTCGCAGGATCCGGACTTCCGGATGGCGACGGACAACTGGGCGGTCGAGGAGGTCCAGCATGGCGACGCGCTCGGCAAGTGGTCGATGCTGGCGGACCCGAGCTGGGACTACGAGGGGTCGTTCGCGCGCTACAAGGCGGGCTACCAGGTGCCGATCGATGTCGATTTCTCGGTGCGCGGGTCGCTGACCGGCGAGCTGATCGCGCGCTGCATGGTGGAGACGGGGACGTCGTCGTACTACACGGCGCTGGCGGATGCGACGGACGAGCCGGTGCTGGAGCAGGTGTGCCGGCTGATCGCGGCGGACGAGTACAGGCACTTCAAGCTGTTCTACGATCACATGAAGCGATACCTGGGCCGGGAGAAGCTCGGTATGGCCAAGCGGCTGCGCATCGCGGCGGGGCGGATCACCGAGTCCGAGGACGACGAGCTGGCGTTCGCGTTCCATTGTGGCAACGACCCGGTGGGCGTGCCCTACGACCATGCGCGGTGCATCGCGGCGTACATGGGGCGCGCAATGAGCTTCTACCGCTACCGGCACATCGAGCGGAGCATGGGCATGGTGCTCAAGTCGGTGGGGCTGCCGCCGCGCGGGCGGCTGTCGGGGGTGTCGACGAAGCTGGCGTGGAACCTGATGCAGCGGCGGCAGAGGAAGTTCACGCGCGAGAACGGGATGCGCGAGGCGGCATAGGCAGGCGAGGTCGAGACGGTGCCTCGAACTTCCTCCGAAACGGGACCTCCGGGCGAGGAGCGTGTTCGGAGGCCCGGCTTGGCGTGCCGTTTCAGGGCAGCAGCAGGCTGAGCGGCAGCAGCGCGGCGGGCGGCAGCAGCGGCAGGCGCAGGCCGCCCTGGGCCAGGGTGCCTGCGACGGCGCCGAGCGCGTAGCAGGTCCAGAGCGCGGCCACGGCAGGGAGGGTCGACCGCGGCTGTTCTGGCTGTCCCGGCGCGACCTTGTCGACGGTGGCGTCAGCGGCCTTGGCAAGGTCGCCGGTGACGAAGGTGATGTTCAGGCCGAGCCGGCCGTAGTGCTGGCTGGCGGAGTTGGCCAGCGCCATGGCGGCGGCGAGCAGCAGCAGGTCGCGCGGCATGGTGTGCGACAGGGCCGCCACCAGCACCAGTGCCGTGGCTGCCAGGATCGGCCAGCGTGGCGCGCCGAAGCGGCGAGCGATCCAGCGGGCGGCGGTGGCGGTGGCGACGAAGGTGGCGATGGTCAGGGCGAGCCAGGCGGCGTGGTGCCACCTGGCCTGCGCGAGCGACAGGCCGAGCATCGTGGTGTTGCCGGTCATTGGTCCGGCGAAGGTATTGGCCTGCAGCAGGCCAATCGCGTCCACCCAGGCGGCGACGAAGGCGAGCAGGGCGGGGCGGATGCTGGTCGGGGACATGGCCGAGCGTCGGCGAGGCCGGCGGGTGCGGCAAGGGCGGAGCTGGTTTGCGGTGTCTGCGGAGGACGCCGACGAGGCCGTCTCACGGATTGATTCCTGGATGACGCCTGCCGGTGTAGTCTGGGTGCCTGGGCTTGAATCATTTGCAGAGGTGCAGGCATGCCTGACCAGAACGCGGACGTTTCCTCCACGCCGGCCCTGGACCTGCGCGAGGCGCTGGAGGGCGAGCCGGTCGTGGCGCCCGGCGTGCACCGCATCGTCGTGGTGGGCGGGGGCGCGGCCGGGCTGGGGCTGGTGACGAAGCTCGGCGACACGCTGGCCCGGCACGGGCGGGCGGAGGTCACGCTGATCGAGCGCGCGCGCACGCATCTGTGGAAGCCGCTGCTGCACTCGGTGGCGGCGGGGAGTATGGACCGCTCCGAGCACGAGCTGAACTACCTGGCGCAGGCGCACTGGCACAGCTTCGTCTACCGGCTGGGCGAGATGGTGCGTCTGGACCGGGAGAAGCGCGAGGTGCATCTCGCGGCGAACCACGACGAGGACGGGCGCCAGATCACGGCGGAGCGGTGCTTCGGCTACGACACGCTGATCATGGCGGTGGGCAGCGTGACCAACGACTTCGGCACGCCCGGGGCCGCGGAGCATGCGGTGCCGCTGGAGACGCCGGACCAGGCGGCGCGGTTCAACCGGCGGCTGGTGAACGCGTGCTTCCGGGCGAACTCGCAGGCGGACGGGGCGCGGCCGGGGCAGCTCCACGTGGCGATCATCGGGGCGGGGGCGACGGGGACGGAGCTTGCGGCCGAGCTGCACCGCACAGTGCGCCAGGTGGTGGGGTTCGGGTTCACGCAGATCCGGCCGGAGCGCGACATCCGGATCGTGCTGATCGAGGCGGCGGCGCGCATCCTGCCGGCGCTGCCGGAGCGGATCAGCGCGACGACGCTCAAGCTGCTGACCGACATGGGGGTCGAGGTGCGCGCGGGCTCGCGGGTCAGCGAGGTGACGGCGGAGGGGGTGAGGCTGACGGACGGGAGCTTCATCGAGAGCGAGCTGGTGGTGTGGGCGGCTGGAGTGAAGGCGCCGGAGTTCCTGCGCGACCTGGACGGGCTGGAAGCGAACGCGATCAATCAGCTCGTCGTGCACGACACGCTGCAGACGACGCGCGACGCGGCGGTGTTCGCGATCGGGGACTGCGCGGCGGTGCCGATGCCGGGGGGCGGGACCGTGCCGCCGCGGGCGCAGGCGGCGCACCAGGAGGCGACGCACATGGTGCGCCAGATCCGGCGGCGGATGGCGGGGCAGGCGCTGCAGCCGTACCGGTACCGGGACTTCGGGTCGCTGGTGTCGCTGGGGCACTACTCGACGGTGGGCAGCCTCATGGGGTTCCTGCGGGGCAAGAACCTGTTCATCGAGGGGTGGTTCGCGCGGATGATGTACCGCTCGCTCTACAAGATGCACCAGCAGTCGCTGCACGGGACGCTGCATGTCGCGGCGGATACGGTCGGGCGGGTGTTCGGGCGGCGGGGGACGCCGGTGGTCAAGCTGCACTGAGGGGCGGCCTGCCGTGTTCCGGCCGGCCAAGCCTGCGCCGGTCCGAATACGATTGCATTCCTTCTTGACCTGCGGATGATTTGCCCGCCGCCCTACCGGGCGGCAGGGACACGAGCGCCCCGACAGCAGGGCGCCGCAGGAGGAAACAGGATCATGCGTCACCCCGCACGACGGGTTGCGTGTCGCCGCTTGGCGAGCGCAGCCATCGCTTCAGTTGCGGCCTGCCTTGCCGCGGGGGCCCCAGCCCCGGCCTGTGCCAAGATCACCAGCCTGGTGATTCGCACCCGGACCTCTCCCGCGCTCGGCGGCGCCTTGTTCGGGAAGAACGGCCAGGTCGGGCAGTACGAACAGCTCGATGGCACCGCTTATGGCACCGTCGATCCGTCAGACCCGGCCAACGCGGCGATCCAGGATATCGCGCTGGCACCGCGCAACGCGGATGGCACAGTGTCGTACTCGATGGACGTCTCGATCCTGAAGCCGATCAACCCGGCAAGCGGCAACCAGGTGCTGTTGTACGACGTGGTCAACCGCGGCAACAAGGTTGTCACCGGCTTCTTCAACACCGGCGTCACAGCGGCTAACCCTGCCGGCGACGGCTTCCTGGAGAACCAGGGCTACAGCATGGTGTGGAGCGGCTGGCAGGGCGACCTGGTGCCCCTACCGGGACAACTCGGCATCAGCGTCCCCGTGGCCACCAACCGCGACGGCTCGCCAGTCACCGGGATCGTGCGCAGCGAGTTTGTCACCCTTGCCGTGCCCGCGACCCCGGTCACCACGCAGAACCTGACCGCCGGATTCAGCTCCAACACGCCGGGCTACCCCGCCGCAGATCTCGAGACCGGACATGCGGTGCTGACAAGGCGGGTGCACCAGACGGACGCGCAAAGCGTGGTGGCGTCCGGCGACTTCGCCTTCGCCGACTGCACGGTCACGCCGTTTCCCGGCACGCCCAACCCGCAGAAGCTCTGTCTGCGTGGCAGCTTCGACACCAACCAGATCTACGAGCTGTACTACGTGGCGAAGAACCCTCTGGTGCTCGGCCTCGGCTTCGCGGCGACCCGCGACCTAGTCTCCTGGCTGCGCTCCTCGTCCGATGCCGCCAACCCGCTCGCGGGCGCCACGACGGCCGCGGTGATGCACGGCACCTCGCAGTCCGGGCGCTGGGCGCGCGAGTACCTGCAGCTCGGCTTCAACGCCGACGAGTCCGGGCGGCGGGTGTTCGACGGCATGAACCCGCACATCGCGTCCGGGCGCGGCGCGTTCGACGTCCGCTTCGGCCAGCCCGGCCGCCTTTCCGGCACGGAGCACACCGAGAAGCAGTATCCGGGCCTCGACTCCGCGCTGACCTACGAGGATAGCCACGATCCCTACACCGGCCAGGATGCCGGCCTGCTCGACCGCTGCCGGGCGGACGGCACCTGCCCGAAGATCAGCCACGTAATGAGCGACACCGAGTACTGGCAGGCCAACGGCTCGATGGACACCACCGACGCGCTCGGGCGCGTCGACCTGCCCAACCCCGCCAACGTGCGGATCTACCAGATGTCGAGCGCGCAGCACGGCGGGTTCTCGCCGATTGCGGCCGTGCCGACCACCACCGGCATCTGCCAGCACGTCGCCGACGTGAACTCCTACACCTACACGCTGCGCGACCTGCTGGTGCGGCTGACGCAGTGGGTGACCACGGGGCGCGCGCCACCCGTAAGTCGCTATTCCACCATCGCTGCCGGCACGCTGGTCGAACCGGCACAGGTGGCGTTCCCCGCAATTCCGGGCGTGACCTACGATCTCGCCCGCACCTACAACACGCGCGAGCTGTATTTCCGTGGCTTCCGCTACAACCCGCGCGACGAGACAGGCACGATCGCGGAGCCGCCGCTGCCGGTCTTCACGTATAACGTCCGCCTGCCGCAGGTCGACGCGGATGGGAACGATGTCGGAGGCGTGCGCTCGCCCACGCTGCAGGCGCCGCTCGCCACCTACACCAGCTGGAACAATCGCGCCGTCGGCTACAGCGAGGGTGACTCCTGCGACCTGACCGGCAGCACGATCCCGTTCGCGGCCACGAAGTCCGACCGGCTGGCGAGCGGCGATCCACGCCTCTCGGTGGCCGAGCGGTACGGCACCCATGACGGCTACGTCGCCGCCGTCACCCGCGCCGCGAACGGCCTGCTGCGGGATGGCTTCCTCCTGCCTGACGACGCGGTGACCGTCGTGCAGCAGGCCCAGGACAGCGCGGTTCTCCGGTAGGACGAAGTCAGGGCTGGACGCTGCCCCAGGTCGGGTGATCCGGGGCGGCGATGGCTCTCCACGACGGGGCAGGATCAACCGGCTTCGGACTCGGCCCGCTGCCGGCGCTGGATTTCCGGCATCAGGTCCTGCAGCGGGTCGGCCCGGACAGCCAAGCTCGGCCTTACCCGTGAATAGGCTTCGTCTGGAGGGCATTCCAAAGGCCCGGCCTTTGGCGGAGTTTGAGGCAGAGCCTCAACCTTGCTTTCTGACTTCAGCGCTTGCGGACCAGGAACCGGACGGGCCGGTCCGGCTGGGTGGTGACGATGCCGCGGGGCATGACGCTGTCGCCGCCGACCAGCTCGATGCGGAAGCGGCGCAGCAGGCGGGCGAGGACGAGGACCGCCTCGGTGATGGCGAACTGCGCGCCGACGCAGATGCGCGGGCCGGCGCCGAACGGCATGTAGCTGTAGCGGTCGGGCGGCGTTGCGCCGGGGGCGAAGCGGTCGGCGTCGAAGTGGTCGGGGTCGGGCCAGCGCCTGCGGTGGCGGTGCAGGACCCAGGGCGAGATGCTGACGACGGTGCCAGGGGCGATGTCGTGGCCGGCGACGGTGTCGGCCTCGATCGCCTCGCGCACGATCAGGAAGGCGGGGGGGTAGAGTCGCAGGACCTCGTCGAGGAAGGCGCGGGTGCGCACGAGGCGGGGGATCGCGGCCGCGGCGCCGTCCTGGGACAGGTCGAGGTCCGCGGCCTCCTCCGCGATGGCGTCCTGCTCGGGGCCGATGCGGGCGGCGCAGAAGCAGGCCCAGAACAGGGTGACGGCGGTGGTCTCGTGGCCGGCGATGATCATGGTGGCGATCTCGTCGCGGAGCTGGGCGCGGTCGAAGCCGAGGCCGGTGTCGGGGTCGCGCGCGCCGGCGAGCAGGTCGAACAGGTCGCGCGGCTGGTCCGGGTCGGACGGGTGGGCCTCGCGGCCGTCGATGATGCCGTCGATCAGGCGGGTCCACTCCTCGCGGAAGCGGGCGCGGTCGCGGTCGGCGGGCGTCTGCATCGAGGCGGGCAGCAGCAGGTCGAGCAGGCCGGGCTGGGCGTGGCGCATGCCGTAGCGCAGCAGCAGGGCGCGCATCGGCTCGGCGAAGCTGTCTGCCTCGAGCGAGACCATGGACTGGGCGGCGATGCGCAGGGCCAGGTGCTGCAGGCGGGGGAGCAGCTCGACGACGCGGGGGCCGGCGGCGAGCGCGTCCTCGGCGCGCTCGGAGGCGGCGACGACGTGGCGGGCGAGGATCGGCATGGTGCGCGGCGCCATGGCGGGCGCGATGGTGCGGCGCTGGTGGCGCCAGGGCTCGCCCTCGGCGAGGAAGAGCCCGCCGCCGAGGAGCGGCTGCAGGATGCGGTGGGTGCCGAGGTTGCGGCGGTAGTTGGCGGCATTGGCGACCAGGACGTGGCGGATGCCCTCGGGGTCGTTGAGCATGAGCTGGGCGCGGCCGAGGAAGCGGCCGGGGAGGACCTCGTCCTCGTAGGCGGCCTCGCCCCACAGCTCCAGCAGGTTGCGGCGCAGGACGAGGAAGGCCTCGGGCTGGGTGCGCTGGCGGGTGGGGATCGGCGGGCGGGGGAGGAGGGTCGCGCTGGACATGGGCGAAAGGTGGGGCGCGGGGCGGTCATGGCCAGGGCGAGGGAAGCAAGGTTGAGGCTCTGCCTCAAACTCCGCCAGGGCGAGCCGCCCTGGACCGGCTTCCCTTGAGTTGTGCCGGTCCAGGGGCGGCTCGCCCCTGGCGGGTCCGGGCAGAGCCCGGCCTTGCTTGCTTCCTTGCGGAGAGTGGATTCCCCCGCATGGCCATCGCGGCTATGACCCCCGCGTTCGCGTGCTGTGGCGCGCGGACTCCAGAAGGGGCAGAGCCATGGCGACGAAGACCTGGTCGGGACTTGCGAACGGCTTGTGGGCACAGACTGCGAGCTGGACGGGGGGCGCCCCGGGGGTGGGCGACGTGGCCCGGCTCGACGCGTCGTCGGGGACGGCGACCTACACGGCCGCGGGCGACGGCACCGCGGGCGAGATCGACGTGGTGGGCGCGTCGCCGGTCCTGACCGGCACGCTGATGGTCGCGGGCGGTGCCACGGGCCTGTCGCTGGACGTGGTGGGCGCGTCGCTGTTCGTGAGCGCCACCGGGTTCGTCGAGGGGGCGGGCGGCGCGGTGCTGGTGCAGTCGGGGTCCATGGCGATCGACGGGCGGGTGTCGGACGGCAATGCCGGGATCGGCCTGGGCGGCGCGGGCGCGGTGGTGGTGAGCGGCAGCACGGCGGTGTGGGCGACCGGCACCGGCGGCACGGACGGGGCGCTGTCGGTGGGCAGCACGCAGGGTTCCGGGACGCTGACGGTGCAGGCGGGCGGCACGGTGTCGGACCGGACCGGGTCCGACGTGGGGGCGGTGCTGGTCACGGGGACCGGGTCGGGCTGGGCGTCGTCGGGGGCGCTGTCGGTGGGGACGGTGACGGGGTCGGCGGGGGGCACGCTGGCGGTGCTGGGCGACGCGCACGTGACGGCGGGCTCGCTCGGCGTGCTGACGGGCGCCTCGGTGGGCGTGGCCGGGGCCGGGTCGCTGCTGTCGGTGGCGGGGGCGGCCTCGGTGGGCGGGGCGGTCACGATCAGCAGCGGCGGCACGGTGCAGGCCGGCGGCGTTGCGGTCAGCGCCGGCGGGGCGGTGATGCTGGACTTCTCCGCGCGGCTGTCGGGGCCGGTCACGCTGTCGGGGGGCACGGTGGCCTCGATCGACAGCTCGGCGCAGGGCACGGGCAGCTCGGCGACGCTGACCGGGCCGCTGCTGCTGGCCGCGGGCACGACCAACCTGCTGCGCGGCAGCGCCGGCACGCCGCTGGTGGTGACGGGCGTGGTGTCGGACGCCTCGGGCGCCGGCGCCTTGGCGGTGCAGGGCGGGGTGGTGAGCCTGGCGGCGGCGAACAGCTACTCCGGCGGCACGGTGATCGAGGGCGGCACGCTGCAGCTGGCGCAGGCGGCGTCGGCGGGGTCGGGCGCGATCCGCTTCGCCGATGCGGTGAACGCGGCGCTGGTGATCGCTGCGTCGGGGGCTTCGGGGAAGGCGACGGTGGTGGCCGGCACGGGGGCGGACACGGTGTCCGCGGGCGGCGCCAGCCTGTCGGTGCAGGGGGGCGCAGGGGCGCTCACCGTGCAGAACGGCGGCGGCAGCAGCACGATCAGCGGCGGCACCGGGTCGATGAGCGTGGCGGGCGGCAGCGGGCGGGTCAGCGTCAACGGCGCGGGCGGCGGCGGCCAGCTGTTCGGCGGGACGGCCGGGGGCAACGTGATCCGCGCCGGCGCGGGGGCCACCACGGTGGGCGGCGGCGGCGCGGGCGACCAGCTGTTCGCCAGCGCGCAGGGCGGCGACGTGCTGGCGGCGGCGGGCGGGGCGGAGACGCTGTCCGGCGCGGGGTCGGCGGGGGCGAACACGTATTTCGCGGGCAGCGGGGCCGACCTGGTGGCGACGGGCGGGAGCACGGACACGGTGACGGCGGGGAGCGGGCAGAGCACGGTGCAGGCGGGCGGCGCGGTGCTGGCGTTCGGCTCGACGGGGCAGATGGTGTTCGCGAACGGCGCGGGGTCGAGCACGATTGCGGGCGGTGCCGGCAACATGACGGTGTACGGCGGCACCGGGCACGTGGCGGTGTATGGGCTCGGCGGCGGCGGCGCGTTCTACGGCGGCACGGCGGGGGGCAACCTGCTCTACGCGGGGGCGCAGGCGACGACGCTGGCGGGGGGCGGGTCGGGCGACACGCTGATCGCGACCGGGGCTGCCAGCGATCTGCTGCTGGCGGGCGTGGGGAACCAGACGCTGAGCGGGGCAGGGGCGAGCGGCAACAGCGCGTATTTCGGCAACTCCGGCAACGTGCTGATCGCGGCGGGCTCGGGGCAGGACACGGTGGTCGCGGGCAGCGGGGCGCAGGCGATCTACGCCGGGGCGCGCGGCAACACCGCGGTGTTCGCGGGCTCGGGGCAGGACACGGTGACGCTGGGATCGGGGGCGGACTTCGTGCTGGGCGGGCAGGGCGGGGCGACGGTGTTCGGCGGCGCGGGGGTGGACCTGTACGGGTTCCTGAACGGAGCGGGGGGGCGCGAGGTGATCAGCGGGTTTAAGGTGGACACGGACCACCTGCAGCTGATCGGGTTCGCGGCGGGGAGCGCCTCGGCGGCGGTGGCGAGGGAGGTGATCGTAAATGGGGCCACGACGCTGACGCTGTCGGACAACACGCGGGTCACGCTGCTGGGGGTCTACGGGGTGACGGGGGCGTCGCTGCTGGGAGGGTGAAGGAAGCAAGGTTGAGGCTCTGCCTCAAACTCCGCCAGGGGGAGCCCCCCTGGACTGGCTTCCCTCAGTAAGGCCGGTCCAGGGGCGGCTCGCCCCTGGCGGGTCTGGGCGTAGCTGGCCAAAGGTTCCGACGGCCTGCTTGGGCCGTCGGAAGGGCCAGCGGAGGGAGCGCCCAGCCTTGCTTGCCTACTTGTCGGCGACCTTGCGGTGCAGCGCGAAGTTCTCCCGTTCGAGGTCCTCGATGCGCTGCTTGAGCGATGCGATGCGTTTGGCGACCGCGACGGCGTCGATCCTGCGGGGGATGTGGCTGGTGCAGTTGCCGTCCCAGCAGGTGAGGTCGAACACGAAGGCCTGGAGCGGGCGGGCCGGGTAGGCGTCGGGCATGAGCTGCGCGATCAGGGCCGGGTCGGCGGAGAAGTGGGCGCGGCCCCAGAGCTTCACCCGCTGCTGCTCCAGGTAGTCCATGAGGAAAAGCTGGCAGAGCGGGTTCTCGGACAGGTTGCCGGTGGTGATGTACTGCTGGTTGCCGCGGAAGTCGGCGAAGGCGATCCGGGTCGGGCCGAGCACGCGCGCGAAGCCGGGGGGGCCGCCGCGGTGCTGCACGTAGGGCTGGCCGGCGGCGCTGGCAGTGGCGACGTAGAGGCTGTCGCGCTCGGCGACAAAGGCGGCGAGCTCGTCGTTGATCTCGGTGGGGAAGCCCTTGCGGGCCATCATGGCCTCGGAGCCGAAGCGGGCCTGGGCGCGGCGCGTGGCGGCGGAGAACACGGTGTCGGCGGGGCCGGGGTCTGGCATGGCGTGTCCGGGGCTGGTCGCGGGGCAGCGACGGGCGGTCCGGCTTCTGCCGGGGAGTGGCACGCGGTTCGGGCCGCTTGGCCACCTGCCACGGGTTCACGTAATGTGGAAGGCGGTTTGCGGACGGATCTGCCGGTCCGGGCGTGGCGGACGCGCCGGCTGTGCGGGGCCGGCCTGAGGTGACGCGGGCCTTCGCGGTGGTATAGCTGGCGGGACCGTTGTGTTCAAAGGAGACGATTGCCATGAGGTTGATCCCTGTTGTTGCCGCCCTGCTGCTCGGTGCGGGCCTGGTGCCGGCCAGCGCCGCGGGCTGCCTCAAGGGCGCGGCTGTCGGCGGCGTTGCGGGGCATGTCGCGGGGCATCACGGCCTGCTCGGTGCGGCGGCGGGCTGCGCGGTCGGCCGGCACGAGGCGAACAAGCACGCCCGGCAGGCGGCCGCAGCGCAGCCCACGGCCACGTCGTCTCCTGCGGCCCCTGCGGGCTCGTCCGCAGAGTGACCCGGTGGCCGCGCGGGGTGCCGCCGGCCGCGAGTTGACCTGCCCTGGGCGGGACGGCCGGCACGCTTTCCTTGGGGGAGTCTGTGCCGGCCGGGACTGGTTGCGGAAGGCGTGTCGTGGATCGGCCAGGCAGCCAGGATCGCCTGTGCAAGGTGTTTCGGCGCCCTGATTGTTAGTATTTCTGACTTCTGGGCCGAGGGCGCCGTTCCGGGACCCGTGCCCCACCCGAGGAGCCACCATGAGCTACGACCTCATCGTCCTGCAGCCGTTTGCCAGCTACACGGTGGGGCAGGTCATCACCGATCCCGCCGAGGTGGCGGCCGTGTGGGCGAGCCACTCCGACCAGGTGGTGCAGATCTCGGCGGCGGGGCTGTCCGGGAGCGGCAGCGGATCGGGCGGGACGGGGTCGGGCGGTACGGGTTCAGGGAGCGGCGGATCGGGCAGCGGGTCGGGCGGCGGGGGGGCGGCGGTGGCCGCGACGTCGTCGGCGCTGGCGGTGGCGTCGATCGCCGCGTTGCGGGCGCTGGGTGTGCCGACGGGCGCCACGGCGGTGCTGGTGCAGGGGCATGCCGCCGCGGCCGATGGCGGCGAGCGCTGGATGTCGTGGGTGGCGGGAAGCCAGGCGGCCGATGACGGTGCCACGTCCGTCATGCCCGCGGGCGTCACGGGGGCGGGTCGCTGGCTCGCGGTGCGGGGGCCGACTACGGGGCTGAACGTGCGCTGGTTCGGTGCGGTCGGCGACGGGGTCACCGACGACAGCGCGGCGTTCCAGGGAGCGATGTTCGTCGCCGCCGGGCTGGGCGTGCCGGTGCTGGTGCCGGCGGGGCGGTTCGCGGTGTCGCTCTCGGTCACCGACCTCGACGTGTGGCTGCGCGGCGAGGGCACGCTCGTGCACGGGCTGGGGCGCAACGTGCTCTCGGTCAGCCGCACGCCGGGGGCGGCGGTGGCGGTGAGCGCCATCGGCACGGCGGTGCTGGGCGCGGTCAGCGGCAACTCGTTCGTCGACCAGGCGAGCAGCGTGACGCGGCTCGGCGTCGCGTCGGTCGCCGGGATGGCGCAGGGGCAGGTCTGGGTGCTGTCGTCGCAGGACGCGTATCCGTGGTCGCCGGTGGCGTCGGGCAACGCCAACACCGGGCTGGCGTCCGGGCAGGTGTGGCAGACGCAGCTGCTGCGCATCCAGGGGCTGGGGCTGGGGTTCTCCGGCGGGACGCCCGGGCAGTTCGCGGAGGAGCAGGTGGTGAGCGGGGCGACGTCGGGGGCCAACGGGCTGCTGAAGTCGCTCTCGGACGGGGCTTCGGGCACGCTGGTGTTCGACCGGATCAGCGGCGTCTTTGCCACTGGCGAGCCGCTGCTGGTGGCGGGCAAGGTGCTGGGTCAGGCGGCGGGGGTCGCGTTCGTGATCTCGGCGGACCGGATCTACGACAGCTACGTGGCCGGCGTGCAGATGCAGCGCATGGGGCAGGCGCGGCTCGAGATCGACGGGCTGACGATCGATGCGAGCGGGGACACGACGGCCGTGGTGGGAGTGGCGGCGCGGCAGCCGGCGCTGCTGCTGCAGGGGGTGTACCAGCCGGTGATCCGGGGGCTGCGCATCCGCGACGCGTGGACGCGCTGCGTGCAGCTGCTGTCGTGCTGGCAGGGCGAGGTGGAGGCGTATGTCGAGCACCTGCCCAACGACGCGAACCTGTCCGAGGGGGCGTACGGCTACGGCGTGGAGCTGGCGGGCTCGACGGACGGGACGCGGGTGCGGGTGCGCGGGGGGAACTGCCGGCACGCGGTGACGACCAACGTGTTCTGGGGCGGGTTCGCCTACATGGGGCTGTGGAGCAGGGGCAACCCGAAGCACTGCCTGGTGCACGACAGCACGGTGCGCGACTGCTTCAACGCGGGGTTCGACACGCACTGGGGCTGCTACTTCATGGCGTTCGAGAACTGCGTGGTGCACGGGCCGAGCCACCTCAATCGCAACGTTTCGGCCTCGATCGGGTTCCAGAACCGCGGCTTCGGGACGCGCTACTCGGACTGCCAGGTGATCGATGCGGTGGACGCGTTCGTGGACGGCTCGACCAACCTGGTGGCGGGGTTCGTGCACACCGTGCGCTACGTGGACTGCCACGCGATCGACTACCAGCAGAACGGGTTCCTGGGGTCGGTCGCGTCGTCGACGGGCAACAGCCGGCTGGAGTACGAGGGGTGCCACACGCGCGGCGACGGTCGGGGGCCGAACGCGCCATACCTGCAGAGCGGGTTCAATTTCGCGAACTCCAACTACGTGCGGATCAGCCGCTGCACGGCCGAGCGGTTCAATGCGTACCCGATCCAGTTCGCCGGCGGCGGGCGGGTCGAGATCATCGACTTCTTCGCGTACTACCGCGACAACCCGGCGCTGTCGTCGGGCGTGCGGTTCAACGGGGCGCCGGTGGAGGCGCAGATCAGCGGCTATCGGGCGTTCTTCGACGGCACGCACGGGGCGCCGACCGCGCTGTTCCGCAACGCGTTCGCCGGGCCGCTGGTGCTGAACCTGTCGGGGACGGTGGCGTGCATGAACTCCGACCGGCCGGCGTTGGTGGCCAACACGGCGGGGGGGACCACGAGCCTGGTGTGGCGCGACTTCGCGTACGGCGCGGCGCACCCGCAGCCGCAGGCGCAGGCCGGGCGCTGGTACGGGCCGGCCTGCGCGGTTGCGCCCGCGGTGCCGGCGGCGGGCGCTCTGAGCGCGCTGCCGTTCGGGGTGAGCGCAAGCCTCCTGCAGGTCACGGCGCTGGGCGTGCTGGTGACGGGGGCGGGGGCGGGGGGGTCGTCGCTGCGGCTGGGCGTGTATGCCGACTCGGCGGGGCAGCCGGGCGCGCTGCTGGCCGATGCCGGGGTGGTGGCGACGGATGCGGCCGGGGAGGTCGTGGCCGCGCTGTCGGGGGTGTCGCTGTCGCGCGGGACGTACTGGCTGGCGGCGCTGCTGCAGTCGGCAGGGACGGCGGCGCCGGCGCTGTCCTGCGTGGCCGCGGGCACGGGCGCGCTGGCGCAGACGCAGCTTGGCGGGGCGTCCCCCGGTGCGGTGATGGGGCGGGTGCCGACGCTGGGCGTGGTCGCGACGGCGCCGGTGGCGGCGGGGGTGCTGCCGGCGGCGTTCCCGGCGGCGGGGTACGTGACGGCGGGGGCGGTGGCCTACGTGGCGGTACAGGTGAGCCCGTCGACGACGTGAGGGCGGCCTTCGGGCATCGCCGTGCAGGCAAGCAAGGTTGAGGCTCTGCCTCAAACTCCGCCAAAGGCTGGGCCTTTGGAATGCCTTCTCCAGGAAGCAGGTTCCCGATGGTTCCTGGCCTTTGGCACGTCTGGGCCTAGCCTGCCGAAGGGTCCGGTGGCCCGCCCTGGCCACTTGAACGGGAAAGCCCGGTTCTGCTTCCTGACAGGCCTGGGACCAGGGCCTGCCAGCGTGTGCCGACCACCGTCGAGCCCCGTCACGGTCTGTTAACCGCTGTGACCTAGGTTCGCGAGGCCTGCCCCGGATGGACCTGTTCGGTCGCCAGACCCCGTCGGGCACGGCCGTCCAGGTTCCCCGTGTTGCCGAGTCGTTCCGGAGCATTGCCGTGCAGATCGTGGCCACGCTTGACGATCCCTCCGACCTCGGCGGGTCTCTGGACAAGGCCCTGCTTGCCGACCTGCAGCAGGCCGCCGATGACTGGGCATCGCACCTTGCCGGGCAGGGCACGCTGACCGTGGACCTGCAGTTCGCGGCGCTGCCCTCCGGCGTGCTGGCGGACGGCAGGCCCGACTCCGACGTCGCCTCTGGCAAGATCCTGGACGGCAGGTCCCTCGCGATCCCCTCGACGCTCTACGAGATGCAGACCGGCACGCACCTGCCCTCCACCCAGAAGAGCCAGGGCGGCAGCGGCTCGGACATGGACGTCACGGTCAGCACCGCCGTGCTGTCGCAGCTCTACACCGGCCTGGACGGCAAGGTGCCGGGCACGAAATACGACGCGGTCTCGCTGTTCGAGCACGAGATCGACCACGGCCTGGGCGAAAGCAGGTTCATCTCGAGCACCGGCTCGCGCGGCAGCAGCGAGACGACCTACGACCATTACGTCACGATCGAGCCGGATGGCAGCGCCGTGTTCACCGGCCCCGAGGCCAGGCTGGTCAACGGCGGCGACGTGGTCCTCACCACGCTGAACAACGGGGAGAACTACTACCACGTCGCCGACAGCGAATCCGATCCCAACGCGAACGACCTGATGAGCGGCCTGGGCCTGCCTGCCGGCGTCACGCGCGACATCTCCGAGCTCGACCTGGCGATCCTCGCCGACAGCGGGGTCCCGATCACCGACCGGTTCGCCGGCCAGGCGCAGGCCACGGTCACCGTGGCGCCCGGGCAGCGCTTTGCCGGCACCGGCGGCACCGACTTCGTGGTCGCCCAGGGCACGGGCACCGTCTCCGGCGCCGCGACCGGCGAGGTCGCCGTGTTCGGCCAGGGCGGCACGCTGACCTTCGTCGGCGGCGGCGGCGCGGCACTGGTTGTCGGCCAAGGCGCCTCTGCCCTGGTGCTGTCCGGTGGCGCCGCCGGCAGCACCCTGACGGCCTTCACCGGCACCGGGGACGTGACCTACCGCGGCGGCGCGGGCGCGGACGAGATCATCGTCGGCGGCGGCAGCTTCACCGGTACCGGGGGCGCAGGCGGTTCGCTGACGATGTTCGGTGGCTCCGGCACCCTGCGGTTTTCCGGCGGCGGCGAGAGCGACCTGATCGTGGAGGGCGTCGGCGCCGCCACGGTGGCGGCTGGTGCCGGCGCGGTGTTCGCGGGCAGCGCGGGCGGCAGCGTGCTCTCGGCCAACGGCGCAGGCACCTTCCTCGTAGGCCATTCCGACGGCGACCAGCTGGGCGCGTCGGCGGCCGGCGGGGACATCCTGGCGGCGGGCGGGGGCAACGAGACCCTGGCCGGCGCCGGCTCGGCCGAGATCGACATCGATTTCGGCGGCAGCGGCAGCGACCTAGTGCTGCTCGGCCACGGCAACGACAGCTTCGTGGGCGGCACCGGGGCCGCCACCGTGCAGGCCGGGTCGGGCAACGAGACGCTGTTTCTCGGCCAGGGCGGATTGACCCTGCTCGACTTCACCGCGGGCCTGACCGGAGGCACGGAGACCGTGTCCGGCTTCGCGGCGGGCACGGACCACATCCACCTCGCCGGGTATGCCGGCAGCCCCACGCTCGTCGCCGGCAGCACGGGCGCGGTGCTCGGCCTGTCCGACGGCACCACGATCATCCTGCGCGGCGTCACCACGGACAACGCCGCCAGCCTGCTGTCCTGAGGAGCCGGAGCCTCGCGGGCCTGGACGGGCCGCGGGCTGGGTGTCCGCGGCTGCGTCCAGGCGTGCAGTGAAGGTGGTCTGGCTTGCCCGCCGCCGGACTCGAACCGGCATGCCCATCCGGACTGCGGATTTTAAGTCCGCTGCGTCTACCATTCCGCCAGGCGGGCGCGTGCGCAGGGTGCCGTGCCGGCGTGCGGGCTGTCCAGGTGTGGGGCGAAAGGCAGCAAGGCCAGGGCTCTGCCCTGGACCCGCCGGGGGCGAGCGCCCCCGGACCCGCATCCGACAGAAGCGGGCGGCATCCGTCGGGGCAGCAAGACTCCGGCCCAAACAACAGGTTTCCAAAGGCTCCGCCTTTGGCGGGGTCCAGGGGCAGAGCCCCTGGCCTTGCTGGCTTCTACTCCTGCGTCATCACCCGCGAGATCAGCCCGTGCCACCCGTCCGGCCGGCGCGCGTCCTTGCCCACCGTGACGGTGGCGGTCATGCCGGCGGCGAGCAGCACGCTGTCCGGCACGGTGTCGATGTGGATGCGCACCGGGATGCGCTGTGCGAGGCGCACCCAGGTGAACACAGGGTCGACCGAGGCAAGGCCCAGCGTGCCCGGCGCGTAGTTGCCGGAGTTGATGCCGCGCGCGACGCTCTCGACGTGGCCGAGGACGGGGGCGGCGAAGCCCATCAGCGCCACGGTGGCGGCATCGCCGATGCGGATGTGGCGGAGCTTGGTCTCCTCGAAGTAGGCGGCGACCCAGAAGCTGTCGCTGTCGAGGACGGAGATGTTGCGCGTGCCGGTGGTGGCGTAGTCGCCCTGGCGCAGCAGCAGGTTGGTGACGTAGCCGTTGACCGGGGAGACGACCCTGGTGCGCTCGAGATTGATGCGCGCCTGACTGAGCTGGGTCAGGGCGGTGGCGTAGGCGGCCTCGGCCATGTCGGCGGTGGCGTTGTAGGTCTGCTTCTCCTCCTCCGAGGTGGAGAGCGAGGTCAGCTCGTCGCGGCGCTTGGCCTGCAGGCGCTTGGAGTCGAGGTCGGCCTGGCGGGAGCGCAGGCCGGCCTGGGCGGCGGCAAACGAGACCTGGTAGTCGAACGGGTCGATCTCGTAGAGCAGGTCGCCGCGCCGGACGAGTTGGTTGTCGGAGACGGCGAGCGTGACGATGCGGCCGGAGACCTCGGGGGCGAGGCTGACGACGTTGGCCTGGACCTGCCCGTCGCGGGTCCAGGAGCCGGTGAGGTAGTGGTCCCACAGCCCGGCCAGCCCGAGGCCGGCGGCGACGAGGATCGCGAGCGTGACGACGACGCGGATCAGCCGTCGGGAGCTCTTGAACAAGGGCGGGTGTCCTCGCTGTGCGGGATGTCGATCATAGGCGATGGCAGGCGGCCGGGCGATGCCGTATCCGGCGGACCGAGGGCGTGGGTGCGGCGTCCTGCCTGGCCGGGCGCGGCTCGGCGCCGCGCTGCCCGCGGCGCCGCTACAGGAAGACCACCAGCAGCGACAGGATGCAGATGTAGAGGCCGGCCTCCGCGAGCGGGGTGTTCCAGGTCCAGCGCTGGATGCGCAGCCGCACCAGCAGCGGGCGCAGCGCGAGGTAGATCGCCAGCGCCAGCAGGGCGTAGGGCACGATCGGCGCCATCAGGACGCCGGCCACGTTGGTCTCGCGCCACATCAGCGCGGTGCCAGGAGGCCGGACCTGCGCAGGACCGGGCGCTGCGCTTCGAGCAGGCGGGAGGCGCCGTACAGCCCCGAGACGGCGCACAGCAGGCTGGCGCGCAGCGTGGCCGCGGCCCGGTCCTGCATTGCCCGGTCCTGCGTCGCGCACTCTGCGGTCGCGGCGGCGAGCGCCAGGCCCTCGTCGAGCAGGACCTGGGCGGCGGCCTCGATCGCATCCGGCACCGGCTGGTGCAGGCTGGCGCGCGCGCGCTCGGCGGCACGGCGCAGCGCCGGCGCCTGCGCCACGGCGGCGTCCAGGCCGCCATCGGCGCGCCAGAGCGCCGTGTCGATCTCGCCGAGCGCCTGCAGGCGCGCAAGCAGCGCCAGCCTGGCCCCGGTGCGTGGCCCCAGCCACTGCTGGGCGGCGGCGAGACGGTCGTACTGCAGGGATTGCTGCTCCGCCTGGGTGGTGCCGCGGCGCGCACGGCGGTTCAGGCGATGCGCCAGGTCGTTTCCGATCGCGTCGGCGACGCGGAACAGCCTGCGGTGCGGCGAGACCGGCAGGATCAGCCAGAACGAGGCCATCAGCATCGCCACGGCCACGAACTGCGCCGCGCACAGGTTGAGGAATGCGGACAGGTCGTAGCTTTGCGGATTGGAGGGGGACAGCACGAGGCAGAAGAACAGCAGCATGCTGCCGCCCGGGCCGGCGGTCCTCGGCAGGCGGACCAGCAGGCAGAACAGGAAGCAGCACGGTGCCACGGCCAGCGCGAACGGCACGAAGCCTGCGACCAGCGGCAGGGCGAGGAACTTGACCAGGCCCGCGAGCAGGATCGGCAGCGGCAGGGCGAGCGCCATGGTGCGCCCGGCGAGCGAGGGGTTCGGCGTCATGCCGAGCAGGGCGACGAAGGCGGCGAGCTGCACCAGCATCGACGTGGAGCCGCTCCAGCCCGAGCAGATGCAGAACACTGCGCCCAGCCCGACCGCGATCATCGTGCGCACCGCGTTCAGGCAGGCGCCCACGACGTCGTGGTGCACGCGCAGGCGCACGCGCCGGCCCAGCGGGGCGCCGGTGGCCAGCGTGTCGAGGCCGTCGCGGGCCAGCGCGTGCTGGGCCAGCAGGTCCTCCAGGCGGTCGAGAAGGAACGCGTCCTGCAGGCTCATCCCGTGCGACGCGACCGAGGCCGTCTGCAGGGTCGCGCCGGGTGCCGTGCGGCCGGCCGGCGCGGGGCCCGGCGCCGACGCGTCGGCGGGGTGCAGCAGGTCCAGCGCCGCGGAGGCGAGTCGCTGCCGCAGGGCCGCATCGGCGGGCTGCCAGCGCAGGCCGGCCTCGATCGCGCGCACGGCCGAGAGCATCCCGAACAGCGCCGCGATTGCGCTGCGCGCGCCGGCGGCGCGCAGCCGGCCGTCGGGCAGCTCGGTGGCGGCGTATCCCGCCTCCGTGCGCATCGCCAGCAGCGCCTGGACGAGGCGCATGCTGTGCGCGGTGTCGAGCGGCGCGGCGGTGCCGTGCAGCGCCCCGGCCGCGTGCTCCGTCACCTCGTCGAGCGTGCCGCGCAGGCGCGCGACGAGGGTCTGCCACGCGCCGCCCGGCGCGAAGGCCGCGTTGACCAGGGCGACGGCCGCGATGCCCACCACGATCGCCGCGACGCGGTTGGCCGCGCTGTAGAAGGCGGCCTGCGGCATGTCGATGTCGGCCAGGGCGACGATGCCGACCGTGTAGCCGCACAGCACGGCACCGTACGAGCGGAAGTCCTTGAGCAGCGAGGCGACCGCCGTGCAGCCGCCGAGCCACAGCGCGAAGGCGACCAGCAGCATCGTGCGGTCCTGGCCGAATGCCGCGACGAACCCGAGCGAGGCCACCCCGCCCAGCAGGGTTCCTGCCAGCCGCCAGGCGGCCTTGGACAGCGTCATGCCGACCGAGGGCTGGGCGACGATCGCGACGCAGATGCCGGCGGTCGAGGCGCTGTCGAGCTGTATCCAGAAGGAGAACAGGTAGGCGAGCAGCAGCGACAGGGTGGTGCGCGACGCGAAGCCGACGGCGTCCGGGAGGAAACCGGGCAGCACCAGAAGCGGCTCTCGCGCAGTCTCTCGCGCAGTCGGGGCGGATGCGGACATGGCCGGGCAGTGTCGGCCGGGCGCGGCGGGAAGAAAAGGCCGCGCCCGTCGGTCCTGGCGGGATGGACGGCGCATCGCCTTGCTGTCGGCCGCGTGCGGCGCAACATGCGTCCCTGGCGGGCAGGAGGCAGGCGGCATGCGGCGCAACACTGTGGGCGTGGTCTGGGCGGTGGGACTTCTGCTGGCGGCGGGGCTTTACCTCGCCGGGCCGGACAGGTTCGGCACCGTCGTGGTCGAGGACCTCGCCTGGGCGACGGCGCAGGTGCAGGGCGCGTTCTACCTCCTCGGCGCGCAGGCGTTCGACGCGGCGCGAGCCCTGGCGATCGGGGTGTTCGCGGTGTTCGTGGCGTTGTGCCTCGTCGCCATGGGTCGCGGCCTGCGGGCGCGAGGCGCGCTGCTCGCGGTCGGCGCGGTCTACCTGTTCCTGCTGCTCGGGCCGGACAGCGGCGAGCCGATCCTGCCGGACCGCTGGCTGGGCGCGCTGCTGGTGGCGGCGATCGGTGCGCTGATGATGACCCGGCGCCTGATGCTGCCGAGGAACGACACGCAGGTGATCTGAGAAGCGGAGACAAGCAAGGTTGAGGCTCTGCCTCAAACTCCGCCAAAGGCAAGCCTTTGGAATCCAATACTTAAGTGTAGGGTTTCCAAAGGGCTCGGCCTTTTGGCGGGTCTGGGCGGAGCCTAGCCTTGCTGGCCGATGGGACGGCAATCGCCGGCGTCACTTCAGCGGGTCGTGGCCCCAGTTCATCAGCGACTGGCGCCAGCGTGAGTCGGCGACGTCGCCGTGCGGGCGCTGGGCCGCGTGGCGGTGCACGTAGCCGGTGACCTTGCGCATCATGTCGTATTCGGCGTCGCCGTAGCGGTCCTGGTGCAGGTCGTGCAGGGCGAGGATCTCGCGGCCCATCCGATGGCCCACGGCCTCCTCGCCGTCAGGGTCGCTCACCCGCTCGCCACCTTCCGTCATGCCGACGGAGCGGCTGTCCACGGTGTCGAGCCAGCGCCGCAGCTCGGCGGGCGTCATGTTGACGGCGTCGTGGTAGTCGGCGCGCACCTGACGCTTGTCGTCGTCGGAAAGCGTCTGTCCCGTCATCGCCCGCTCCTCTGCCACTGATCGGTCTGCATCATGCTGAACGCATCTGGCGCGGGATAGCTGCATGGCGTGGCGCCGGAGCCGTGCCCTGGGGCGTGCCGGACACCCGCTGCCTCGAACACGAGCAAGGCTGTGCTCCTTTCCGCCGGTCTCCAGTGGCCCAAGCGGGCCATCGGGAGCTTCGGCCAGCCCCACCCAGACCCGTCGAAGCCAGAAGCCTCCGGCAACCTCCTCTTGAGGAGTGGTTTCCAAAGGCGAGCCTTTGGCGGAGTTTGAGGCAGAGCCTCAACCTTGCCTGCCGGCCAGCCTAGAGCGCTGACGCCGCGGCGGCGCCCAGGCCCACCACCAGCCAGGGCGGCACGCGCCACGTCGCCAGCAGGAGGAACGCGGCGAGGGCGAGGGCGAAGTCGGCCGGCGTGGCGATGGCGGTGGTCCAGACCGGGGTGTAGAGCGCGGCCAGCAGGACGCCGACCACCGACGCGTTGACGCCGGCCAGCGCCGCCCGCACGACCGGGCGGCGGCGCAGTCCTTCCCAGAACGGCAGCACGCCGACCAGCAGCAGGAACGAGGGCAGGTAGATCGCGCCCAGGCAGAGCGCGCCGCCGGCCCAGCCCGAGGGCCCCGGGCGCATCGCGGCGCCGAGATAGGCGGCGAAGGTGAACAGCGGGCCAGGCATGGCCTGGACCGCGCCGTAGCCGGCGAGGAAGCGGTCGTCGCCGATCCAGCCGGGCGGGACCACGGCGTCGCGCAGCAGCGGCAGCACGACGTGGCCGCCGCCGAACACCAGGGCGCCGGCGCGGTAGAAGCGGCTGACGAGGTCGAGGGGGTGGCTCGGCACGAGCACGGCCAGCGCCGGCAGGCCGAGCAGCAGGACCGGGAAGGCGGCGAGGCAGCCCAGCGCCAGGGCGCGCGGCACGGCGACGCCGAGGTGCGCGGTGGCGGGCGCTGGCGTGGGCACGACCAGGCGCCAGCCGATCGCGGCGCCGAGCAGGATGGCGCAGAGCTGGCCTGCGGCGGTGGGCACGGCGAGGACGAGGATGGCGCTGGCGGCGGCCAGGGTCAGGCGGGTGCGATCGGGGCACAGGGTCGTGGCCATGCCGCGCACGGCCTGGGCGACCACGGCGACGGCGACGATGCGCAGGCCGTGCAGCCAGGCGGCGTGGCCGGGGTCGGCCATCCGGGCGACGCCTTCGGCGAACAGGACCATCGCGATGGCGGAGGGCAGGGTGAAGCTGGCCCAGGCGGCGAGGCCGCCGGGCAGGCCGGCGCGCAGGAGGCCGAGGCTGACGCCGACCTGGGAGGAGGCGGGGCCGGGGAGGAACTGGCAGAGGGCGACGATGTCGGCGTAGGCGGCCTCGTCGAGCCAGCGGCGTCGCTCGACGAACTCGGCGCGGAAGTAGCCGAGGTGGGCGATGGGGCCGCCGAAGCTGGTGCAGCCGAGGCGGAGGAACGCGGCGAACACGGCGGCGGGGGAATCGTGCGTGCGTGCGGAGCGCGGGGTGGGTGAGGTCGGCGCGTCCGGGGGCATGGCGAGGTCTCACGGCGGCTTGAGCGCGGGGGCCGGGTAGAAGGTAGCGCAGCAGGAAGGTGAGCGGGCAGGAAACTCCGAACCCGGGAGAGGCCGGTCCAGGGGCGGCTCGCCCCATCCTTCAAGCAGGGGCGGAGTTTGAGGCAGAGCCTCAACCTTGCCTGCCTGTCCTGCGCTCAGAGGAACGACACCGGATCGACGTCGACGTCGACGCGCACGCCGCGCCCGACCGGCACGCGGGCGAGCCATTCGCGCAGGATCGGCTGGACGGCGATCTCGCGGCGCGTGCGCAGCAGCAGGCGGCGGCGGTGGCGGCCGCGCAGGATGGCGAGCGGGGCCGGCGCCGGGCCAAGCACGGTGACGCCGTCGCCGTGCGGGGCGGTGAGGCCGAGGGCGCGCGCGGTGGCGTCTGCGTCGGCCTGGGTGTCGGCGCTGACGATCAGGGCGGCGAGGCGGCCGTAGGGGGGCCAGTGGCCGGGGCGGCGCTCGTCGGCCTCGCGGGCCATGAAGGCGGCGAGGTCGCCCTGCAGCAGGGCCTGCATGACGGGATGCTCGGGGGAGAAGGTCTGCAGCATCACGCGGCCGGGGCTCTCGGCGCGGCCGGCGCGGCCGGCGACCTGGTGGAGGAGCTGGACGGTGCGCTCGGAGGCGCGCAGGTCGCCGCCGCCGAGGCCGAGGTCGGCGTCGACCACGCCGACCAGCGTGAGGTGGGGGAAGTGCCAGCCCTTGGCGACGATCTGGGTGCCGATGATCAGGTCGACCTCGCGGGCGGAGATGGCGCGGGCGGCCTCCGCGGCGGCGTGCGGGCCGGGCAGGGTGTCGCTGGCCATCACCAGGGTGCGCGCGTCGGGGAACAGCAGCGCGGCCTCCTCGGTGATGCGCTCCACGCCGGGGCCGATCGGCGTCAGGCTGTGCTCGGCGCCGCAGGTCGGGCACAGGGTGGGGATCGGCTCGCCGTGGCCGCAGTGGTGGCAGGTGAGCACGCGGCGCGCGCGGTGCTCGACCAGCCAGGCGGTGCAGTTCGGGCAGCCCATGCGGTGGCCGCAGGCGCGGCACAGGGTGAGCGGCGCGTAGCCGCGGCGGTTGAGGAACAGCATCGCCTGCTCGCCGCGCGCGAAGGTCTCGTGCGCCGCCTCGGCCAGCAGCGGGGAGATGAACTTCCCCCGCTCCGGCGGGTGGTCGCGCAGGTCGATGGCGGCGACGCTGGGCAGGGTGGCGCCGCCGTGGCGCGCGGCCAGCGTCAGACGCCGGTAGCGGCCGAGGTCGACGTTGGCCAGCGTCTCCAGGCTCGGTGTCGCCGAGACCAGGACGCAGGCGGCCTCGGACAGGCGGGCGCGGACCACGGCCATGTCGCGGGCGTGGTAGTTGACGCCGTCCTCCTGCTTGAAGGCGGTCTCGTGCTCCTCGTCGACGATGACCAGGCCCAGCTCGGGGAACGGTAGGAACAGGGCGGAGCGGGCGCCGACCACCACCGGCGCGGTGCCGTCGGCCACCGCGCGCCAGGTGACGCGGCGGGTGCGCGAGGCGAGGTCGGAGTGCCAGACCGCCGGCGCGGTGCCGAAGCGGCGCTCGAAGCGCTCCAGCCACTGCGAGGACAGGGCGATCTCGGGGAGCAGCACCAGTGCCTGGCGGCCCTGCGCGAGGCACTCGGCGACGGCCTCCAGGTAGATCTCGGTCTTGCCGGAGCCGGTGACGCCGTCGAGCAGGGTGACGGAGAAGCGGCACGCCGCCGCCTCCGCGCGCAGCACCGCGGCGGCGCGGGTCTGGTCGGGGGAAAGCGCGGGGCCGGGGTGCGCGGGGTCGGGCGGCAGGAACGGCGGGGCAGTGGGCAGCGCCACCGGCAGGATCAGCCCGGACTGCGCCATGCCGCGGATCAGCCCGGTGGACACGCCGGCGAGGCGCGCCAGCTCCGCCCCGCCGCGCGGCCCGTCGCGCAGGGCGTCGAGCACCAGGCGGCGCTGCGGGGTGAGGCGCGGCGGGCGGGGCGGGCCGTTCCCGGCGCCCCCGGCCTCCTCCGCGCCGGGGCGCGGCGAGTCGTCGGGCGCAGGCGCCAGGGTCCAGCCGGGCGCGGGCGTCGGCGGCGACAGGGCGTTGACACGCAGCGTCATCGCCAGCACGTCGCCCGGCGCGGACAGCGTGTACTGCGCCACCCAGTCCACGAACCGTCGCAGCGCCGCGGGCAGCGGCGGCGCGTCGAGCCGGGCGGCCACCGGCTTGAGCCGCGAGTCGGCCACCGCGGGCCCGGACGGCGCGTCCCACACCACGCCGATCTCGGCGCGGCGGTTCAGCGGCACCAGCACGATGTCGCCGGGCTCGAGCGGCAGGTGCGCCGGCGCCGCATAGTCGAACGGCCCGACGAACGGGTAGGGTAGCAGCACCGGCACCCGCGGCACGGCGGGGGATTCCACGACAGGGGACACCGACACGGCGGACCCGCGTCGCCTGCGCTTCGGCCCGGGCGGGGACGCCGCCCCGGCCCGACCGCTGGGCACGACGGCGTCGTCCTGTATGGTGGGCAGGCTGAACTGCGGGGGGACGGACCTGCTCATGCGAGCGATATTTCGGTGGTGTGCGGCGCGACCGCAACCGGGCATGCGCGTCCCGTGACGCCGGCCGCCCCGCGATGACGGATGTCGCCAGCCCCGGGCCGCCGCCGTCCGACGAGGCGGTGGAGCGGTTCCTGGCCGCGCGGCCCGGCTGGCTGGCGCAGCATCCGGCGCTGTACGGCCTGCTGGAGCCGCCGGAGCGCGTTCACGGCGAGCCGCTGGCGGACCACATGGCGGCGATGCTGCGCCTCGAGCGCACGCGCGCCGCGGCGGCACGGCACTCGGCCGACAGGGTGGTGGAGGACCGGCGCGCGGCCGCCGGGCTGGCCGGGCGGGTGCACTGCTGCGTGCTGGCGCTGATCGCCGCGGCCGACCCGGTGGAGTGCGTGTCTGCGGAGTTGCCCGGCCTGCTCGGGGTGGATGCGGCGGCCCTGTGCGCCGAGGGCGCGGCGCAGCGCGGCGTCCGGCCCCTGCCGCCGGGCACGCTGGCCGGCCTGCTGGACGGCCGCGACGTGGTCGTGCGCGCGGCGCCGCCGGACGCACGCGCACTGCACGCGGAGGCGGCGGCGCTCGCGTGCCACGACGCCCTGATCCGGGTGCCGACCCGCCCCGGCCGCCTGCTGCTGCTGGCCTCGCGCGACGCGGACCGCCTGTGCGCCGATCGCGAGGCGCTGGCGTTCCTGGGCCGCGCGGTGGCGGCGGCCCTGGCACGGCGCGACGAGGCATGACAAGGAAGGTTGAGGCTCTGCCTCAAACTCCGCCAAAGGCAAGCCATTGGAATCCGACTCTTAAGTCCAGGGTTTCCAAAGGGCTCGGCCCTTTGGCGGGTTCGGGCAGAGCCCGACCTTGCTTCCTGCTTCAGGCCGAGCCTCGGTGACCTCCGCGCGCGAGGCCGCCGCGGACTTCCTCGACTGGCTGGCGCGCGAGCGCAGGGCCTCGCCGCTGACGGTGGAGGCCTATGCGCGTGACCTCGGCGTGTTCGAGGCGTTCCTCGCGGGCCATCTCGGCGGCCCGGTGGCGCTCGACGACCTGGCCCGGCTCGGCCAGTCCGACCTGCGCGCCTGGCTTGCGGCGGGGGCTGCGGCGGGGCGCGGGAACGCCACCCGGGCGCGCCAGCTCGCCGCGGTGCGCAGCTTCTACCGCTTCCTCGCGCGCCGGCATGGCGTCACCAACCCGGCGGCCTCGCTGCTGGGCACGCCGCGCGCCCGCCCGCCGGCGCCGCGCGCCCTGACCCCTGACCAGGCCCGTGCCGCGTCGGCCGGCGTCGGCGAGGCGTCGGACACCGCCTTCACCCAGGCGCGCGACACGGCGCTGTTCACGCTGCTGTACGGCAGCGGCCTGCGCATCGCCGAGGCGCTGTCGCTCGCGGTGCGCGAGGCGCCGCGGCCGGGCGAGGACGCGGCGCTGCGGGTGAGCGGCAAGGGCGGGCGGCAGCGCATCGTGCCGGTGCTGCCGGTGGTGCGTGCCGCGATCGGCGCCTGGCTGGCGCTGCACCCGGACCCGGAGCCGGACTCGCCGCTGTTCGTGGGCACGAAGGGCGGGCGGCTGAACGCCGGCGTGGCGCAGCGGGTGCTGCGCGACTTCCGGCGCCAGGCCGGGCTGCCGGAGCACGCGACGCCGCACGCGCTGCGCCACTCCTTCGCGACGCACCTGCTGGAGGGCGGCGCGGACCTGCGCTCGATCCAGGAGCTGCTGGGCCACGCCACCCTGTCGACCACGCAGCGCTACACCGCGGTGGACACGCCACGGCTGCTGGAGGTCTGGCAGAGGACGCACCCGCGGGGGTGAGGAAGGTAAGGCCAGGGCTCTGCCCTGGACCCGCCAGGGCGAGCCGCCCTGGACCGGCACCACGAAGGCACAGGCTCCAGGGGCGCCGGGGTCCGGGGGGCGGCTCGCCCCCCGGCCTTGCGTCCGCCGCCGGGTTGCCGGTCCAGCCGGCGCGCGTCTAGGGTCGCGCCAACCAGAAACCGAGACGGGGACTCGCCGGGATGGACGTGTGTGGACGGGTGATGGCGTGCCTGGCGACCCTGCTGCTGGGGGTCGCGACCTCGGGGGTGGCCCGGGCTGACACCGCGGTCACGGACCTCTCGCCCGCCTCGTACTGCACGAAGGTCGACACGGACGACAGCAGCCATCAGCTGCCGCACGACATGGTGGACACCGCCGAGCAGGCGTTCGGGCTCAAGCTGCCGGTGGAGCAGGGCGAGCGCGCGGTGATCTGGCGCTGCGACGGCGGCCAGGTGCTGGGCTGCTTCTTCGGCGCCAACGTGCCGTGCGGCCAGATGGACCAGCGCACCGAGCTGCCCAGCGTCACCGAGTGGTGCGAGGACCACCCGGGCGCGGGCGTGCCGCAGGAGGTGACGGGGCACGACACGCTGTGGCGCTGGAGCTGCGACGGCGCGAAGGCGGTGCGGGGCAGCGCCGCCTGGACGCTGGACCGGCGCGGCTTCGTCCAGGGCCTGTGGCGCCCGCTGGGCCCGCCGACCGCCACGCCGTAGCGCAAGGCCGGGGCTCTGCCCTGCCTGTCGCTAGGCGTGCAGCCAGTCGATCTCCGCCGGCGCCGGCCCGGTCGGGTCGCAGCGCACCCACTCGCCGTTCTGCATCTGCTCGCCGGTCAGCGCGAGGATGAAGCCCCAGTGGCTGACCACCAGCGTCTCGCGCCATGCTGGGTCGGCCGCCATCGCCGCGCGGAACCGCGCCGCGCGGGCGAGGATCTCCGCCTCGGTCTCGATCCCCTGGGGCCACCACACCTCGTCGAGCGCCGCGAAGTCGTGGTGCGGCCACGCCTCGGCCAGCCGGGCGCGCGGCGTGCCGACGTCGCAGGCAAAGGCGCAGCGCTCGCGCACCACGACGTCGATCAGCACCGGCACGCCAAGGCGCCCTGCGGCGATCGCCGCGGTCTGCAGCGCGCGGGTGTAGGGCGAGGCGACGATGCGGCGTATGCCCTGGCCCGCGAGCTGCTCCGCCGCGGTGGCGATCTGCGCGCGGCCGAGGTCGGTGAGGTGGGGGTCGGTGATGCCGGGGTCGCGCTTGGTCGCGCTGAACACGACGTTGAACTCGCTCTGGCCGTGTCGGAGGAGGATCATGCGCCGCATCTAGGGGGCGCGGGCGAGGTCGGCAAGCAAGGTTGAGGCTCTGCCTCAAACTCCGCCAAAGGCAAGCCTTTGGAATCCAATTCTTAAGGAGAGGGTTTCCAAAGGGCTCCGCCCTTTGGCGGGTCTGGGCAGAGCCCGGCCTTGCTTGCTAACTTGCCTGTCTCCCGGCCCGAGGCACCCCCGATGCGCGAGGTCGCGATTTTCCGCAACAACCTGTTCCGCATCTCCGAGCCGTTCGTCACCCAGCAGGCCGAGCGCTCCCGCCGCTACCGGCCGGTCTACCTCGGCCGCCTGCGCTTCGGGCCGCCGCCGCCTGGATCCGCGTCGTTCGCACTCGCCGACTCCGGCCGGTGGCGCTCGCTCCCGCAGGTCGCCTGGCAGACCCTGTCGCGCTCGCCCGCGCCGCTGCAGCGCCTGCTGGCCGGGCACAGCCCCGCGCTGGTCCACGCCCACTTCGGTATCGATGGCGTCTACGCGCTGCCGCTCGCGCAGCGCCTGGGCGTGCCGCTGGTCACGACGTTCCACGGCTTCGACGCGACCCTGTCCACCGCGGCCCTGCTGTGCTCGCCGGCCTGGGCGAACTACCCGCTGCACCGGCGTCGCCTGGCCCGGGAGGGCGCGCTGTTCCTGTGCGTCTCGTCGTTCATCCGCGACCAGGTGCTGGCGCAGGGCTTTCCGCCGGCGCGCACCCACGTCCACTACACCGGCGTGGACTGCACGGTGACCCGGCCGCGCGACCCGGGGGAGGAGACGCCGACGGTGCTGCACGTCGCGCGGCTGGTGGAGATGAAGGGCACCGCCACGCTGCTGCACGCCTTTGCCGGGCTGGCGCCGCGCCACCCCGGCGTGTCGCTGGTGGTGATCGGCGACGGCCCGCTGCGACGCCGGCTGGAGCGGCTGGCCGCGGCGCTGGGGGTGGCGGAGCGGGTGCGGTTCCTGGGCGCCCTGCCGCACGCCGAGGTGATGCGCTGGATGCGGCGGGCGGCGATGCTGGTGCTGCCCAGCGTGCGCACCGCCACCGGCCGGGTCGAGGGGCTGGGCATGGTGCTGCTGGAGGCGGCGGCGACCGGGGTGCCGGTGGTCGGCTCGCGCGTCGGCGGCATCCCGGAGGGCCTGGTCGAGGGCGAGACCGGGCTCCTGGCGCCGCCGCGCGACGCCGTGGCGCTGGGTGCGCGCATGGGCGAGCTGCTCGACGATCCGGAACTGCGTTGGCGCATGGGGGCTGCGGCGCGGCGCTTCGTGGAGCGGCGCTTCGACCTTGGCCGGCAGACGGAGACGCTGGACCGCTTCTACGACTCGGTGCTGGCGCCTGGGGCCAAGGGAAGGCAAGGCCAGGGCTCTGCCCTGGACCCGCCAGGGGCAGCGCCCCTGGACCGGCATTCGGAAAAGGAAGCCTAAGTCGAGGTTTCCAAAGGCTTGCCTTTGGCGGAGTTTGAGGCAGAGCCTCAACCTTGCTTCCTGACGGAGGAGCCTCGATGCCCGAGGACACCGCGCTGCTGCCCGGCCGCCTGCTGCGCCACGCCGGGCCGCCCGAGCCGGTCGAGGGCTTCGCCGGCGTGCAGGTCGACGATCCCTGCCTGGCCGAGGTGCTTTCCCCCGACGCGAGGCTGCTCTGCCTGTACGAGGGTACCGTGCACGGCGAGGGCCCCGTCTGGAACCGGGCCGGCGACCGCCTCGTCTGGTCCGACGTGGCCAACCGCCGCCTGCTCGGCTGGCACCCGGACGGGCACGTGGCGGTGCTGGTCGACGGCACGTACTTCATGAACGGCAACGCGCTCGACGCCGAGGGTCGCCTGGTGCACTGCGAGCACGGCCGCCGCTGCATCAGCCGCTCGCCCGCCGGCCCGCTCAGCGACGCGAACGGCGGCGCAGATCCGATCGTCACCCACTACGGGGGCCGGCGCCTCAACTCGCCCAACGACGTTGCCGTGGCAGCGGACGGCGCGATCTGGTTCACCGACCCGACCTTCGGCCTGCTGATGCCGAGCCAGGGCAGCCTCGCCGAGCCGGAGCTGGACCACCGCAGCGTCTACCGCCTCGACCCGTGCGACGGCTCGCTGCGCCGCATGGCCGACTTCGAGCAGCCCAACGGGCTGGCGTTCTCGCCCGACGGCGGCACGCTGTACGTCTCCGACACCGGGCGCTCGCTCGGCGAGATCCCTGGCCCGCAGACCGGCACCACCCACGAGATCGTCGCCTTCGACGTGGCCGGGGACGGCACTCTCTCCGGCCGGCGCTTCTTCTGGCATGCCGACCACGGGGTGCCGGACGGCTTCGCGGTGGACACGCGCGGCTGGGTGTGGACCACGGCGGAGGACGGCGTCCACGTGCTTGCCCCCGATCGCACCCGGCTCGGCTTCATCGCGACGCCGCAGACCAGCTCGAACTGCTGCTTCGGCGGGCCTGGCATGCGGCGGCTGTTCATCGCTGCGACTGGGCTGCTGCTCGCGATCGACCTGAACGGGTGAGAGGCGATAAGGGAGACCTCGCTCTCCCTCCGCCTGCCATTCCGACAGCCCAAGCAGGCTGTCAGAACCTCTGGCAGGCTGCGCCCAGACCCGCAAAGGGCCCCTCCTTCAGACGTTGGAGGCTCTTTGGTTCCTCGATCCGGGCCGGGAAGCCAGGGTGAAGCCTCGACCCAGACCTGCCTTCGCCTGATGGCGCCGCTGGGAGCACGGGGCTACGAGGGGGCATGGCCGACACCTCCCCGCCCTTCCTCATCCCCGCCGCTGCCGTCGACGGCCTGTACGGCGTTGCGCGGTGGCGGGCGATGTTCGTGGTCTCGCTGTCGGTGCTGCTGTCGGTGCTCGACTACGCGGTGGCCAACGTCGCGCTGCCGACGATCGCGGCGGACATCCACACCTCGGCGTCCTCCTCGATCTGGGTGATCAACGCCTACCAGCTCGCCAGCGTGATCTCGCTGCTGCCGCTCGCGGCGCTCGGCGAGCGCTGGGGCTACGCGCGCATGAGCCAGATCGGCCTGGTGCTGTTCGTGGTCGCCTCCGTGCTGTGCGCGCTCAGCACCACCCTGCCCGAGCTGGCCCTGGCGCGCGCGCTGCAGGGCTTCGGCGGCGCCTGCATCATGAGCGTCAACGCGGCGCTGGTGCGCTTCATCTACCCGGCGCGCGAGCTGGGGCGCGGCATCGCGTTCAACGGCCTGGTCGTCGCGATGGGCGTGGCGCTGGGCCCGACCGTCGCCTCCGCCGTGCTCTCCGTGGCCGGCTGGCAGTGGCTGTTCTGGGTGAACCTGCCGCTGGGCGGCGTCGCCTTTGTCTTCGCGGCCACCTCGCTGCCGCGCACCCCGCGCGCAGGGGGCACGCTGGACTGGGCCAGCGTCGTGCTGAACGCCGCCGCGTTCGGCGCGCTGATCGTCGGCGGCGACAGCCTCGCGCACCGCGACGGCGTGGCGTTCGGGGCCTCCCTGCTGCTGGCCGGTGCCGCCTGCCTCGTCGTCCTGGTGCGACGCCAGCTCGGGCGCAGCAATCCGCTGCTGCCGGTCGACCTGCTGCGCCTCGCGGGCTTCCGGGTGGCGTTCGGCGTCGGCTTTCTGGGATTTGTCGCCTCGAACTTCTTCATCATCTCGATGCCGTTCAACCTCGAGGCCGTGCTCGGGCGCACCGCGGTGCAGACCGGGCTGCTGATCACGCCGTGGCCGCTCGCCATCGTCGCGGTGGCGCCGTTCGTCGGCCGGCTCGCCGACCGGGTGCCGGCCGCCGTGCTGTCCTCGCTGGGCCTGTGCGTCACCGGGCTCGGCTTCCTGGCGCTGCGCCTGATGCCGCCCGCCCCCACCGACCTGGACATCGTCTGGCGCATTGCGCTGGCCGGCGCCGGCTTCGGCCTGTTCCAGCCGCCGAACAACCGCGCGATGCTGGTGACCGCGCCGGCCTCGCGGGTGGGCAGCGCGTCGGGGATGATCTCGGTGGCGCGCCTGCTCGGGCAGACCGTGGGCGCCATGCTCGTGGCCCTGACGTTCGGGTTCGTGCAGCAGGGCGCGACCCTGGTGTGCCTCGTGCTCGCCTCGGCCACCGCGTTCGCGGCGGCAGGGCTCAGCGCCACGCGGCTGCGGCGGGACTGAGCGGCAGCCCTGCTGCGTGAGCGACGGTGCAAGGCTGGGTCTCACCCTTGGGCATGAGCCTCAAACCTTGGTGAGGGCTTGTCTCTGGAGACCACTTCTTTGGAGAGGGTTTTCGAAGGCGCAGGACCCTTGGCGGGTGTGGGCAGAGCCCGGCCTTGCTCGCCTGTCAGCAGTGGCGGCCGCTGGTGTGGCTCCTGGTAGTCCCGGCCACGGCTGCTCCCTGGCTCCGCGTGCAGGATGGCCAGATTGGACGGCCGACCGTCCCGGCTCAAGACGGGCAGGAACCTACGGAAGCGCCGGGCGCTCGACGGCAATGCAGTTTCCAGGACATGACGTTGTGAAACGTGGCTTGCGGCTTGCTGCGGCGCTTGCCGTGGTCGTGGCCGTCAATTCGGCTTCCTGGGCAAGCCCGATGGCAGCGCCCGCAATCGAGACCGTGGGCTTCGGCGGCGGATACGGCGGTGGTGGCGGGTTCCATGGTGGCGGCGGGTTCCATGGCGGCGGGTTGGGCCACCAGGGCTTTCGTGGGGACGGGTTCCGCGGTGGCTACGGCGGTCGCGGCTTCTACCATCGCGGCTACGGTTACGGGCCTGGCTACGGCGGCTACGGCTTCCGTCGTCGCCAGGCTTGGTGCTTCTACCACCCGGGTGCCTGCTACTAGGAGCAGGGCGGACTTGTCTGGCCTGCAATCGTCGGCACCAGGGCGTGGGAGCCGGGGGACGCCTTGGAGTGGCGACCATTGACTTCGATCCAAGGCAGGCTGCCCGTCCACCCGGGCGTGGCCATCAATGTCTTCGCTGGCCCACACGTCCTGCGTCGCAGGACAAATCCTGTCACGCCGCACAGGACAACCTTCTCATGATCCCGCCTGGAAGTCTCGCCTTGCAGGACAGGGTCGTCTCGTTGGACGGGACGTCTGCGCGCCACGGTCTGTACAGGCCGGAGCCTGACACGAGACGTCCTCGCCAAGGACAGGAGTTGGACCTTGCTGCACGGCGTCCGGCAGGGTGGATCGAGGACAAGGCCTTTCTTCGTGCGCGCCGCGATCAGGCGAGAAGCTTGGTTCCCACAAGCAGGAGCACGGCGGAAAGGGCTGGTCGCAACAGCCGTTCCGGCACGTGCGTGGCGATCAGGCTGCCCACGACGATGCCGGGGATCGAGCCCACGATGAGCGAGCCGAACAGCGACCAGTTGACGGAGCCGATGAACCAGTGGCCCAGCCCCGCAGCCAGCGTGAGCGGTACGGCGTGGGCGAGATCGGAGCCGACGATGCGCGCGGTCGGCAGCTTCGGATACAGCAGCACCAGCGCCGTCACCCCGAGCGCGCCTGCGCCGACCGAGGAGATCGACACCAGCACACCCAGCACGAAGCCGGTGAGCACGGTCAGGCGCCGGGTGCGCGACGGCGACAGCGCGACGTCGCGCGAGACCGCCCAGGCCAGGATGCGCGCGTGGAACAGCAGGCTGATCGCGGTGAGCAGCAGGGCCAGGCCCAGCACCACCGAGATCAGCCGCGACACCGGCTCGCTCGGCGCGCCGAAATGCACCAGCGCCGCGAGGGTGATCACGGTGGCGGGCAGGCTGCCGGCGGCAAGCAGGCCGACGATGGGCCATCTCACGCCGCCCTTGAGGCCGTGCACCACGGTGCCGACGGACTTGGTGCAGGCGGCGTAGAGCAGGTCGGTGCCGACGGCGGTGGCCGGGTGGATGCCGAACAGGAGCACCAGCAGCGGCGTCATCAGGGAGCCGCCGCCCACGCCGGTGATGCCGACCAGGAGGCCGACGAGAAAGCCGGACAGCGAGTACAGAGGGTTGATGTGATCAAACAACGTCAAGGGATGGTCTCCGCAGAAGCGGTGAGTGAACCATTACCACGTGGCTGTGTCCAATCCGCTGTGGATTTCCGATATCACAATCGCAAGCTGTGCAATTTTGCTGCCTCAGCGATCTGTCAGTCTGAGCTCGATGCGCCGGTTGCGCGCGTAGGCGTCCGGGGTGCTGCCCGCCTGAAGCGGCTGGAAATCCGCGAAGCCGGTGGCGGCCAGGTGCCCGGCGGGGATGCCGCTGGCGATCAGCAGCCTGACCACGGTGATGGCACGCTGGCTCGACAGCTCCCAGTTGCTGGCGAAGGCGCCGCCGGTGATCGGGTCGTGGTCGGCGTGGCCGTCGACGCGCAGCAGCCAGGCGATGTCGCCGGGGATCTCCGGGACGATCGCCTTCAGCGTCGCGGCAAGCGTGCGGACCTGCTCCTCGCCGGCGGGCGAGAGGGTGGCACTGCCGGCGGGGAACAGCACCTCGCTCTGGAACACGAAGCGGTCGCCGACGACCTGGATGCCGGGCCGGTCCGCGAGCACCGAGCGCAGGCGGCCGAAGAACTCGCTGCGGTAGCGCTGCAGCTCCTCGACCTTCGACGCGAGTGCCACGTTCAGCTTCTGACCGAGCGCCGCGATCTGGGCGTCCTTGTCGCGGCCCTGCGCGGCCTGCAGGTCGAGGGCTGCCGCGGTCTGCTGCATCTGGGCGCGAAGCTGCTCGAGCTGGTGGTTGAGCAGGGCGATCTGGGCGCGGGCGCCGTCGGAGTAGGCCTGCTCCTCGGTCAGCTGCGCCAGGGCGGCGGCGCGCTGCTGCTCGGCGGTGGTGGAGCGGGCGGCGGCGTCGGCGACCTGACGCTGCAGGTCGTCGCGCAGGGCGGCGAGCGCGGTGGTCTGTTCGCGCAGCCTGGCGAGGTCGGCCAGGCGCTGCTGCAGCGTGTCGCGGCCGGTGGCGACGGTGCGGTCGAGCTCGGTGCGGGCGTCGGCGAGCCGGGCCTGCGCGTCGGCGAGCTGTGCTGCGGCCGCCGTGGCCTGCTGCGCCAGCGTGGTGCCGCGGGCGGCCGCCGCGCCGAGGGCGGTCTGCAGCTGCGCGGTGCGGGCGGTGCCGGCGGCAGCCTCCGTCTCGGCATCGGCCAAGCTGGCGGTCAGCGAGGTCTGGGCGTTCTGTGCGGCGGCAAGGTCGCGCCCGAGGCTGGCGTTGCTGCTCTCCAGGTCGCGCGCGCGGCCGCGTTCGAGGGAGAGCATGTCGGACAGCTCGGCGACTTGGCGGCCCAGCTTGTCGAGCGCCCGGTCCTTGCCGGTGAGCGCCACGGACAGGAAGGCCTGGCCGAGCACGAACACCAGAAGCACGAAGATGATGACCATGAGCAGCGTGGACAGCGCGTCCACGTAGCCGGGCCAGGCGTCGAGCCCGTTGTTGGCGCCGCCGCGACGGCGGTTGCTCAGGGACACCGGAGGCCGAAGGCAGCAAGGCCAGGGCTCTGCCCTGGACCCGCCAAAGGCCGGGCCTTTGGAAACCTGGTGTCGAGACAGAGGCAAAGCTCCCGGCGGTGTGCCGCCGTGGAGCTGCGCGGGTCGGGGGGCACTGTCCGCGTCGGCTTTTCGCTTCCGGGACATGGGGCGGGGCCCTGGCCCTGCCGTCTCACGACGACCCCTCCGCGGCGACGGCGGCGGCAATGGTGCGGGTCAGGATCCGGATGTCGCTGCGCAGCTCGGCGGTGGACTGGGAGCGGCCCTGTTCCGCCTCCGAGATGAGCCGGTTGAGGGCGGCCTCGATGTTGCGCAGGTGGCTGCGGGCCGCGCCGTCGCCCTCGGGCCGGCTGTCCGAGAGGCGCTGCAGGACGGGGGCGAGGGCAGCCTGTCCCTCGGCGACGCGGAGCATGAGCTGCTGGTTGGCGCGGTTGGAGTCGGCGAGCTGGCCGAGGCGTTCGGTCAGCGAGAGCACCGCGGCGTTGGACTGGGCGCGGCCTTCCTCGCCGCGGGCCAGGATGCGCTGCAGGTTCTCCATGTTCTCCGCGGTGGTCTCCAGCAGCGCCTGGACGTAGACGGGCACCGAGCCCTCGCCGTCGCCGCCGAGCACGCCGGAGGACAGGCGGGTCAGGCCTGCGAGCCACTCCTCCAGTTCGTTGAAGAACCGGTTCTGCGCCTGGCCCGCGGTGAGGTCGAGGAAGCCCAGCACCAGGGCGCCGGCGAGGCCGAGCATGGAGGAGGAGAACGCTGTGCCCATGCCGTGCAGCGGGCGGGACAGGCCGGACTTCAGCTGGTCGAACAGCACGTTGACGTCGCCGTTGCCGACGGACATCGCGTTGATGACGTCGGCCACCGAGCCGATGGTGAGCAGCAGGCCCCAGAAGGTGCCGAGCAGGCCGAGGAAGATCAGCAGCCCGGTCATGTAGCGCGACAGCTCGCGGCTCTCGTCCAGGCGCGAGGCGAGGCTGTCGAGCAGGGAACGCATCGCCGGGGCGGACAGGGTGAAGCGGTCCTCGCCGTCGCGGTTGCGGCCGCGCGAGGCGAGCATGCTGGCCATCGGCGCGAGCAGCCTGGGCTGGGGCAGGGCGGCGAGGCGCTGGCGGGACTGCTGGAACGTTTCCAGCCAGCGGACCTCGGGCGACAGGCGCAGCACCTGGCGCAGGTTCCAGGCCACGCCGAGCAGCAGGACCAGGACGATCAGGCCGTTCAGCACCGGGTTGTTGGCGAAGGCGACCAGCAGCACCGGGGACAGCACGCCGGCAACGACGAGCACCGCCGCGAGGAACAGCACCATCCGGACCAGGAAGGTGGTCGGCCGGGTCATCGCTTCCTGGCGGGCGTCGCAGCAGGGGCAGGCGTCGCGGCAGGGGCGGGCGCCGCAGGTTTGCCGCCGCTGCCGGGAGGCTGGGCCGCAGGGCTGGCTGCCGCGGGCGGCGTGGACGCGGCGGTGCGGGTGATCTCTGCGCGGTCGGGCGGGTCGCCGCCGTCGGAGCCCAGGGCCCGCACGTAGATGCGGGGCGAGGCGATGCCCTCGCTGATGAGCACCGCGCGCACCGCCAGCGCGCGGGCCAGCGACAGGCGCCTCGGGGTGGACGGATCGTCGGTGGTGCCGACGGACCAGGCGTTCACGTCCAGCGTGGCGGCCGTGTCGGCCTTCAGCGGTCCGGCGAGGGTGCGCAGGGCCGCCACGGCGGCGGGATTGAGGTCCGAGCGGCCGGCGCCGAAGCTCACCCGCAGGCCGCCCGGCAGGGGGCTCACCGTGTCGGGGGCGTCGGCCACGACCGGCACGGGCGGGGGCGGGCTCGGACGTGTCGGCACCGTCGGTTCCGCCGGGGGCAGCGCGGCCCTGGGCGGCGGCGACGCCGGGATGGCGGGCGGCCGCGCGGGCGGCGTGTTCGGTTTCGCGACGAAGTGCGGTGCGGCGCGGGGCGTTGCGGGACGGGGGACGGGCCGTCGCTCGACGGCGGGCGGCCTGGCGGGAGCCGGCTGGGCCGGCGGCGCCGAGGTTCCGAGGCTGTCCAGGGCGCCCTGGTCCACGCTGACCTGGGCACGGGTCGGATGGGCGTGGCAGAGGATCGATAGCGCTGCCGCCGCAAGCAGGCGTGCCGGGCGGATACGGGGGGTGGACGATCGCATTGTGCCCGGACCGTGGCGCAACCCAGGGGCGGACGCAAGCAAGCGGCCCGGCACGTCTGCACAGCGGCGGCGCATTGGCTTGGACCATTTGCTTCCCGCCGGGGCAAAGTGCGCAGCTCAGGCACCCGGCCCGGATTTCGACCGGACAGGCAGGCGGGTCGAGGCTTCCGCCTCGATCCCCGAACCGGACCGGACCTTCGGACTTCGAACCCTGAAAGGAAGGTTTGCGAGGACCTCAGGCTCCTGGCGGGTCCGGGCAGGGTCCGGTCCTGCCTGCTGGCCGACCCCTGTCCTGGCGGCTGTCGGCTGGCGTCCGGCGCGGTTCGGGCCCGCCGCTGCGCATGCCGCGAACATCCAACCATGGATCATCCCGATGGACCCAGCCCTGCTCCATGTCGTTACGGCGATCGCGAACCCGGTGGGCTGGCGCAGCCGCATCGCGCTGTTCCGGCGCTTCGCGGCCCACATGCGCGACAGCGGCGTGCAGCTCACGGTCGCGGAGTGCGCCTACGGGGAGCGTCCGTTCGAGTGCGCGGACATCGAAGGCGTGCGCCACATCGGGCTGCGCAGCCGCACCGTGGTGTGGAACAAGGAGTCGCTGCTCAACATCGCGATCAGCCGGCTGCCTCCCGACTGGAAGCATGTGGCGTGGCTGGATGCCGACATCGAGTTCCGCAGGCCGGACTGGGCGGCGCGGACCGTGGAGGCGCTGCAGCTCTACGACGTCGTGCAGCCCTGGGCCGACTGTTACGATCTCGGGCCGAACGACGAGCATCTCGCGGCGCACCAGTCGTTCTGCAAGCTGTACTGCGAGGGCAGGCCCATCGTGCAGGGGCCGAACGCCAGGCCGGGCGGGTATGCGTTCGCCCATCCCGGCTACGGCTGGGCGGCGACGCGGGCGGCGCTGGAGCATCTCGGCGGGCTGATCGACACGGCGGCGCTGGGGGCTGCGGACCACCACATGGCGATGGCGCTGGTCGGGCGGGTGGACGAGAGCATCCACGGCGCGATGACGCAGGGCTACAAGGCGCCGCTGCACCGCTGGCAGGCACGGGCGATGCGCCATCTCGGCGGCAACATCGGCTACGTGCCCGGCACGATCGAGCATCTGTGGCACGGCGCGAAGGACAAGCGGCGCTACGTGGACCGCTGGGACATCCTGGCAGGGCACGGGTTCAGCCCGGACGAGGACCTCAAGCGCAACGTGTTCGGGCTGATCGAGCTGACGGGCAACATGCCGGGGCTGCGGCGGGAGCTGGACGGCTACATGCGGCAGCGGGACGAGGACTCGAACAGCCTGTGACACGGAGGGGCGTCGACGGAGGCAGGCAAGGTTGAGGCGCTGCCTCAAACTCCGCCAGGGGCGAGCCGCCCCTGGACCGGCATTTGATAAGCAGAAAATTCCTTCGTAGCGCCGGTTCAGGGGCGGCTTGCCCCCGTCTTGAAGGAGGGGCGGGTCTGGGCAGAGCCCAGCCTTGCTTTCTGATCGTCAGCCGGGCCGCTGTTCCGCGGCGCTGACGCCGTCGGCGACCATCTCCAGGAGCTGGGCGTGCAGGTGGGGGTTGGCGGCGACCACGTTGTTGGGGGCGTCGTCGAGCAGGGTGGCTTCTGCGCCGGACGGGTCGGTGGTGAAGCCGCCGGCCTCGCGCACGATCAGCAGGCCGGCCGCGCAGTCCCACGGCTTGAGCCCGAGCTCCCAGTAGCCGTCGTAGCGGCCGGCGGCGACCCAGGCGAGGTCGAGGGCGGCGGCACCGAAGCGGCGGACGCCGGCGACCGTGGGCATCATGGTGCCGAGCGTGCGGGCGAAGGCGAGCCGGTGCTGGGCGCGCACGGCGGCGAAGGGGATGCCGGTGGCGAACAGGGCCTCGCGGATGTCGCGGCGGGCGGAGACGCGCAGGCGGCGCTCGTTGAGGTAGGCGCCGACGCCCTTCTCGGCCCAGAACATCTCGTCGGCGGCCGGGCTGTAGACCAGGCCGGCGCTGATCTCGGTGGTGCCGTCGGGCAGGCGGCGCTGCAGCGCGATGCTGATCGCCCAGTGCGGGATGCCGTGCAGGAAGTTGGTGGTGCCGTCGAGCGGGTCGACCACCCAGCGCCAGGTCCAGTTCTCCGAGCCGCTGGCGCCGCTCTCCTCCATCAGGAAGGCGTAGCCGGGGCGGGCGCGGGTCAGCTCGTCACGGATGGTGGCCTCCGCGCGGATGTCGGCCTGCGACACGAAGTCGGACGGGCCCTTGATGCTGACCTGGAGCTGCTCGACCTCGGTGAAGTCGCGCAGCAGGCGTTTGGCGGCCTTCTGCGCGGTGTTCTGCATCACCGTCATGTGGGGGGAGAGGCGCATGGCCATGGCGGGGACTTTCGGTCAGGAAGGAAGGCCAGGGCTCTGCCCCCATACTTGAAGGCGGGGACCCGCTGGGGGCAGGCGCCCCCAGACCCGCGCACATAAGGCTTCATTGCGCCGGTTCAGGGCGGCTCGCCCTGGCGGGGTCCAGGGGCAGCGCCCCTGGCCTTTCTAGTTCTTGGCGCGCTCGACGTAGGTGGCGTCCTCGGTGCGGATGACGACGCGCTCGCCGGCCTCGATGAACGGCGGCACGGAGGTCTTCACGCCGTTGGACAGGCGGGCGGGCTTGTAGGACGACGACGCGGTCTGGCCTTTGACGACGGGGTCGGCCTCGACGATCTCGAGCGTGACCATGGCGGGCAGGTGCATGCCGACGGGATCGCCCTCGACCAGGTCCACGACGACGACCATGTTGTCCTGCAGGAACGCCGTGCCGTCGCCGAGGATGGCGGCGGGGATCATCGCCTGCTCGAAGGTCTCCGGGTCCATCAGGACGAGGTTGTCGCCGTCGGTGTAGGAGTAGGTGTACTCCTTGTTGTCGGTCATCAGGCGCTCGACGGTGTCGGCGGTGCGCCAGCGCTCGTTGGTCTTGTTGCCCGTCTTGAGGTCGCGCATCTCGACCTGGATGAAGGCGCCGCCCTTGCCGGGGGTGATGATCTGCTGCTTGAGCACGGTCCAGCGTCGGCCGTCATGCTCGATGACCTGGCCGGCGCGGATCAGGTTCGCCTGCTGCTTCATGGGAAGGTGCTCTGTTTGTGCGGTCGCGGGGTGGCGGGTGTCTAGACCGCGGCGGGCGGGGCGGCAAGGAAGGCGCCCGGCCGCAGACCGGTTCACGGCTAGCCTGGCGGGTTTGAAGCCGGCGCCGCGGCGGGCGCGGCGGTCTTGGCCGGCCTGGACGAGATCACCCAGCTTCTCGCGCCTTTCGGGGCCTGGAAGGCGGCGATGCTGTCGATGATGCCGTCCCTGTGGGCATCATCGGCGTTGAGCACGACCGTCCTGTGGAGATACGTCTGCGCTTCCGAGTCGGTCAGTCTCGTCCGTGCCTTCAGTGTCGCGCCGACGACCCGCTCGTAGGCCTCAATCTTGTCGGCCTGCTCGCGCAGCCGCTCCGCGCTGACCAGACCGTTCGAAAACATTCCGGCGGCGTGGAACAGGAACACGCCGCGCGGGACCGAGTAGCGGGCCTGGGCGGTGAGGAACACGAACGTCGCCGCGGACGCCACGATGCCGACATCATACGCCTTGAAGGTGATCCCGTCGTGCTCGTGCAGGCGGATCATGTGGTTCACGATGGCCTGCGCCGAATCGATGTCGCCGCCAGGCGAGTTCAGGGCGATGTCGATCTCCCTGGCGCCGGCATCGCGGAACTTGTCCACGTCGGCGATGAACAGGTCGCGGGTGTTCGGGAAGATGGGCGCGTTGAACACCAGGTAGCCGACGCCTGCGACGGGAGCAGGGTCCGGCGCGGCCGGCACCGCCGGTGGGCTCGGCTGCTGGCAGCCGCCCAGAAGGCAGAGTGCTGCCAGAAGGGCGTGGCGGGAGCCGGACAGCCGCATGGGCAGGACCTTCCTGTCGGGATCGTCGGCGCGAACCTGCAGCCGCCTGCATGGATCGGCGGCCAGTCGTTGCCGCGACGGGTGCGGGTTCCGGCATACCGGCAGGCAATCACGGCGTCATCACAGTTTCGGGTTCACGACCCGTCGCAAGGCGATGCTGCCGGCCCTGCGGGTCCGTGACGGTCTCGGCGCCGGCGGTCCGATCGAGCCACTGCGGGCCGATCGGGACCTTGCCGTGGCCGCCGGGGATGTCGAGCACGTAGGTCGGCCACGCCAGGCCGGTGACGCGGCCGCGCAGGCTGGCCAGCAGGGCCTGGCCCTCGGCGATGGGCACGTGGAAGCGCGAGGTGCCGGGGGCGGGGTCGAGGTGGTGGAGGTAGTACGGCTTGATGCGGGCGGCGACGAGGGCGCGGAGGAGGGCTTCCAGGGTGTCAGCGTCGTCGTTGACGCCGCGCAGCAGCACGGACTGGCCGAGCACGGGGATCGCCTCGGCCTGGATGCGGCGGATGGCGGCGCGGGCGTCGGGCGTCAGCTCGCGGGCGTGGTTGGCGTGGAGCACGACGAACATCGCGCGCTCGGTGCGGAGCGCGGCGGCGAGGGCGTCGGTGACGCGGGCGGGGTCGGCGGTGGGCACGCGGGTGTGGACGCGGAGGGTGGCGACGTGGGGGATCGCCGAGAGCGCGGCGACGATGGCGGCGAGGCGGCGGGGCGAGAGCATCAGCGGGTCGCCGCCGGTGAGGATGACCTCGGTGATCGCGGGGCGCGCCGCGAGCCAGGCGTAGGCGGCGTCGAGCTCGGCCTCGGTGAGCAGGCCGCCGTCCGGGCCGACGTGCTCGCGGCGGAAGCAGAAGCGGCAGTAGGTCGGGCAGACCAGCAGCGGCTTGAGCAGCGCGCGGTCGGGGTAGCGGTGCACGATGCCGCGGACCGGGGAGAGGGCGTCGTCGCCGATCGGGTCGGCGCGTTCGTGGGCGGCAGTGCGCAGCTCGTCGGGGTGGGGGACGAACTGGCGGCCGATCGGGTCGTCGGGGTGGTCGATCAGGGCGCGCAGGGCGGGGGGGATGGCGACGGCGTAGCGGGCCTCGACGGCGGCGAGGGCGTCGCGCTGGTGCGGGGCGGCGAGGCGGGCTGCGACGAGGGCGTCGGCGTCGCGCAGGGTGGTGCGGGGCATGGCGGGGGTTTAGCGTCGCACGGCTGCGGCGGCGAGGGCCGGTCGTGCGCCGTCGTGCCGCGCCGGGCACTGCGTGGCGCCGGGTTCCGGGGTCGCCCCGGTTCTCCATGGGGGTACTGCGATGACGCGCGAGGCTGGCTGGTGCTGAAGGTCGGGCAGGGCGCCGCCGCTCCGCTGTTCCTGGTGATGGACGTGATCGCGGCGGCGAACCGGCGGCAGGCGGCGCTGGCAGCGGGTGTGCCGCGGGTGATCCGCATGGAGGTCGGGCAGCCGGGGACGGGCGCGCCGGCGGGGGCCGTGGCGGCGGCAAGGGCGGCGCTCGGGTCGGGGCGCGCGCTGGGGTACACCGAAGCGCTGGGGGTGCGCTCGCTGCGCGAGGCGATCGCGCGGCACTGCGCGGCCTGGTACGGGGCCGAGGTGTCTCCCGGCCGGGTGGCGGTGACGACCGGGGCGTCGGCGGCGTTCCCGCTGGCGTTCCTGGCGGCGTTCGACCGTGGCGACCGTGTGGCGCTGGCGGCGCCGTTCTACCCGCCGTACGTCAACATCCTGACGGCGCTGGGCCTGGTGCCGGTGGTGCTAGAGACGGGGGCGGAGACGCGGTTCCAGCCGACGGTGGCGATGCTGGAGGGGATGGCGCAGGCGCCGGGCGGGCTGCCGGACGGGCTGATCGTGGCGAGCCCGGGCAATCCCGCGGGCACGATGCTGCGGCCGGAGGAGCTGCGGGGGATCGCGGAATGGTGCCACGAACGTGGTGTCCGCCTGGTGTCGGACGAGATCTACCACGGGCTGCAGTACGAGGTGGAGGTGGCGACGGCAGCCTCGTTCAGTCCGAGCGCCATCGTGATCAACAGTTTTTCCAAGTACTTCTCCATGACCGGATGGCGGGTGGGCTGGATGGTGCTGCCGGAGGCGCTGGTGCGGCCGGTGGAGTGCCTGGCGCAGAACCTGGCCATCAGCGCGCCGCACCTGTCGCAGGTGGCGGCGGAGGCGGCGCTCGGGTGCGGGGCGGAGCTGGACGCGAACGTGGCGGCGTATCGGCGGTCGCGGGCGCTGCTGCTGCGCGAGATGCCGGAGGCGGGGTTCGCCAGTCTGAGTCCGGCGGAGGGGGCGTTCTACCTGTATGCCGACGTGTCGGAGCGGACCGGGGACAGCGTGGCGTTCTGCGCGCGGATGCTGGAGCAGGCCGGCGTGGCGGCGACGCCCGGCGTGGACTTCGATCGCACGCGCGGCGGTCGGTTCGTGCGGTTCAGCTACTGCGGGGCGGAGGCGGACGTGGCGGAGGCGGTGGAGCGGCTGCGGGGGTTCGCGTGAGCGCGACAGGAAGCAAGGCCAGGGGCTCTGCCCCTGGACCCTGCCAAAGGCCGAGCCCTTGGAAACATCTACTTAGTAATGCCGGTCCAGGGGCGGCTCGCCCCTGGCGGGTCCGGGCAGAGCCCGGCCTTGCTGCGCCTTCGCCATGAGCATCGCCGGTCTGTCGCTGCGCGACCTGGAGTACGTGGTCGCGGTGGCCGAGCTGGGCAGCTTCCGCAGGGCGGCGGAGCGCTGCGTGGTGAGCCAGCCGTCGCTGTCGGCGCAGGTGCGCAAGCTGGAGGACTGGTTCGGGGCGCGCGTGTTCGAGCGGACGACGCGGCGGGTGATGGTGACGCCGCGCGGGCAGACGCTGATCGACCAGGCGCGCCGGGTGCTGGCGGAGGCGCGGCTGCTGGATGATCTGGCACGGCGCAGCTCGGCGGTGTTCGGCGGCGCGCTGCGGCTGGCAGCGATCGCGACGCTCGGGCCGTACCTGTTCCCCCGGGTGCTGCCGGCGTTGCGGCAGACCTATCCGGACGTGGCGCTGACGCTGAGCGAGGGGCGGACGGAGACGCTGCTGGCGCAGCTCACGGCGACGGACCTGGACGCGGTGCTGGTGGCGTTGCCGCTGCACGGCGACCTGGTGTCCAGCGAGGCGCTGTTCGTCGAGCCGTTCGTGCTGGCGTGTCCGGCGGGGCACCCCGCGGCGCTGGAGGGCGGGCCGGGGTGGGACGAGCTGGGCGAGGGCGAGCGGCTGCTGATCGAGGACGGGCACTGCCTGCACGAGCACGCGCTGGCGGCGTGCGCGGTGGCGGGGAGCCGCAACCGGCACGGCACCAGCGTGGAGACGTTGAAGTACATGGTCGCGGCGGGGGAAGGCTGCACGCTGGTGCCGGCGCTGGCGGCGGTGGACGATGCCGGCGGGCTGCTGCGCTACCGGCGGATCGGCGGCGAGGCGTATGGCCGCACCATCGGTCTGGGATGGCGGCGCAGCGACCCGCGAGCGGCGGAGTTCCAGGCGCTCGCGTTGGTCCTGCGGCGTATTGCGGTGCAGGTGTGTCCGGAGACGGTGGCGGCGGCGTAGGCGGGGTGGCCGGGCTGCAGGACCCTTCCGGGTCGCTGCAGCCCGGTGCCGTCAGGGTGCGACCTGCTGCGGGACGGGCCCGGCCCGGGTCACCGGCTCCACCAGCCGCGACGCTTTGTCGCCACCGGCTCGACCGGCAGGGCCAGCGCGGACTGGCCGGCGGGTTCGGCGGTCGCCTGCTCGGGCTCGGGATGCTGCTCGGAGCGGGTGGACGCGGCAGGCTCGGCCTCGTGCGGCTCCGGGACTACGGGCTCCTCGGCCTTGGTATCGACGGCGGCCTCGGCGGGCATGACCGTGTCTGGATCGGGAGATGGCTCCGGTGCCGGCTTGGGCAGCTCCAGGTCGAGAACAGGCTCGTCCGGCATGTCCGTCGGCGCTGCGGTCTCAGGCTCGATGGTGGGCAGCGTGTCGATGGTCTCCTGGCCGGCAGGCGCGTCGAGCGGCTCCGGCGAAGCGGGGTCCGGGTGGCCGCTGGCGCCTGCAGTGGTGAGCGCCGAGGTGGACCTGAGCGCGAGTTGCGCCTCGCGTTCCTCCGCCAGTTCCATCACGTCGAAGATGTCGATGCCGGAGGCGTAGGGGTTCGCCGGCGTCGGGCCGGCATAGGGCGCCGGCGTTGCGGGGGCTGCGGGCTGCTCGTCCTCGTCGCGACGGCGGCGACGGCCACCGCGGCGGCCACGCCGGCGAGGCTTGTCGGAGTCCTCTCCCGGCTCGGGATCCGTCGGCGGCTGCCCGTCATCCGGCGAGGCGGCGGCAGCCTCGGCGGACGAGGGGGTGGGCTCGTCGCCGGCGACGTCCGACAGGCCGGGGCTTTCCGGTATGATCCGGGGCGTGAGCATGCCGTCCAGGGGAGGAAGCCCGGGCTGCTCCGCATCGGGCTGCTCCGCGTCGGGCTGCGGCGCAGCGGCCTCGGCGCCTTCCGTCAGGGTCGCGTCGGTCCCGTCCTTGCGACGGCCGCCACGGCGGCGACGGCGGCGCTTGCGGCGTGCCTCGCCCTCCTCCGCGGTCTCGCCCTCCAGAGCGTCGTCGTCGCCTGGGACGCTGGCGGCGATGGGCGCCAGGGCGACGGGCTCCTCGCGGCCCTGCTCGATGTCGGGCTCCTCGAACAGGTCCGGCTCCTCGGGCTCCGGTTCGGCGGACAGCAGGCGCGTGGCAAGGAGGTCGGATGGGGCTGGCGGCATCTCGTTGGGCGCCAGGGCTCGTATCCGGGCGATGCGGGTCTGTGCGGGCAGCAGGCTCTCGTCGGCCCCGAAGCAGACGCGCATCTCGTAGCGCGACTCGATCTCGGCGACGCGGCTGCGTTTGTGGTTGAGCAGGTAGATCGCGGTGGCGGAGGCGACGTGGACCTGGATCTCGTCGCCCCTGTGTCTGGCGCCGGCCTCCTCGACCGCGCGCAGCACGTGCAGGCTGGCGTTCTCGGTGGAGCGGACGTGGCCGGTGCCGTCGCAGTGCGGACACGGCACGAAGCTGGTCTCGGCGAGCGAGGGGCGCAGGCGCTGGCGGCTCATCTCGAACAGGCCGAAGCCGCTGATGGAGCCGAGCTGGATGCGGGCGCGGTCGTCCTTCAGCGCCTCCTTGATGCGCTTCTCCACGGCGGCGTTGTTGCGCCGCGACTCCATGTCGATGAAGTCGATGACGATCAGCCCGGCGAGGTCGCGCAGCCGGAGCTGGCGGGCCATCTCGTCGGCGGCCTCCAGGTTGGTGCGCAGCGCCGTCTCCTCGATGCCGCGCTCCTTGGTGGAGCGGCCGGAGTTGACGTCGATCGCGACCAGGGCCTCGGTCTGGTTGATGACCAGGTAGCCGCCGGACTTGAGCTGCACCGTGGGCGACAGCATGGCGTCGAGCTGGGCCTCGACCCGCTCGCTGGCGAACAGCGGCTGGCCGGAGGGGTTCTGCCAGAGCTGCACCTTGCGGGCGTGGGCGGGCATGAGCAGGCGCATGTAGTCGCGCGCGGCGCGCCAGCCCTCCTCGCCGTCGACCAGGATGTCGTCCACGTCGCGCGAGTAGACGTCGCGGATGGAGCGCTTGATGAGGCTGGCTTCCTCGTGGATCAGCGCGGGCGCCATGGAGCGCATCGTGGTGTCTCGGATGTCGTCCCACAGGCGCAGAAGATAGTCGCAGTCGCGGATGATCTCCGGCTTGGGTCGGGCGGCGCCGGCGGTGCGGATGATCATGCCCATGCCGCGCGGCAGCTCGAGCTCGGCGGTGATCTCCTTGAGGCGGCGGCGGTCGGCGGTCGAGGTGATCTTGCGCGACACGCCGCCGCCGCGGGGCGAGTTCGGCATCAGCACGGAGAAGCGGCCGGCGAGCGAGACGAAGGTGGTGAGTGCCGCGCCCTTCGAGCCGCGCTCCTCCTTGACCACCTGGATCAGCAGGATCTGGCGGCGGCGGATAACGTCCTGGATCTTGTAGTGGCGCAAGTAGCGGGGCTGCGGCCGCTCGTCGCCGCGGTCCTCCGGCCTGTTGCCGGTGGTGCGTGGGGCGTGCTCGGTGTCCGACGCGGGCAGGCGGGAGTCGGCGTCCGTGGCATCGGGGGACTCGTCCGGCGCGAGCCCGGCGGCGGGGTGGTGGGCGGCATGGTCGTGGAGCGAGGCGACGGCCTGCTCGGACGGGTCCGCGTCACCGGCTGGCGGGGTGTCCAGCTCGGCGGGAGCCGATGGCGCGTCAGGGTCGGATGCCTCGTCGGCGCTGCCGTGGCGCTGGTCCGTTGCGGAGGAAAGCGCCCGGGCGTCGGGCTGCTCCTCGCCGTCCGGCAGGGCGGACAGGGTGTGGGGGGCGTCGGCGGCGGGGTCGGCGTCGCCCTGTCCGCTGGCGCGTGCCTCGCGATCCTGGCGGCCGGACCGGCTGGCTTCAGGTGAGGAGCGGCGCTCGCCGGGGCCGCCGCTCTCGGACGCCTGGGCGGCAGCGTCGTCGGCGGCCACCTCGGCGCGGGCCTCCTCCTCCTGCATCGCGATGATGCGCTGCCGGTCGGCGACAGGGATCTGGTAGTAGTCGGGGTGGATCTCGCCGAAGGCCAGGAAGCCGTGCCGGTTGCCGCCGTATTCGACGAAGGCGGCCTGGAGGCTGGGCTCCACGCGGACGATCTTGGCGAGGTAGATGTTGCCCTTGAGCTGGCGCTTGGCGGCCGTCTCGACGTCGAAGTCCTCGAGGCGGCTACCGTCGAGAACCACCACGCGGGTCTCTTCCGCGTGGCTTGCGTCGATCAGCATGCGTTTGGTCATGGAATGTGGGTCTCCGGTGCGCCCGCGCGCCAGCATCCCGTGGGGATGCGGCGCCGCGCTGGCTCGATGTCGTGGGTGCGTTTGTGTCGGGGGCCGTGGCCGATGCGCGCGCGGCACCGCTCAGGCGAAGCGCCCGGTGCGGTGCGGTTTGGCTCGTGGTGCGCATGGGCGAGGGCGGAGTCCCCGTCAGGGCGGCTTGGCGCCTGCGCGCCGCAGCCGGATGGAGTCGGGTGCGCGGAGATCTCCGGCGGCACCGCAGTCTAATCGTCAGCTCCGGCAGCACCTCGCACGAGGCAACTGCCAAACCTCCTGCCGCCAACGCCGCCGTTGTGCGGCGAGGTCTCAGGATGCGACCGGTTCCAGCACGCAACAGGTGCGATGAAGATGCCGCGCGTGAACGCGCGAGGCCGGTCGTGACATGCCGTGCCAGATCTTCGCCTGTGCCGTTCGTCACGGCACCGGCCTTGTCGCTGGTCTGCATGTTGCAGGAGCAAGACTAGCATGGCGCAACCCTTTGGCATCCGCAAGTGCGTGCACGGCACGGCAGACCATGTGATGCCGACGCAGGCGGGGCAGCGCTCTGTTCCGACCCACTGGAAGCTTGGTGTTCCTGGAGACCTGATCGGCAGGCGAGTTTTCGGGGCTTCGACGGTGCTGGGGCGGCATCCGCGGCCTTGCCTGTCGTGACTCGGGCCGGACATCGGGATGGAACACGGTTCGCAGCGATGGTTCGGACCGGGCTGATCGGGTTATGGTGGGCTTTTCCGTGGCAGGAGGTTTGGCATGGCGGGGCTGCCTCTCACGCGTCGGATGCTGCTGGCCGGCTGCACAGGGTTCCTGGCGCTGCCCGGCACCGCGCAGGCAACGTCGCGCGGCCGGTCCCCGGCTCCGGAAGGCGAGGCAGGATCGGCACACGATCCCGTTCGTGCGGACCGCCCGGTCGCAGTGCATGGCGATCCGGGGGCAAAACGGGTTCTGCCGCTGCTGATGCTGGACCCCGGGCACGGCGGCAAGGATCCCGGCGCGATCGGGGTGTCCGGCACCTTCGAGAAGCATGTGGCGTTCGCAGCGGCGGGCGAGCTGAAGCGGCAGCTGGAGCTGGACGGCCGGTGCCGGGTGGCGCTGACGCGTGGGTATGACGTGTTCATCCCGCTCGAGGAGCGCGTGGCGGCGGCGCAGGCCAGGGGGGCGGCGCTGTTCGTCTCGATGCATGCCGACGCGATCGCCGATCCTTCGGTGCGCGGTGCCAGCGTCTACACCCTGTCCGACACGGCGTCGGACGCGCAGAGCGCGGCGCTGGCGGTGCGGGAGAACTCTGCTGACCGCTTCGCGGGCCCGCAGTTCCGCGACATGCCGCCGCAGGTGGCGCAGATCCTGGGCAGCCTGGTGCGGCGCGAGACCCGGGCCGGGTCGGCGCACCTGCAGCACGCGCTGGTGGGGTCGCTGGACCGGGCGCTGCCGATGCTCGACAACCCGGCACGGCACGCGCACTTCGTGGTGCTGAAGGCGGCCGACATTCCTAGCGTCCTGGTGGAGATGGGCTTCATGTCGAACGTGGCGGACGAGGCGGCGCTGCGTCAGGCGTCGCATCGCGCCAGGGTGGCGGCCGCGATGCGCCTGGCGCTCGACGGGTGGCTGGCGTGGGCCGGGACGCAGGTCGGCTAGCGGCCGTCAGGGCAGGTTGCCGGACGATCCCGGGGCGGGTGGCGATGCCGCGCGGCGTCCGGCGTCCGGCGCAGCGTCGCGGGCGCCACAGGTGCCGCGACTCCGCCGGCGGGAGGGAGTAGAGAGCGCGGCATGAGCGATAGCACCTCCGCGCGCGAGCGCATGGTTCAGGGCGGTTCGGGACCCTCCGGCCGCAGACCCCGCACGCCGTCCCCGCACCGCCCCCGTCTCGGGTTCGTGCGCAGGGTTGCGGGTGCGCTGCTGGGACTGACGATGCTGGGCGGCGTGGTGGCCGGCATCGTGGGCTGGAGCGTGTACTCCCGGTTCTCTGCGGACCTGCCGACGCTGGACGGGCTGCGGCACTATCAGCCGAGGGTGATGAGCCGGGTGTATTCGGGCGACGACCGGCTGATGATCGAGTTCGCCACCGAGCGCCGCATCTTCGTGCCCTACACCGCGATCCCGGACCTGGTGAAGCAGGCGTTCCTGTCGGCGGAGGACCAGAACTTCTGGTCGCACCGCGGCGTGGACCCGCTGGCGATCGCCAGGGCAGCGTTCACAGACCTGACCCGGGTGGGCGCGAACCGGCGGCCGGTGGGGGCGTCGACGATCACCCAGCAGGTCGCGAAGAACATGCTGGTGGGCAACGAGGTCAGCCTGGCGCGCAAGGCGCGGGAGGCGATCCTGGCGCTGCGCATCGAGGACACTCTGAGCAAGGAGCGCATCCTCGAGCTCTACCTGAACGAGATCTACCTGGGCGAGAAGGCGTATGGCGTGGCCGCCGCCGCGCAGGTGTACTTCAACAAGTCGCTGGACCAGCTCGATGCGGCGGAGGCGGCGATGCTGGCGGCGCTGCCCAAGGCGCCGAACAACTACGATCCGTTCCGGGCGCGCGACGCGGCGCATGGGCGGCGGGACTGGGTGCTCGACCGGATGGTGGACACGCGGGCGATCACGGCGGCTGTGGCGGCGGTGGCGAAGGCGGAGCCGCTGGTGCCGGCGGGCGCCCGGCGACCGGACGTGGTACCGGGGGCGGAGTGGTTCACCGACGAGGTCAGGCGCCAGCTGGTGGAGCGGTTCGGGGCGGACCAGACCGCGCAGGGCGGGCTGGCGGTGCACACCAGCCTCGACCCGGCGCTGCAGCTTGCTGCGGACGGGGCGTTGCGCGAGGGGTTGCTGGCCTACGACCGGGCGCATGGCGGGTGGCGGGGCGCGGTGACGCGGCTGGGCGGCGGGCGCACGGGCTGGCAGGCGGCGCTGGCGGCGGTGCCGCGGACGCCGGGGATGCTGCCCGGCTGGGTGCTGGCGGCGGTGCTCGAGGTGGGCGGCGACCATGCCGCGGTGGGATGGCTCGACGGGACGGGCGCGGCGCAGCAGGAGAGGAGCGGCGTCGTGGCGCTGTCCGAGCTGGGCTGGGCGCGTCCGGTGCGCAATGGCGTGGCGGGGGCGGTGCCGCGGCGGATCGCGGACGTGCTGCAGGTCGGCGATGTGGTCATGGTGGAGCCGGGCCGGGGTGGGGCTGAAGGTCGGGGCGGGGGCGACGAGGCGGCCGGCGGTGGCGCGGCCAGGGCGCGCGGGGAGCGGGTGAGCCTGCGGCAGATCCCGCTGGTGCAGGGCGCGCTGGTGTCGCTCGATCCGACGACCGGGCGGGTGCTGGCCCTGTCCGGGGGCTGGAGCTACGAGGCCAGCCAGTTCAACCGGGCGACCCAGGCGCAGCGCCAGCCCGGCAGCTCGTTCAAGCCGTTCGTCTATCTCACGGCGATGGAGCAGGACATCTCGCCGAGCCAGCGCTTCCTGGATGCGCCCTTCGTGCAGGGCGACTGGCGGCCGAACAACTACGAGATGGATTTCGGCGGGCCGACGCCGCTGCACACCGCGCTGGTGAAGTCGCTCAACCTGGTGACGGTGCGCCTGGCGAGCCGGATCGGCATGGACTCGGTGGCCGAGACGGCGGTGGCGTTCCACGAGGTGGAGTCGATGCCGCACGTGCTGCCGGCCTCGCTCGGGGCGGTGGACACGACGGTGCTGCGCGAGGCGGGGGCGTATGCGTCGCTTGACGAGGGCGGGCGCGAGGTGCTGCCCAGCCTGATCGACAGCGTGCAGGACCGCGATGGTCACGTGGTGTGGCGTGCGCCGATCGGGCTGTCGTGCGAGGCGTGCGGCGACGCAGGGCGGATGCCGGTGCTGAGCGACGGGCGCAGGCAGGTCGCCGATGCGCCGAGCACGTTCCAGGTGGTCGAGATGATGCGCGACGTGGTGGAGCACGGCACCGGGATCCCCGCGCGCAAGGGGCTGGACCGCCCGATCGCGGGCAAGACCGGGACCAGCCAGGACTTCAACGATGCCTGGTTCGCGGGCTTCACGCCGGGGATGGTGACCGTGGTGTGGGTGGGGTTCGACGCGCCGGCCAGCCTGGGCGACGACGAGACGGGGGGTGCGGTGGCGGCGCCGATCTGGAACCACTACATGGCTGCGGCGATGCATGGCCGGCCGGCGCTGGAGTTCCGGGTGCCGGACGGGGTGACGCTGCAGCGCTGGTCGAGCGGCAACGGCAGCGTGGTCGATGCGTTCAAGCCGGGCCAGGTGCCGGGCGTGAGCGCGGGCGGGGGGGAGACGGTGTCCGCCAGCAGCGGTGATGCCGCGCGGGGTCCTGCAGCCAGCGGCACCGGCGTGGACAGCGGGATGGGCGGGCTGTATTGACCGCGGCCTGCATTGAGCCGTGGCCTTCCCCGTCGACGCCTTGCCTGCCAGGCGCCGAGCAACAAGCTGGTGGTTGAGAGATGTCCGCGGAATCCGAAGAGCTGAACCTCCAGATCAGGCAGTCGGTGGCGCTGCTGAGGAGGCATCTTTGACTGGGATGTCGCGATCGCACGGCTTGCGGAGCTGAACGCGCGCGCCGAGGAGCCGGCGCTGTGGGATGATGCCGAGGCGGCGCAGGTGGTGATGCGCGAGCGCAACCGGCTGGCGTCGCAGATCGAGGGTCTGACGAAGCTGGTCGCCGACGTCGCGGACACGGTCGAGCTGGTGGAGATGGCGGAGCTGGAGGGCGACGCCGGGATGGTTGCCGACGGTCTGGCGACGCTTCGCGGCTACGCCGGCGAGGTCAAGCGTCGCGAGATCGAGAGCCTGCTGTCCGGCGAGGCAGACGGCTTCGACTGCTACGTCGAGGTCAATGCCGGTGCGGGCGGCACCGAGGCGCAGGACTGGGCCGAGATGCTGTCGCGCATGTACACGCGCTGGGCCGAGCAGCATGGCTACAAGGTCGAGCTGCTGGAAAGCAGCGAGGGCGAGCAGGCCGGGATCAAGTCGGCGACGCTGCAGGTCACGGGGCCTGCGGCCTATGGCTGGCTGAAGACCGAGGCCGGCGTGCATCGGCTGGTGCGGATCAGCCCGTTCGACGCGGCGGCCCGTCGGCAGACGTCGTTCGCGAGCGTGTGGGTGTATCCGGTGATCGACGACTCGATCGTGATCGAGATCGATCCGTCCGACCTCAAGGTGGACACGTTCCGCGCGTCCGGTGCCGGCGGGCAGCACGTGAACAAGACGGAGAGCGCGATCCGGATCACGCATGTGCCGACCGGCATCGTGGTCGCCTGCCAGACGGATCGCAGCCAGCATCGCAACAGGGCCAAGGCGATGGAGATGCTGCGTGCGCGGATGTACGAGGCGGAGCTGCGCAAGCGCGAGGCGGCCAGCGCGGCGACGGAGGCGGCGAAGACCGACATCGGCTGGGGTCACCAGATCCGGTCCTACGTGCTGGCGCCCTACCAGCTGGTCAAGGATCTGCGCACGGGAGTGGAGACGGGCAATCCCGACGCGGTGCTGGACGGGGAACTCGACGGCTTCATGGCAGCCTCGCTGGCCCAGCGAGTCGGCGCGACTCGCAGCGAAGCCAGCGCCAGCGCCGAGTAGCGCCTGGACGTGGAGGCAGCGGCACGCCTAGTGGGGCGAGCCGTGCAGGACCTGAATTGCGGCAGGACCTCCCACCACGATGAAGATCGTTGGCAGGATGAAGACGATCATCGGCATTGTCAGCAGGACCGGGAGCTTGGCGGCCTTTTCCTCGAAGCGGGTGAGCATCTCGTCGCGCATCTCGGCCGACAGAACCCGCAGCGCCTGGGACAGCGGCGTGCCGTATTGCACGGACTGCAGCATGGTCGTGCCCAGACGCTGGTAGCTCAGAAGACCGGTTCTGTGTCCGAGGCTGAGAAGGGCGACGCGCGGGTCGGGGTTGAGCTGGAACTCGCTTGTCGTCTGGTCGAACTCGTCGGCGACCGCGGGGTGGGCATGACGAATCTCCTGGCCTACCCGCTGAATTCCCGGCTCCAGTCCGAGTCCGGACTCCGCGCAGATGACCATGAGGTCGAGCGCGTCGGCCAGGCCGGCCTCGAGCCGCTTGAGATGCGCACCGCGGTTGTGGCGGATGACCATGTCCGGCGAGACGAGGCCGATGCACGCTGCCACTGCGGCGCCCAGCATCTGCATCCGGCCGCTGGCACCAACCCCGACCAGCGTGATCCAGGCCACTGCCGGCAGGCTCAGCACGAGGATCAGCTTCACGCTCACGAACAGGCTAAGCGCCGTGCTCGGCCGCAACCCGGCTCGGAGCAGCGTCTGCTCGAGCTGCGAGAGCGTCTTGGGTGACAGCAGTCCTGTACGAAGCACGAGGCTTCCAAGAGACCCCAGTATCTCCAGCGGCCGGACCGTGGCGGAGCCTTTTTCCTGGGCTGCGGCGCCCAATGCCCGCCGGGAGCTCACGGCGGACAGGCGGGCAGCCAGCCGCTCCTCGTGCTTGGCACCGCGCCAGATGATCGCCAGCACCATGAGGAACGCGGCACCACAGACCAGGCCGACCAGTACGACCCGGTTCATGACAGGCTTTTCCGGATCAGGCCGCGCATGATGAAGATCCCGGTGCCGAGACTGACGACCGCTCCGGCAAGAATCTTGTTGCCCAGCGGGTCAGTGAACAGGCGCATCATGTAGGCGGGGTTCATGATCATCAGGCCGAGGAGAGTCACGACAGGCAGGCCGGCAAGGACCGCCGCGCTGGTGCGCGCCTCTGCAGCCAAGGCGTAGCCCTTTGCCTTCGCCGCGGTGCGCTTGCGCATGACGTCGGCAAGGCCGTCGAGGGTTTCGGACAACCCGCCGCCAGTCTGGGCCTGCAGTGCCAGCGCGGTGGCCAGGAAGCGGTATTCCTGGATGTCGTTCAACCGGGTCATGTTCTTCAGCGCGTCCTCGAGAGTGACGCCGATCGCGAGCTCGTTGCCGACCTGGGCAAAGTTGGCGCTGGTCGGCAGCGGACACTCGCGTGAGACGGCGCGTATCCCTTCGGCGATTGGAACGCCCACTCGGACGGCGCGCACCATCATCCCCAGAGCGTCCGGGAGCTGGGTTCGCATCTTGTTATGGTGGCGCTCGATCATGCCATGCGTCAGCCGGCGGCAGATGAAGATCCAGAGGGGCGGAACGGCAAGGAGGGCGACTGGTCCGACAACGAATGCGCCGAGCCACGTCACGCCGCGAGCGATCATGAACGAGACCAGCAGGATGACCCACCAGGGTGCGCGATAGTGCTTTGCAAGTCTGAGCTTGATGCCGAACAGGCCGAGTAGCTGGTGTCCGAGGCTGGTCGGCGCCGCCGCCACCGTGATGCTGACCCGCTCGTCCGACTGGATCAGGCTGGGGCGACGACTTTCTAGGACACTGTACAGGCGGCTCTTGAGGGCCTGCTCCTGAGCCTGCATGCGCAGCACCAGCATCAGCGAAAAGGCGGTCGCCACCAGGAGGATGGAGGCGCCCGTCAGCAGGAGCGCCACGGTGCTCACGGTGTCGCCTCCAGCGCTGTTGCCCAGGTGCGGTCGAGTCCGAAGTACACCAGCCGCTGCTGGAAGCCGGGACGGGCCCTGCTGATAATGTAGCGGCTGATCAGCTTGCCGCGCGGATCGAGCCCGGTCACCTCGAGATGGAAGATGTCGTTCATGATGACGACTTCGCCTTCCATGCCCTGCACCTCGGTGACCTGGGTGATGCGTCGGCCTCCGTCGCGATGCCGCTCGACCTGCACGATCATGTCCACCGCACTCACGATCTGCTGGCGAATCGCGAACTGCGACAGGCCGAGGTTGCCCATCTGCACCATGTTCTCGATACGAGTCATGGCGTCGCGCGACGTGTTGGCATGGACGGTCGACATGCTGCCGTCATGTCCGGTGTTCATCGCCTGCAGCATGTCGAACGCTTCGGACCCTCGTGTCTCGCCGATGATGATCCGATCGGGGCGCATGCGCAGGGCGTTGCGCACGAGGTCACGCGCGGTGATCTCGCCCTTGCCTTCCAGGCTGGCGGGGCGGGTCTCGAGGCGCACGACATGGGGCTGCTGCAGCTGCAGCTCGGCGGCATCCTCGACCGTGACGATGCGCTCGCCGGGGTCGATCATGCGCGACATCGCGTTCATCAACGTGGTCTTGCCGGAGCCGGTGCCGCCCGAGATGATGACGTTCAGCCTGGCGCGGCCTGCGATCTCCAGGATGCGCGCGATCTGGCCGGTCATGGCGCCGAACTCGACGAGCTGCGCCATGTCGATGGCATGGCGGGCGAACTTGCGGATTGAAATGTATGGACCGTCGAGTGCCAGCGGCGGCAGGACGATGTTGACTCGCGAGCCGTCCTTCAGGCGGGCGTCGACCATGGGGCTGGATTCGTCGACACGTCGGCCGACCGCGGTGGCGATGCGTTGGCAGATGCTGACCGCGTGGGCGGTGTTGCGGAAGTGGGCATCGGACATCTCGACCTTGCCCTTGCGCTCCACGAAGATGCGATTGGGCCCGTTGACCATGATGTCGGCGATGGACTCGTCCTCGAGCAGGCTTTCCAACGGACCGAGTCCGAGCATGTCGTCGACGAGTTCCGTCGCGAGGCGCTTCTGCTCGCGTCCGTTGAGCTGGATACGCCGGCTGGTCGCGATCTCGGAGACCAGGCGCACGATCTCCGGGAGCAGCAGCTCGGGTGCCAATCCCGCCACCGCCGCAGGATCAATGCGGCCGAGACACAGTCCGCGAAGCTCCGCAAGCTGCGCCTGCGACGTGTCTGGAGCGGACGGAGTGTGGGGGCGCTGAGGCGCTCCGGGGTCGGCCGCGATCCGACGTTCCTCCTGAACCGGCACAGGAACCGGCGCTTCCTCACGCCTGCGGCCGAACGTCGTTGGGACCAGGGTCGCGTTCATGGGCGGCGACCGAACATGAACCTGCGGCCACGTCGTGCCTTGCTCGCGGCCTCGCCGACTGCGTTGCTGTCCAACAACCTCATGAACGCTGCTTGGCGGGCGATCTCCGAAACGGCGGTGCGGAACGATCCGCTGGTCGCGGCGGCAGGCTGGCCGAGATTGGCTGCCGCGATCATCGCCCGCGGCATGTCGTTGATGACGACGTCGGCCTTCATTTGTATAGTCTTTTCCACCTGCTGCCGACTAAGTCCGCCCGGCATCCCGAGTCGGTTCAGGACCACGACCGCTCGGCGCGTCTGGCCGGGACCAGCTGGAAGGTCGAGGATGCGCAGGGTGTCGCGAAGGCTGGCGAGAGTGGGAATCGTTACGATAATACGCTGATGTGCCAGAAGAAGAAGCTCTTTGTAGAACCGGATCGGTTCGATTGGCGTGTCTGCGATGATAAGGTTGTAGCGGCGACGCACTGCTTCTATGAGCTTCGGGGTGGCACCCTGCGTATAGACTGTGCGTTCCTCTAGCTTCTCTTCAGCGGACAGCAGGTGCAAGCGTTCTGGCGCCCCCTTTGCGGCTGCAGGACGTGCGGCACGCTCTAGGAAAAGTGGGTCGATGCGATCAGGACGTTCGAGAGCCATGCGCAAACCCGGTCCTGCCTGAGTGTTCAGCATCATCGCGGCACGACCCATGTGAAGATCAGGGTCGAGCAGCAACGTGTGACGTTTCAAGTCAGCCGCGAAATGCCAGGCCAGGTTGACAGCGATCGTGGTCGCGCCGGCGCCACCGACGCTTGACGTTATGGTCACAACGCGGCCGTTGGTGACCGACTCCAGAGGCTGGCTGTTCCCGCTGAAGAGCGGCAGGAAATGGTGGATCACCATCTCGCGGGTGACCGGCTTGCACAGGTACTCGCGGACCCCGAGTCCTCGTGTCATCTGGCGGTAGAAATCGACATCGCGCTGCTCTCCTACCACGAGCACGCTCACGTCCGGCTCGACCGCTTCGGACAGGTGGCCAAGTGCGGAGAGCGGCTGCTCCTCGCCACTGACGTCCACGACAAGGACGCGAGGCGTTGCGGTTTTGCGCAGTGTTGCGGTCGCCGCCTGGATGGAGCTGCGGCGCAGGTCCAGCGTGCCGAGCGCCGCGTCGGCGAGACCTGCTCGCAGCGCCGCTTCGGTGTCCGCGTCGGTCACAAAGCCGAGAAAGATCGGGCGCTCGGGCCGGGTCGATGCGTCGGGGCGGTCCGCGGACGCGACAGAATCGGTGTCAAGGGTCATCTAAAACCTCGCGACAGCGGTCTGAGCACCGCGATATATGAGAAGCGTCGTGCTCTCGGGTGCAGCTCTCTCGCCGGCAAGAGATTGCGAAACGTCGCCCGCCCAAGTGACTGGAGGAGTTGACTTGGTCAGAGTGATGGGGGTGCTGGCGGATCGTACGGACACGGAAAGCTTGCCAAGCTTGAGCGCGATCGCGAGGCGCTTCGCGTCCTCGGTCGAGACCTCCAGCGTGATCGTCTTGGTGTCTCCCTGGGGATGATCCTCCGGGGAGGCACCCTGCATAAGCTGCTGGTCGACGGCGATGACGCGGATGTCGGTGAGCACGGTCTCGCTGGAGACGCTGTGCGCGGACGAGCGACCAGGAACGGCGGTTTCACGAACCAGAATCAGGTCGAGGTGATCGCCAGGCCAGATGAGACTGGCGTCGGAGCCTATCTGGTTCAGGCCGATGGTCACGGCTCGCATGCCCGGGTCGAGTACCGCTGACAGGAAGCCGTGGTCGCCCTGACGTACCACGGTGCTGTCCGCCAAAGGGTCGCCCTGGGCCAGGGTGTGGCGAAGCATGGCGCCGAACAATGCGGCACGGTTCTCGGGTGTGTTGTGCAGAAGCGTCGCAGCTGTCGCGGCGGGGAGCTCGGCGCTCGCGAGGTCATCGGGCTTGAGCAGGCTTCCGGCGTGGATGGCGCGGCTCGCCACCAGGACCGATGTCGTGGCGGGCTCAGGTGGCGGCCCCGCGTCCGCATTGACCGCGACAGGCCGAGTCTCGATCCAGGTCACGGCACCAAATCCGGCAAGGCCAAGACACAGGACCACGAAGAGGGCGACGCGCATCAGCATGACTCAGTCCCTTGCAAGCGCGATGAGGGTTCCGGCGCAAATAGCCACGACATACGGCAGCGCGTCCGCTCGGCGGGCACGTCGCTGCTCGATGCGGAAACGACGCAGCATTGCTATGGGGCTTCGCCGCGGTACCAGGATTGGGAGGTGGCGAAGAGCCAGATAGACGGCAGACAGCAGGCCGCCGCTGAAGGCAACACAGATCAGAAGTTCTGGAACATGGCTTGGAGGAAGCAGCATTGTGACGGCAGGGATCAGCTTGGCGTCGGCACCACCCATCATCCCCAATCTCCAGAGCAGTATGGTTGAAGCAAAGACGAGCATCGCGATTATTGGGCCGGTAATGGCATCACCACGTGCTAGATCAATGGACATGCCAATACAAACGATAAAGAAAGAAACTTGGTTCGGCACGGAACGAAAAAAGATATCTCTTGCAGCAGCATAAAGCAGGATAACAATAGATATAATATGAGCAAACTCTACCAATGTTTTGACCATAGCTTAGTTAAATCTACCACCATCTAAAAATATTTTGTAAAATCTGTGAGTAATCTCTTCACTAACGTCTTGTTAATAATTATCCTTCAATAAGAGAAGAGTAATGCGGAAGCAAACAAATTTGCCTCCGCATTGAAGTCCTGCTAGGCAATATTAGGGAAGTTAATCAGAGGCTTGAGGCGACATTAGTGAATGTGCTGTTCAGCTTGGTACCGAGAGTCGTCACGCCGGCCACGATCACGGCTGCAATCAGAGCGGCAATCAATCCATACTCCAGGGCAGTGACGGCGCGCTTGTCAGACATCAAGCGGGTGTAGACGGTAAGGATCATGTTCATGTGCAGAGTTCCTTCGTTGCTGAAGCCTTTGGGGCCGATGGTGGCTTCAGGTGCAGCGGTATTGTGGCAAGAAAGCCTTGCAGATTGGTAAACACCGGCAATTTGGTGGCGCTTAATTAGGTGCCGTTGTATCCGCTTCCGGGAGGCAAGTGTCATGCTACTGGCAAAGTTGCCAGAACAGATGTCGTGCTTGGATAGGGGCGAGCTGGTGACCTTCGCCAGGAGAAAAGGAGTTTTTGAATGACAGTTTGATCAGCTATAAGCAGGAGCAGAGTGCCGTTGTTTACGGCACTCATGTTCGACGTAGTTGGTTTCCAAGCAAGGTTGCCAAGTGGCCATATGCCTACCGGACGTGACCGGCCCACTGCTTTTTACGTGAGATAGGCATATAGCCAACTATAAAACCTATATTAGACTAACTCTGTAGGTCTATAATTTGATAATGCACTTGCGACTAATAGAAGATAGTATGTTGCAAGCATAAACAACTTGTGATCGACGGACTTCTCACATCCTTTCGTCAAGCTAGCAGGCGAGAGCATGTAGCAGATGATGCATTCCGGTTTCAATCAGCGCTCAGGCTGATTCGGTCAGGTGCATGGCCGGTTGCTGGACGACGAGTCCGAGACTGTGGCATGTGACAGATAGGCCAGTCGCCAAAGATGTCTGTGCGCGGAGGTGGAGTTTGGCAATTGCCGTCTTAGGATTGCCCAGAGAGACGCGTATGTCTCCGAGTCGTGTCGGGCCAAAATCGATTATCGCCTGGCGGCCGGCGACGCCGCCCAAGGTCTCGGCCAGAGTCAGGATTGAGGTGCCGATTCCGGTGCACACGTTCAGGACTTCTGATCGCACCTGGCCGGCAGCTTGGTCCTGCTGCATCGCGGCCATGCCGGCCAGGAGATGGGCCACCACGTCGGCGACATAGACAAAGTCCCGGATCTGGCGGCCATCGCCGTGGATCGTCACACGCTGATCGGCGACGATACGGGCGGCAAAGATGCTGATCACCCCGGAGTAGGGCGAGGCAGGATCCTGACGTGGCCCGTACACGTTGAAGAAGCGGAAGCCGGTTGTCGGTACCTTGTGTACCAGCGCGCCCACGGCGGCATGTAGTTCGCTGCCCAGCTTGTCCGCTCCGTAGGCGGTGCGGGGTGCCGGGCGCGCGGTTTCGGCCGCCGGGCCAGGACCCTGGTCGCCGTAGATCGCTGCGGAGGAGGCATAGACGACTGGAATCCTGTGCTGCACCCGCGCCGTGTCCAGCACGGTCACCGTTCCGGTCAGGTTGGTGCGGTGTGTGCCGATCCAGTCCTCGTTCGAACGTGTCACCGAGGCGATCGCGGCCAGGTGGAAGATGCCTGCCACTCCCGCGGAGGCCGCATGCAGCAGAGCCTTGTCCGCAACGTCGCCGACATGCAGCTCGGCTCGGGGATCGAGGTTGTCGCGTCGCCCCGTGGACAGGTCGTCGACCACCCTGACCTGATGGCCGGCCAGCAGCAGTGCGTCGGCAAGGTGCGAGCCGATGAAGCCGGCGCCACCCGTGATCAGGAACAGGCTCATACCATCTCTCCTTTGTCGTCGTTGTGGTGGTCCAGGCTGCGTTGCGCGACAATGCGAATCAGGTGTTGCGCACCCGTTTGTGTCTGGCCGAGGTGTGTCAGCGGCTGGTTCTGGGTGACATTTGGATTTCGAGCAGGTCGGCCTGCACCCCGGCATCATCGGGATGGCGGGCCAGGATCTGGTGGAGCAACACACCGGCTTCCGCGGCATGGGCGGTGCGGCGCAGGATCTGTGCGCGGAGCCGCTGGTCGTCGATGGACGTATCGTGCGCGGGCAAGCTGGCGAGTGCTGCGGCAAACAGCGGCGTCGCCTTGTCGGCTTGGCGGGCAGCGACCAAGGCCTCGCCGGCGTCCAGGAGCACGCGCGGTGGCTGGCTGTGCAGGGCCAGGAGGGTTTGGTAGTCGCGCGCGGCCTCGCTGGGACGGCGGGCTGCACCGGCTGCACGGGCTGCGGCAAGCCAGGCAACAGGGTCCTGCGGCTGGGCGGCGGCGGCGGCGGCATCTGCCTGGAGTGCGAGGAGCGGCCGTTCCATGGCGTCGGCGGCACGACCGATCGCCAGGAACACCAGCGGGTCGTGGGTCTGCGCGAGGGCGCGCTGCAGCAGGGGAAGGCCCCGGTGCGGCGTGCCCAGTCGGTCGAGCGCCGTGACGTAGCTCTCGATCAGGCCGGGCTGACGAGACAGCAGATCCGTCCGTGCCTCTACAATCTCAACCACCGCGTCCGGCGCGTCGAGGTAGTCCAGATGTGCGACCCAGCCGGCAAGCTGGTCGGGAGGGGCGGAGGTGGCACGGGTGCGGACCCAGTCCACTGCTTCCGGCAGTGGCCTTGGTCCCCACAGATAAAGGAGCTGCTTCACAGCCTCGGAGTCCGGGGGCTGGCCATCGCCCAGGCGGCGCAGCAGCGTGACCGCGCCGGAGCGGTCGCCAAGCTCGGTCAGGCGCCAGGCCAAGCTGCGCCCTTCCGCGCCCGAGGTTGTGCTGGCGGCGCCGCGGGCACGCAGAGCGGCCTCCAGTTCGGCGATCCGGCCGGTGCGGGTGAGGGTTTCCTCCCAGGCGGACACCCAGCTGCCGCCCAGCACGTCGGCTGCGACCTGCTGCAGTGCGCCTGCCTGTGCTGGTGGCAGTTCGGCCAGGACACGGAACAAGGCCGCTTCGGCGTCGGGACGTGCGAGACGCGGCAGCAGGGTGCGCAGTGCGGCCTGTCCGGCTGCGTCGCCCGAGGTTTGGAAGACCGTGGCGGCCCAGATCGGGCCGAGATGCGCAGGATCGTGCAGGGTGGCTGTGGCCAGGAGTGGCAAGGCTGCTCGGGGCGACAGGGCGGCGAGGAGCTGCAGCCGAGCGGCGCTTGCCTCCGATCCACCGAGCATGGCACCGGCATCGGCCAGCAGCGCGGCCACCGACGGGTGGGATGCCAGCGCCGGCGCCGCGGCGCGGGCAGCCGCCGCGAGGTCCGGGTTGCCGGCGAGCAGGAAGGTGGCGCGCAGGCGGGCGTCGGGCGTCGCTGTCGCGAGGAAATCCAGCCAGCCGTCAAGCTGCGGTCGGTCCAGCGGCGTGGTGGCGCGGGCAAGTAGGCGGATCTCCGCGGCGGACCAGCCGGCGGGAAGCGGCGCTGCCAGCAGGAGCGTGGCCGCTGTGTCGGCCAGGGCGCGATCATGGCCCTGCACGGCCCGGTTCAGGAGGGAAAGCAGGATGGCAGGATCGGCGTGGCCGCCATGACGCAACCAGTCCGCGACCTCGGCAACCCGGTTGCTGGCGAGCGCAAGGGCGCACCATGCGTTGGCGGCGCCAGGACCGCTGTCGCGCGCACGGGCCAGAAGAGGCAGGACGGCGCTGCTGCGGGCCGGCGTGGTCGCCAAGGCGGCAAGCAGCTCCACCGTCGCCGGGTCCGGGGCGGCTCCGTCGCGCAGGTGGTCGCGCAGGGCGGCAAAGGCGGCATCGTCGAGATGAAGGTCGCCCAGGAGGCGGACATACGCGCGCAGCACGGCGGGCGTGGCCGGGGGCAGGTCGAATGCGGCCTGTGCGAAGTGGGTCGCTGCCGCGGTGTTGCCATGGCGGGCGGCAACCAGGGCGGCAACGGAAGGCTGGACCGCCAGCGTGGCCGGCGATAGCCGATCGAGCAGCGCATCCTGTCCGGCCGGCAGCAGGATTTCCGCGATGCGAAGCGGAAGCCAGGCGGGCATTGCCTGCGCCGGAATGGCTGCCGTCACCTCGACCGCAAGCGCCGGCTGGTCGTCGCGCAGGGCCAGGTCGGCCAGCAACGCCGCGCCCGCCTGCGGCAGATTGCCAGTGCGGCGCAAGGCCAGGAGCCGGGTCAAGGCGGAATGCGTGGCCCCGGTGCGCGACTCGGCGTCGGCGATGGCCAGCGACACGTCCGCGGGCTGCTGCAGGTTGTCCGGCAATGCGGTGAGCAGGGCAAGCGCCAGTTCGGGGCGGCTGCGGGTCTGCAGCCCGGCCACGACCTGCAGCACCGCGGGAAGGCTGGCCGGCTGGGTCAGCAGCTCTCCAAGGCGTGTCAGCCGTGCTGCCGCGTCGGGGAGGTCGACGGCCAGAAGGCCGGCGTGGGTGACCAGCGCCGTATCGTGCTGGTCGTCGCGCGAGATGCGGGCGAGCAGCAGGTCGACCGCGCCCGCCGCGTCGGCACGGGCGAAGCGGTCATGCGCCAGCTCCAGGGTTTCCTCGTTGTCGGACTGGCCGGCGTCGGCAAGCCTTGCGAGCAGGCGCTCGCGGCGGTCAGACTCATGCAACTGGCCCCATAGCACGGCCGCGCGCCGGAGCTGCTCGACGTCGCCGGTGCGCTGGTACAGGCGTTCGAGCAGCGGTGCGAGCTCGCGGGACTGGCGTGCCTGCGTCAGCACTTCGGCAAGCAGGGTCTGGGCCGGCAGCGAGTCCGGCTGGCGTGCCAGGAAGCCGTGTAGCAGCGTCATGGCGCTCTCGGTGTCGCCGAGCTCCATCGCCAGGGCGACCAGGGGGGCTACCGCCCCCGGGCGAACTTCATGCCGTTCCACAGCGGCCTGTACGATCGCGTGCATGGCCGCGCTGTCACCGCGTTCAAGGGCGATCCTGCCGCGTTCCAGGGGGCCAGGCAGCAGCCAGACCGAGGCGCTGATCGCCGCCGCGGCGACGGCGCCGAGCAGTGCCAGAGCCATCGGGATCGAGGCGGTGGGCTCCTCGGATCCGTAGTCTTCCAGGATCGTGACTTGGCCGCTCACGCGCGCCACAACCGGATACGGCCCAGAGCGGGAGCGGGAAGGGTCAGGAGCAGAAGGTGGTCGTCGCCGGCGGCCGCCTCGCTCGCGTGTCCGTCGGCCTGCGATGCGCGCCAGAGACCGGGTTGCGGAACCTGCCAGCTCATCTGGCCAGCACCCAAGCCTTCGGCGCTGAAGCCGATGTCGGTGGGCGTCGCGATGGTCAGTCCGCGCACCTCCCAGCTGGCCTGTACCAGCAGCGGCCGCTGGGGAGGTGCCGTGCCGCGCGGCGCGAGCGCGACGAGCGGCGCGGCGCTGTCCGGGTCGAGTGCCACGTAGAGCTCGCCGTTGGCGATGCGCTCGCCAAGGACCCCCTCTGAGGCGGCAAGGTCGAGCATGCGCTCCTGGCCACGGGGGAAACGCAGGGTCTGGAGGGCGCCGCGATCGAGCACGCGCCAAGCCTGCGGCGCCTCCTGCACCAGCTGCAGTCCGAACGTGCCGTGGGCCGCGGCGGCGAAGCGGCTGGTGCGTACCCCGATGAACTCCTGGCCACGCAGGAAGGCGATGTTGGCCAGCAGGGCATCCAGGCTGGCGTGACGCTCCCCGGAGTACATGTGATAGTACAGGTTCATCGGCTTGAGGCGCCGTGGGCTTTCAGTGCGTTGCCAGGTGATCGGAAGGTCACGAAAGCCGAAGTAGCGATCGGTCCACAGCTCGGTGTAGGTGTTCTCGTTGCTGTTCGACGAGTAGATCTGGATCTGGCCGTCGGGATGGCGCAGGCCGACCGGGGCGACCGCCGAGACCGTCGGATGGTCGTCGTCGAAGCGGCTGTCGCCGCCGTTGATGTTGCCGAGGCCAGCCTGCTCGACGGCAGTCATGGCTGCGGCGAAGGGCAGGCAGTTGCCGCTCCACTGCAGGATCGCGCAGCGCTTTCCGGCCGGGGCCAGCGCCTCGATCGTACGTGCGGCCTCGTCGATCTCGGTATGCAACGAGAATGGCTGGTCCCCATAGGCGCGGGGAACGCTGTAGGACTCCGTCTGTGCGCCTTTCTTTGCGGGGTTGTTCTGGTCGGCGGCGTCGCCCTGGCAGACCGCTCCGTCGACGGCCATGCGCAGGTAGCTTGCCGCGTAGGGACGCTCCTTTTCGGGTGTCCAGTCGGCGAAGAAGCCCCAGTCGAACGGGTGGCTGAAGGTATGGCTGCCGACCTCGACCTGCCTGAGGGCGAAGAGCGCGCGCGCGGTCTCGGCCGCGTGGTCACCGCCCGGCAGCATCGCGCCCAGGTCCTCGGCGATGGGTGCCACGGTCACGGGCAGATCGGGGTTGGGCGCGATCACCTCGCTGAGCAGGATTTCGGCGGTGCTGGCGCGTGTGCCGCCGGGAAGATGCACCTGGCTGATCGAGCGCCAGCCGTCACCGTCGATGTGGCTGTAGTACATGCGACGGCCGCACAGGGTCGTGCTGTCGCCGCGCGGCAGGTCGGCGGTGTCTAGTGCTGCCTCGAAGAAGGCGAACGGGTCGATGCGCCAGGGATAGGCCGCATTGACGTTGTCGCTGGCGCGCGCGTAGCCCGGGGCGACGAAGCCGCCGGCCTGGCTGATGGTCACCAGATGGCTGCGCTGCGGCGGACCTGCGCGCTCCACCACGAGCCAGGAGCGCACGGACGAGTCCGTCGGCTCGAACAGTTCGAAGGGGGGCAGCGCCTCGCCGTTGAAGCCGTGCTCGAAACCGATCCGCCCATCCGGTTCCGCGTGCACGATCCGGTCGGTTTCGGTGACGGGCAGCCAGCCGCCTTGGGATCGCATGTGCAGGGTGGCCAGCAGCCTGGCCTGCAGGGAGTCGGCGGCCGCCTCGCTGAGGGTGCCCGGTTTCGGGGCGAGGTCGCCGAGCACGACGAGTTTGCGGCCGGAGCCGATCAGGTGCTCGGCCCAGGTGACGAACCCCGCGAAGTCCTGCACGCATGGCTCTGGGAACCAGGTCACCACGCCGCGCAGGTCAGGGTCGTCCCAGGCGGGAAGCGAGGCCTGGATGTCGTGGAACTGCACCGTCAGGCCGAGGTACTCGAGGGGCAGGGCGGCATGGGTATGGATCGGGGCGGCGTAGAGATGCGGCTCCACGGCGCCGTCGTACAGTGCCAGGACGCGGCGCGGCACCTTGCGGGGTGCGAAGGGCAGGACAGCGGGTGTGGCGACGGTTCTTGTGGCCACGACCGGGACGTGACGTGGTGGCGAGGCGGCGCCGAGGCTGGACAGTGCCGCGCCGCCCAGCAGGAGCGCACGGCGCGACAGGCGCCCTGCCCCGGGCGTGATGCCGTCCTGCAGGGACGAGGTCACCGGTTCGGCTCCGCTACGACATGCTGGAGGTCGATGGTGGCGACGTAGGGGACGAAGCCGTTGCGGCGCTGCTGGGCATAGATGCGTCGCTGGCCGGACAGGTCGTGCGGGTTCCAGTAGTCGACGGTGAAGACGCGGACGTCAGGCGCGCGTTGGCGGAGGTCGGCGAGCCGGTCGAGCTGCCAGCGCACGTCCATCGGGGACTGCGTGCGGCAGCGTTTCCGGGCGAAGTCGTAGCCGCCATAGATGCTCTCGGCGAGGACGGAGTCCAGGGAGGCGCAGACCAGGGGCTGGATCTCGTAGGCGCGGTTCAGCATCAGCTTGGCGTCGGGAAAGCGCTGGTGCATGGCACGCACCAGGCGGGCGGCTGCCTGCGTCATGCCGGCGCAGTGCACGGGGTCGCGTGTCTCCAGGAATGCGGCATCGTCGAGGGTGTCCAGGAATATGCCGTCGAAACCCTGGTCCAGCACCGCGGGCAGGATCCGGTCCAGCAGCAGTGCCTCCCACTCGGGCCGGCGAAGATCGATGTAGCGGCTGTCGGGCCAGTTCGGATTGGCGTCCAGCAGCAGCCCAGCCGCGGCAGCTTCGGTGAAATGCCGGCGGGTCCGCTCGATCTCGCCGACGCTGACGTAGCCGTAGGTGGTGGCGCCGGCCGCATGCAGTGGTGTCAGGTCCGGGTGATGGTCGCCGTCGAGCACCACCCACCGGCAGGACGCCAAGGCGTCAGCCGGGATCTCGGCGGCGTAGCAGATGACGAAGCGGTCGGAGCTTGCGGCCAGGGATGTCGCCGGACGTCCGAAGGCGGCACCGAACATCAGGGCGGCCGCACGACCCAGCATCCCACGCCGGCCATGAAGTCCGACCTCGCGGGCAGGGATGCCGCGGCTATCGGCGGAGAGACGGCTTGCCAGCGGCAGGGGTTCGGACGGCATCGGGGCAGGTTCCGTGGCTGGCTGCGGCCTCGCGGGGGTCGCCTGCCGCAGAGTTAACGGAAGAAACTGAAACGCCGGTTAATGCTCGTCGACGTTGCTGTCCGTCCCGTTAAAGGCTGGTCAAGCATTCTGCGGTTATCCTTTCGAGGCGGCCAGCGGGTCCTTTCCGTTGCGACATGCGTCCCAGGACAGGACATCGCCGGCAATGCCTTGTGCCATCTGCCATGCAGCCTCGATGCAGTGTCGATCCCGGTCACGTTTCGTCGCGGCCTCGCTATGGATTCTGGCATCCGCAACGCTCTTTCCTGGTTCGTCTGTCAGGGCGGCAGGGACGGCATTTCCGCAGTCGGATGTGCAGCCTCCCGGGGCAGATGCGATGCCGGTCACGGTCACTTTTGGCGCGCTTCACCCACGCAGCGCCGAGACGCACGGCCGCGATGTCGTGGTGGTCCTGGACGGCGCGGTGTCGCCTGCCCTCGCCGAGCAGTTGTCGCGCATGGGCGGGCTGATCGAAAGCGTCGCGATCGGCTACGACACCGTGCGGCTGCGCCTGACCGGGTCTGCCGCCGTCACGACGGTCGCTGGCGGGGTGCTGCTGACGCCGCAGGGGTCGGCAGGAGGAAGCCCTGCCTGGGAGCAGCGCCGGCTGATGATCCTGCAGGCGCAACTGCAGGCGCAGCACGGGGAAACCAGGGCGGCGCAGGCCAGGCTGGCGACGGCGCTGCAGGACCGGCCGGACGACGTCGACCTGCTTGCCGGCCTTGCGTCGCTTGATGAGCAGGCCGGCCGCTGGCACAGCGGGTTGACGCTGTACGACCAGATCCTGTCCGACAATCCCGGAGCCGAGGAGATAGCGCGCGCGCGTGATGCGCTCGGCCTGCGGGTGGGGCCTCTGTTGCGCACCGACGTGTTCGTCACCGCGTCCACAGGAGGCGAGCGAACGCAGAGCGTGCTGCTGAACGGTGCAGCACCGCTGTCCGAGGAGTGGCGCGCCGACATTGCGCAGGAGACCCGTCATGAGAGTGCGCGCAACGTGCTTCGCAGCGACGGCCTCACGGGCGGCGCAATCGACACGACGCGGGTCAGATCCGAGTTCGGGGTGACCAGGACCTGGGGTGCGGACGATACCACGCGCGTGGCTGTGCATCTGGCCGACGGTGGCCCGGGTTTTGCCGCACAGCATCGTGTCACCTGGGCCTGGGGCACGACCACGTTCTCCGGCGACTACAAGAGGCCCTACTGGGACACGTTGACGTCGTTGCGCGCCAACGCGTCGCGCGACCTGATCGAGGTGCAGCAGGAGTGGCAGCTGTCGCCGGCCGTTGCAGCGGAACTGGGTGGTGGCGGCGAGCGCTACGGCATTCCGGCACAGCGCGACCTGACCAAGGGCGGGATCGTCACCGCAGGGCTGACCTGGACCGTGCCGGCGCGTGCGGTCGGTTGGGTTCTGCCTCAGGGCTGGGCGGCGCGTGTCGGCTACCAGCTCGCGTCGGAGTACATCTCGAGCGTCGCGACGCCGTATGGCAGAGGGCTGCCGCCGCTGGACGTGCGACGCCGCGAGATCCACGCGGCCGAGGCGACGGTCGAGCGCCTGGTCGGTCCCGGGCTGCTGACCGCGACCGGGGGCTACGCGATCGACCGCTACGGCGGCAGCGGTCCTGTCGCAAGACTGCGGTATGCCCGCGCCGAGGACGAAGCGAGAGCGCTGAGTTTTGGAGTCGAGGGCAGCCTTGCGCCGTCTTTGGCGCAACAGAGCCGTGTCGTCTGGCAGGCCAGCGCCTTCCTGCTGTGGCGGTTCGGAATGGGGACGCATTGATCATGCCCGATGCCATCGTGGTCGACCGCCATGCCGCGGTTTCTGCCGACACCCTCAGCCGGGCTTCGCCGCTCAGGGTGTACGGCCGATGGCATGGGGTTGCGGAGGGCGCAGTCATGCTGGCGGTGCTGCTGGCGATCGACGCTGCGACGACTGGCGGAACCCGCTTCGGAGCCGTCCAGCCCAGCCCATTCGGTTTTGTCGTCCTGCTGGTGTCTGCCCAGTACGGGCTGGGGCAGGGTGCCCTGGTCGCCCTGCTGGCGATTGCAGCACGATATGGCGGTCACCTGCCGCAGCAGGGTTTCGGGCAGGACAGCATCGTCTACCTGCGCGAGGTGGCGACCGATCCGGTGCTCTGGCTTGCCTGCGCTCTGGTGGTGGGAGGCATTGCCAGTCGACTGCGCGCACGGGCTGCTGCGGCGGAGCGCGCGGCGTTCCGCGCGCGCCAGGAGCTTTCGGTGACCGTGGCTGCGGCTGGCAGGTTGTCCGCGTCGCTGGCCGTCCTGGAGGGCAAGGTGGCGGGACAGCTCCGCACCGCATCGTCCATCTACGAGGCGGCGCGGGGCCTGGGTCCCGACATGCCCGACGTGCTGAGCAACGCACCCGCGCTGCTGCGCGCCGCGACGGAGTGCACGCGCTGCTCGATCTACCTGCTTGAGGGAGACACCCTGCATCTTGCGGCGAGCGAGGGACGCCGTGCCGATGATGGGCTGGCCGACCGGATCGGTCCTGGTCCGTTGTTCGAGGCCGTGGTGGGGCGACGTGCCACACTCGTCGCCAGCCGGGTTGCCGACGCCGAGGTGCTGGCCCGGCAGGGGGTCCTTGCAGCGCCGATCACCGCACCCGGCGATGGCGCGGTACCGGGTGCGGTGCTCGGCATGCTCAAGGTCGAGGAGATCGGCTTTGCACGTCTTCACCTGGACACCGTGGCAAACTTCCAGGCCGTGTGCGCCTGGGTCGGCACCGCGCTCATGCACGCCGATGCCTTCGTGCAGGCCAGGGACGAGCGTTTTACGGTGGGGGGCGGTCGCCTCGTGTCGGCTCACCACAGCGAGCGGATGATCGGTTATCTGACCGGGTTGGCGGCTCGGCTGGGTTTTGACCTGTCGCTGCTGACCGTGGAGGTGGGAGACGGACAAGCCGCAGAACCACAGGACCATGCGGCCGGTACGGACTGGGTGAGGCGTCTGCTTGAGGACAGCTTTCGCGATACCGACATGATGCTGGAAGTGCTGCTCGACCAGCGTCGTTTCAGCGTGCTGCTGCCTGGTACCGATCATGTCGGGGCAGAGATCGCTGCGGACCGGCTCCGGGCAACCTTCGCACTTGGCGATCCGCAGCAGATCGGCCAGGTCATCGTTCGCAGCGTGACACTGCACGATGGCCGGTCCGGTTTGGAGCACGCGGCATGAGGGCGCGCCTGGCTTTGGGGCTGGTGCTCGTGGGGCAGGGGCTTGGGATTGCTGCCATGCTCTCGGGCCGGCCGCTGCTGTTCCTGGTGCTGCATGCGAGCACCTGTGCGCTTCCGGTGGTCGCGCTGCGTTGCCCTGTGACGGAGGAGGGCCTTGGGCTGGCAGTGCTGCGGTTGCTGCGGCCGCTTCTGCCGGCACTGGGACCGTTTGCCGCCGTGACGGGCGTGCTGGTGCTGGTTGTGGCGCCGCTGCTGCGACGGGGCACTCGCAGCGATGCGACATGGCGGAGCCACCTGTTTCCCGAGACCGGGACCGATCCGGTGGTGCGTCAGGTTGCCGCACTGGACCGTGCCGCCGCCGACAGGAGCACGAGCAGGGTTGCGGCGTTTGCCGATATCCTGCGCTGGGGCAGCCTGGAGCAGCAGGAGCGGGTTGTCGTGCTGATGAGCCGCGAGTTTCGCCCCGGCTTCGCGCCGTTGCTGCGTGAGGCGTTGTCCAGCGTGACTCCAGGCCTGCGTGCCCAGGCTGCAGCAGGCCTGGCGATGGTGGAGGCAAGGTTCGAGACGCAAGGGGCCAAGCTGCGCCGTGCAGCCCTGTCAGGCGAGATGACTGCGTTGCTGTCGCTTGCACGTCATCTGGACGAGCTGGCCAACAGCGGTCTGCTCGATCTGTCGCGCAGTGCCGCGGTTCGTGCAGAGGCGGTGGATCTCTACCGGACACATCTCGCCTCGCAGCCCGACGACTCCGACGTTCAGGCGGCCCTCGGGCGCGACCTGATGCAGGTCGGGCGTCTGGATGATGCCATTGCCGCCATGCGGGCTGCCATGGCGCGCGGCTTGGCCACCCCGTCGCTGATCGGCTGGCTGGCCGAGTGTCTGTATCGCAGGCAGGAGATCGGCCAGGTGTCCCAGCTGATCGCCGAGCATGAGGCTGTGCTTCGTCCAACGGTCCAAGAGGGATCGCCGCTGGCTGCATCGTTCGGCCTGTGGCTTGCCACGTCGCCAGGCCTCGAAGAGGCTGCGTCGTGAGCGTCGGGTCGGGTGTGGACCGTGGAAGCGTTCTGCCGCCTGCCGATGTCTGCCTGTTGTTGGAGGGCACCTATCCGTATGTCGCGGGTGGTGTGTCGTCCTGGGTGCATGATCTCCTCTCGGCGCATCCTGACCTGGTGTTCGATGTCGTCTCTATGGTGCCGGACAGTCGCGCCCGGCCGCAGCGCTACAAACCACCGCTGAACCTGCGTCGCCTGATCGACCTGCCGCTGCAGGATCCGCCGCTCGGCCAGGCTGTTCGCGAGGTCCCGCCGGAGGCATTTGCGCTGCTTGATCGGCTGGCAGCGGGAACCGCCGTGCAGGAGGACCTTGCCGGCTTCGAGAGGGCACAACGTCGTGCGGGCGGTAGGCTGGGCCGCCGCGCCCTGCTCGACAGCCCTGCTGCCTTCGCAGCAGCGTGCAGTGCGTATGCGCGCCTGGTACCCGATGCCTCGTTCCTCGACTTCTTCTGGACCTGGCGCAGCCTGCTGAATGCTGCGCTGTCGGTCATGCTGCTGCCCACGGTACCGGCCCGCTGCTACCACTCGGTGTCCACCGGGTTCGGCGGCCTGCTTGGCGCCCGCTTTGCCGTGACCACTGGCCGGCCCTTGATCCTGAGCGAGCACGGCATCTACACCAACGAACGAAGAATCGAAGTGGCGATGGCCGACTGGCTGTTCCGGGACGCCGAGAACAGCTTGGCACCGGAGAAGCTGCAACGCGATCTGCGCGACTTGTGGGTTGGCGCGTTCGAGTGTTTTTCCCGTCTCACCTATGCTGCTGCAGATCCGATCCTGACGTTGTACCGCGGCAACCAGGCCCTGCAGCGGCGTGATGGCGCTAACCCTTCGAGGCTTGGCATCGTGCCGAACGGTATCGATGCCGATCGCTATGCCGCTGTTTCTCGGCAGTCCGGCCATCCCCCCACTGTGGCGCTGATTGGCCGCGTGGTGCCGATCAAGGACATAAAGACTTTGATCCGCGCCGCAGCCATCCTGCGTCGCCGAGTGCCGGAAGTCAGGGTGGAGATCCTGGGCCCGCAGGAAGAGGATCCTGTCTACGCCCAGGAATGCGTGATGCTTGTTGCCGAACTCGGTCTTGCGGACACGGTGTTCTTTCGCGGACGTGTGTCCGTGATGGACTGGCTGGGACGGATCGACGTCAACGTTCTCACTTCGATCAGCGAGGCACAGCCGTTGACGATCCTGGAAGCTGGTGCCGCCGGGGTGCCGTGCGTTGCCACCGACGTGGGCGCGTGCCGTGAGATGATCGAAGGCGATCCGCTGGCGCCCGATGGTCTTGGGCCGGGTGGAGTGGTGACACCGGTTGCCGATCCTGCTGCCACAGCGGAGGCAATCGCCGCGTTGCTGCTCGATGCGCCACGCCGCGCTCGAGCTGCAGCGTCCATCCAGAGTCGGATCCGGGCCAGATATCTTAAGACCGACTGCGATGCCAGCTATGCCCGCATCTATGCAGCGGCGATGGCGGCTTCCCACACCGCGACAATTGCACCTGTCGATTTCAGGCTGCCAACGCGGGAAGGGTCGGTGTCGTTCTGCAGTATGTCTTCCGGGTACCTGCCGGATACCACCGCGACGGTGGCGACATCAGGCATGGCTCGGTGGGATGTCCAGGACCGACCTGATGCGACGCCGCCAATCCCGGCAGACATTTCCAACAAGCCACGAGCATAAAGGCGCACCATGGCGGGCATCGGTTTTGTCCTGAGGCGGCTGACACGGCGTGACGATCTTGCAGGGAGTGCGCAGGCCTATCTCGCCGCAGCCGCGGTGACGTCCGGACCGTGGTTGCTTACCGTATTGGCAATCCTGCTCACCGATGCGCTCAGCCGGATGCATGGTGATCCGGCTGACCAGGAGGCGTTCCGTGCCATTCTGTCGTACAATTTCTGCTTCTCGCTGGTACTCACCTCGCCGGTGACCGTGGTGGCGACGCGCATCACCGCCGATCGCATCTTTGACGGCGACATTGAGACTATCGGCAGCACTTACCTGCAGGCCCTGTCTGCCTCGGTGGCGTTGCAGACGTTGCCAATAATCATATTCTGGGGCCTGCTGGTTCGGCTGCCCTGGGAACTTCGCTTCGTGGCAATTGCCAGCTACACATCTTTGATTGGTCTCTGGGTTACAATTACGTTTCTCTCGGTCTTGAAAGATTTCCGACTTTCTCTTGGTATTGTGGCGCTCGGTATGGTCGTGGCTTGCATCTGTGCGGTGCTGGCACGCCCACTCGGTGCGGGTGGGTTGCTGGGTGGTTTCACGCTGGGAACTTCTATTATTGCGATTCTTGGTGGCGCACGCATCCTGACGGAATTTCCGTGGCGTCCACTCGCTTGGCGGACGACGTGGGAGGCAGCGCGAGGTTTTCCCAGCTTGGCAATCATCGGGCTTGTGGCCGCCGCTGCACCTTGGGCGGACAAGTGGGTCATGTGGTTCTTTCCTGGAGCCGAACGCCTTGACAGTGGCCTGCGCGACTTTCCTGCCTACGACAGCGCGATGTTTATCGCTTATTTGGTCATGGTGCCGGGTATCGCTATGTTCTTCGTTGCAATTGAGACGGATTTCTTTGTCCACTACCGCCGCTACTTCGATGAATTATTGCAGGGCGCCCGCCTCGCGCGGCTCGAGTTCCTGCGTCGCACGATCATCGCGACTGTGCTGCGAGCGGGATTGTCGCTGCTGGTATTGGAAGGATTGGTAGCAGCAGTCACGATTTTGGCAGGACCAGCATTGGTGCAGATTGGCTGGATGACAGAGCAGCAGCACCCGATTTTCCGATTCGGCGTGCTGGGTGCACTGTTTCATACTCAGCTGCTTTGCCTGCTTGTGGTGCTGGCTTATCTTGATGCTCGCCGCACGCAGCTTGTCGTGGTTCTGGTTTTCCTCGGGCTGAACTCAGCGCTTCCGACCCTTCTGCTTTACTTTGGAGATCAATGGTACGGGTATGGCTATTTTGCTGCATCGCTTACAAGCCTGCTGGTGGCGGTGATGCTGACTTTCACTGAACTGCATCGGCTTAACTATCGGGTGTTCGTGTCGAACAATCCAAGCCTACGTGTTGGAAAATTGACAGCATGACAGACTATCGGGTCACGGGAATATTATTGGTGGTCTCACTGCTAATTATTCACTAGACAGATACATAACTTTCCGTTGTATAATTCGGTATTATACCTAAATGATTTAGCTGTCTAGTCAGGATCATGGCTGATACGGCGCAGAGGAGCGCAGTTGCGGGAACGATACTTGCCTTGAAAGCTTTCGCCAGCCGTTGATAGCGGTTGAACCAAGTAAACGCCCATTTCACCATCTATTGATGCCGTCCGAGACGTTGACTGCTCTCCGTTCTACGCCGCGCAATCCATGGCTTGATCCCACAGGCCCGACACTCTCGATGGCAGTGCTGAAGGTCGTAGCCCTTATCAGCACGCAGTCTGTCCGGGTGCTTGCGTGGCCGACCACGGCCTCTGGCCCGCACGCCCGGGATGGTGTCTGGCATGGCCACCAGCATATGCTTTCGTGGCGATTAGAGCGTTTTAGGATTGCACGGATGCGCATTCCCTGTTTTGACGTTGTGGAGTG
>CAXSFE010000002.1:0-95981 GCA_964236585.1 uncultured Acetobacteraceae bacterium
CCTCGGCCTGCGCTATGCCTTCAACCGCACGGCGCGGCGCCAGCTCGCGGCGGAAATCCGGGCGCAGTTCGCCGCCTTTGCCGCCACCGGCCTGCGCCTCGACCACGCCGACGCGCACAAGCACATGCATTTGCATCCGGTCGTTGGCCACATGATGATCGCGATCGGCCGCGAATTCGGCCTGCGCGCCCTGCGCATCCCGCACGAGCCCGCCGCCACCCTCGTCCCCGCAGCGGCAGCACCCCCCGCCGCGGCACCCCCGGGAGGCGCGCCGATGGCCGCACCCCCCGACGACGCCGACCCCGCGCTCGCCGCGCAGGGCCTGAGCTTCACCCCGCCCGGCACGCCTGCCGTCCCGATGCCGGAGGTCCCCGCCGGCGAGCTGATGCAGTCCGCCGACGCCGCCCCGGCCGACGCCAGCGCCCAGGCCGCCACCGACTTCACCCCGCCCGGCGCGACGCCCGCCGCCCCCTCGCCGATGCCGTCCGAGCAGTCCCCGGAGACGCGCCCATGAACCCCGACACCCTCGCGCAGCAGGCCGACGGCCTCTCCGCCCAGGCCGCCAACCTCGCCGGCCAGCTCCGCCTGATGGCCAACTCCGCCGCCACCCAGGCCGACGCCCTCGCCCCCATCGGCGCCGCCGTCGAGCCCTTCGTCTTCCTGCTCGCCGTGTTCCTCATGGCCTGCTTCGTCGGCTACTACGTCGTCTGGAACGTCACCCCCGCGCTGCACTCCCCGCTGATGGCGGTCACCAACGCGATCTCCTCGGTGATCATCGTCGGCGCCATGCTCGCCGCCGGCCTCGGCCACGGCATCGCCGCCCCGCTGTTCGGCTTCCTCGCCGTCGTGCTCGCGTCGATCAACATCTTCGGCGGCTTCACCGTCACGCAGCGCATGCTGTCCATGTTCCGCGCCCGGAAGTAACCCAAGCCATGTCCCCCAGCCTGACCGCGCTCGCCTACCTCGTCGCCGCCGTCCTCTTCATCCTGGCACTGCGCGGCCTCTCCCACCCCTCGACCTCGCGCACCGGCAACCGCTTCGGCATCGCCGGCATGACGGTGGCCATCGTCGCCACCCTCCTGCGCCAGGGCTTCTCCGGCCAGGGCTACGTCCTGATCATCGCCGGCATCGCCATCGGCGGCGCCGTCGGCGTCGTCGTCGCGCGCCGCATCCAGATGACCGCGCTGCCCCAGCTCGTCGCCGCCTTCCACTCCCTCGTCGGCCTCGCCGCCGTCTTCGTCGCCGCCGCCGCGCTGAACGCCCCCGTGGCCTTCGGCATCGGCACCCCCGGCGCCATCCACACCGAGAGCCTGATCGAGATGTCGATCGGCCTGGCCATCGGCGCCATCACTTTCACCGGCTCCCTCGTCGCCTTCGCCAAGCTCCAGGGCCTGGTCAAGGGCAACCCGCTGACCTTCAAGGGCCAGCACATCCTCAACGCGGCCCTCGGCGTCCTCGCCGTCGCCCTGATCGTCGTCTTCGTCGCGACCTCCAGCCAGGTCGTATTCTGGCTCGTCGCCCTGGTCGCCCTGGCGCTCGGCTTCCTGCTGATCCTGCCGATCGGCGGCGCCGACATGCCCGTCGTCGTCTCCATGCTGAACAGCTACTCCGGCTGGGCCGCCTGCGGCATCGGCTTCACCATCGAGAACCTGGCGCTCATCATCACCGGCGCCCTCGTCGGCGCGTCCGGCGCGATCCTGTCCTACGTCATGTGCAAGGGCATGAACCGCTCGATCTTCAACGTGCTCCTCGGCGGCTTCGGCACCACCGGAGGTGCCGCCGCCGGCCCCGGCGCCGCCCACGGCGAGCGCTCCGTCCGCTCCGGCGCCGCCGACGACGCCGCCTTCATCATGAAGAACGCGTCCAAGGTCATCGTCGTCCCCGGCTACGGCATGGCCGTGGCCCAGGCCCAGCACGCGCTGCGCGAGATGGGCGACGTCCTCAAGGCCGAGGGCGTGGACGTCAAATACGCCATCCACCCCGTCGCCGGCCGCATGCCCGGCCACATGAACGTCCTGCTCGCCGAGTCCAACGTCCCCTACGACGACGTCTTCGAGCTGGAGCAGATCAACTCCGAGTTCGCCTCCGCCGACGTCGCCTTCGTCATCGGCGCCAACGACGTCACCAACCCCGCCGCCAAGACCGACAAGACCTCCGCCATCTACGGCATGCCCATCCTCGAGGTGGAAAAGGCCGGCACCGTCCTGTTCATCAAGCGCTCCATGGCCTCGGGCTACGCGGGCGTGGACAACGAGCTGTTCTTCCGCCCCAACACCATGATGCTGTTCGGCGACGCCAAGAAGGTCACCGAGGAGATCGTCCAGGCGCTTGGCAAGTAGGGAAGCAAGGCTGGGCTCTGCCCAGACCCGCCAGGGGCGAGCCGCCCCTGGACCGGCATGACTTAAGCAAAGCCATCCAAGGGGCTTCCCTTGGCGGGGTCCAGGGGCAGAGCCCCTGGCCTTCCTGGCTTGGATCTTGCGTCATGCCCCGTGCGCCAGACCCGCCCACGGAGCCCGCCCATGTCCGCCACCGCCCTCGCGCCCCCCCGCTTCACCGCCGACACCGCTCGCTGGACCCAGCTCGGCCTCGGCCTCCTCTGCATGATGGCGATCAGCTCCCCCCAGTACGTCTGGACCCTCTTCACCCGCCCCTTCGGCGCCTCCCTCGGCGCCACCCCCGCCGCGATCCAGTGGACCTTCGTCCTCCTCGTCGTCGGCCAGACCTTCTTCTCCCCCTTCCAGGGCTGGCTCGTGCAGCGCTTCGGCCCCCGCCGCCTCATCGCCCTCGGCGCCGCGCTCACCGGCCTCGCCTGGGTCCTCGCCTCCCAGGCCACCACGCTCCTCGGCCTCTACCTCGCCTACGGCGTCACCGCCGGCCTCGGCACCGGCATCGTCTACGTCGGCGTCGTCGGCCTGGTCTGCGGCTGGTTCCCCGACCGCCGCGGCTTCGCGGCCGGCGTCGTCGCCGCCGGCTACGGCATGGGCGCGATCCTGACCACCTTCCCGGTCAGCACCAGCCTGGCCGCCAACGGCCTCCGCCCCACGCTCCTCTGGTTCGGCCTCGCCTTCGGCACGATCGGCGTCCTCGCCGCGGCCGGCCTGCGCGCCGCCCCCACCGCCGCCGCCCCCCACGCGACCGCCGCCCCCGACCCCCGCGACACCCCCACGCGCGCGATGCTCCGCCACCCCGTGTTCTGGCTGATGTTCGCCATGATGACCCTGATGTCGACCTCCGGCCTGATGGTCACCTCGCAGCTCGCCACCTTCGCCGCCGACTTCGGCCTCTCCCACGCCACGGTGTTCGGCCTGGCCGCGATCCCCTTTGCCCTCACGCTCGACCGCTTCGCCAACGGCCTGACCCGCCCGTTCTTCGGCTGGGTGTCCGACCGCATCGGCCGCGAGCCCACCATGGCCCTGGCCTTCGCCCTGGAGGGCTGCGCCATGGCCGCCTGGCTCGCCTGCCGCACCGACCCGCTGGCCTTCGCCCTGCTGTCCGGCGTCGTCTTCTTCGGCTGGGGCGAGATCTTCTCCCTCTTCCCCTCCACCCTGACCGACACCTTCGGCCCCCGCTGGGCCACCCAGAACTACGGCTGCCTCTACATCGCCCAGGGCGTCGGCGCGGTGCTGGGCGGCCCGATGGCCTCCTACCTGCACGCTGGCACCGGCACCTGGACCCCCGTCTTCGCCCTGGCCATCGCCGCGGACTTCCTCACCGCCGCCCTGGCACTCCTGGTGCTCCGGCCGATGCGCGCGCGGGTGCTGGCGGCGGCGTAGCAGGGCAGGGGAGCAGGCAAGGTTGAGGCTCTGCCTCAAACTCCGCCAGGGCGAGCCGCCCTGGACCGGCCTTCCTTAAGGAGAGGCATTCCAAAGGCCCAGCCTTTGGCGGGTCTGGGCGCAGCCTGCCAAAGGTTCCGACGACCCTCTTGGGTCGTTGGAATGGCAGGCGGAGGGAGCGCCCAGCCTTGCTTCCTTGCCTTCACCCCAGCCCCGGAAACACCACCCCCGTCAGCCCCTCCGACACCGCCCACAGCCGTGCCCAGTCCCCCTGCACCGTCGCCTGCCGCGCCACCGCCGCCCGCTTCGGCGCGCCGCGCAGCTCCAGCACCCCGTCCGGCCCCCAGTACGAGCCCCCCTCCACCCCCGGCGCCGTCGCCGCATACACCCCCGGCAGCGCGCCGCGCCCCTCGTCCTGCCCCGCCACCCGCAGCACCGCGCCCGCCACCGCCTGCGCCGCCCCCGGCAGCTGCGTCGCCGCCAGGAACCCCGTCACCGCCAGCCCCGGATGCGCCGCCACGCTCACGAGCCGCGACCCCTCCGCCCGCGCCCGCCTGTCCAGCTCGAACGCGAACAGCAGGTTCGCCAGCTTCGACTGCCCGTACGCCACCCCCCCGCGATACCGCCGCTTGCCCATCAGGTCGGAGAAATCCATCCGCGCCCGCCGGTGCGCCAGGCTCGCGATCCCCACCACCCGCGGCAGCGGCGCCCGCAGCAGCGCCGGCACCAGCAGCCCCGTCAGCGCGAAATGCCCCAGGTGGTTGGTGCCGAACTGCCGCTCGAACCCGTCCGCAGTCACCCCGCGCTGCGGCTGCATCCCCAGCCCCGCGTTGTTCAGCAGCACGTCGACCCGCGCCACCTCCCCGTCCAGCCGCCCCGCGAACGCCCGCACGCTCGCAAGGTCCGCCAGGTCCAGCAGCGACACCCGCACCCTCGCCCCCGGGTTGCGCGCCAAGATGCGCGTGCGCACCGCATCGCCCCGCGCCTGGTCGCGCACCGCGAGCACCACCTCGGCCCCCTTCGCCGCCAGCATCGAGGCCGCCGCGGCGCCGATGCCGCTGCTCGCCCCGGTCACCACCGCGACCCGCCCCGACTGGTCCGGCATCGCCGCCTGCGTCCACCCCGACATCGCCGCCTCCCATGCCCCGACATGCATATGGGACGCGGCAGCCAAGGCAAGGCGGGGGCTCCGCCCCTCGACCCCGCCAAAGGCCAGGCCTTTGGAAACCCCGACTCAGGATTGAATCCTCCTTCCGGAGGCCGGTCCAGGGCGGCTCGCCCTGGCGGGTCCAGGGCAGAGCCCTGGCCTTCCTCCCTTGCGTCGCCCCCGCGCCCTGCGCAACCCTGCCCGACCCACCTGCGGAGCCCGCCCATGACCGACCCCGCCGCCGCCGCGGACGACGAGGGCTACGCCAAGGGCCTCAAGCCCCGCCAGGTGCAGATGATCGCGGTCGGCGGCGCCATCGGCACCGGCCTGTTTCTCGGGGCCGGCGGCCGGCTGCAGGCGGCAGGGCCCGCGCTCGCCCTCGTCTACCTGGTCTGTGGCGTCTTCTCGTACCTGATCCTGCGCGCGCTCGGCGAGCTGGTCATGCACCGCCCCACCTCCGGCAGCTTCGTCTCCTACGCGGCCGAGTTCCTCGGCGAGCGCGCCTCCTTCGCCGCCGGCTGGCTCTACTGCATGAACTGGGCGATGACCGGCATCGTCGACATCACCGCCACCGCCCTCTACATGCGCTACTGGCCCGCGTTCTCCGCCACCCCGCAGTGGGTGTTCGCGCTCGCCGCGCTCGCCATCGTCGGCCTCGCCAACATGGTCGCCGTCAAATGGTTCGGCGAGCTGGAGTTCTGGTTCTCCCTGATCAAGGTCGGCGCCCTGGTCGCCTTCCTCCTGACCGGCACGGTCCTGCTCGGCCTCGGCCACCCCGTCGCCGGCCACGCCCCCGGATACGCGCTCGTCACCGAGGGCGGCGGCATCTTCCCGCACGGCGTGCTGCCCGCGATCATCATCGTCCAGGGCGTTGTGTTCGCCTACGCCGGCATCGAGCTGATCGGCACCGCCGCCGGCGAGGCCCAGGACGCCGCCGAAACCCTGCCGCGCGCGATCAACAGCGTGATCTACCGGATCGGCCTGTTCTACGTCGGGTCCGTGGTCCTGCTCGTCCTGCTGATGCCCTCGTCGGCCTACAAGGACGGCACCAGCCCCTTCGTCACCTTCTTCGAGGCGCTCGGCGTGCCCGGCATCGGCACCGCGATGAACGTCGTCGTCATGACCGCGGCCCTCTCGAGCCTGAACTCCGGCCTCTACGCCACCGGCCGCGTGCTGCGCGCCCTGGCGAGCACCGGCGCCGCCCCGGCCTTCGTCGCCCGCATGAACGCGCAGAAGGTCCCGTACGGCGGCATCCTCGTCACCCTGGCGATCTACCTGGTCGGCGTCGTCCTGAACTACGTCGTCCCGTCCAAGGTGTTCGAGCTGTTCCTCAACATCGCGTCCCTCGGCGTGGTCAGCAGCTGGTCCTTCATCGTGGTCTGCCAGATGCGCCTGCGCACCAGCATCCGGGCCGGGAAGAACGAGCCGGTCGCGTTCCGGATGCCGCTCGCGCCGGCCTCCTCGTGGCTGACCCTGGGCTTCCTCGCGACCGTGGTCGTCCTGACCGCGCTCGACTACCCCGACGGCACCTTCACCGTCGCCGCCGCCCCGGTCGTCGCCGCGCTGCTGGCCCTCGGCTGGTACTGTGCGAAACGAACCTCGCCGTTCGCACGCCAGTCCTGACACGGACCGGCCTTCCGGGCGCCGCCGCCGGCAGGCAGGGCCGGGTCCTCCCGCCGCGGCCCGTCACCGACGGTCCGGGCAACCCCCAGCCGGCTCCGCCCGGGCGAAGCGCCCCGGGCCGCAGCCCCCGGCGAGGCCGCTGCCTCCAGGCAGCGGCGCAGCGCCCCCGGCCCCGGCTCCCCTGGCAGTCCCATGCGGCCGGTCGCGCCGCCCGCGCCGCGCGACCCCTGGCCGGCGCCCGCCTCAGCGCACCACGCGCAGCCCCCCCGTCCTCTCCCGCGCGAGCTGCCGGTAGACGCCGAGGTAGTCCTCCGCCATCCGCTTCGCCGTGAACCGCCGCTCGAACTCCGCGCGCACTTTCACCCGCGACAGCGTGTCCAGCCGCGACACCGCCGCGACCGCGCTCGTCTCGTCCTCGACGATGAACCCGGTGAGCCCGTCCTCGACCACCTCGGGCACCGAGCCGCGGTTGAACGCGATCACCGGCGTGCCGCACGCCATCGCCTCGATCATCACCAGCCCGAACGGCTCCGGCCAGTCGATCGGCATCAGCAGCGCCTTGGCGCCGGACAGGAACTCCGGCTTGCGCGCGTCATTGATCTCGCCGATCAGCTCGACGTCCGGCCCGAGCAGCGGCTGGATCACCTCGGCGAAGTACTTCGTGTCCACCACGTCCACCTTGGCCGCGATCTTGAGCTTCATCCCGCACGCCCGCGCGATCCGGATCGCCCGGTCCGGCCGCTTCTCCGGCGCGATCCGCCCGAGGAACGCCAGGTACCCGCCGTCCCCGTTCGCCACCGGCGTCAGCAGATCCTTCGGCAGCCCATGCAGCACCGTCCTGACATAGTTCGCCTGCGGCAACGGACGCCGCTGGCTGTCCGAGATCGACACCACCGGCGCGTTCGGGAACGCATCGAACACCGGCTGCAGCTCCGGCAGGTCGAGCCGCCCGTGCATCGTGGTCACGAACGGCGTCGGCTGGCGCGAGAACAGGCTGAACGACCAGTAGTCCATGTGGAAGTGCAGCACGTCGAACTGGTCGGCCTTCTGCCGCACGGCCTCCATCAGCAGCATGTGCGGCGCGATCGGGTCGCGGATCGCCGGATCGAGCCGCAGCGCCCGCGGCCAGATCGGCGCCAGCGTGGCGCTCGTCACCGAATCCCCGCTGGCGAACAGCGTCACGTCGTGGCCCAGCGCCACCAGCTCCTCGGTGAGGAACGACACCACCCGCTCGGTCCCGCCATACAGCTTCGGCGGCACGGCCTCGTGGAGCGGGGCGATCTGGGCGATGCGCATCGTGGCGGTCCTCGTGTTGCGTACGCCGCAATACGCCTCACGAAAACGGCAACACTGCGGCAGGTATCCGGCGCCGCCACGGCACGCCCGGCGGCGATGCAAGAAAGCAAGGCTGGGCTCTGCCCAGACCCGCCAGGGGCGAGCCGCCCCTGGACCGGCCTCACTGAAGGAGGGCGATCCAAGGGCCCGGCCCTTGGCGGGGTCCAGGGGCAGAGCCCCTGACCTTGCCTGCCTGTGGCGGCACCCTGTGTCAGCCACTCGTTCCGTCCGCGTCACTCTGTTGCCCCCGACGATCCAGGCGGATCATCGGAACTTTCGGCAGCGATGCCGTCGTCTTCCGGTGGTGTTCACGCGTGCACCTGATCCGTAGGATCCGCCGAGGCAGGCTTCCGCGACCGCCAAACCTGCCACCCCGCCCGACCGGCAGGACCGCCTGCGCCGGCCGGGCCTTCACCGAAGGACGGCAGGCCGTGATGGTCCCCGACGACGCCGGCATCGAACGCCTCGCCCTGCGCCTGATCGACCGGAGCCTGCCGAAGCGGGAGTGGACCCACGCGGGCCACTTCGCGGCGGCACTCTGGCTCTGCCGCCACCGCCGCGATCTCACCGCCCCGGACGAGATCCGGACCCTGATCACCCGCTACAACGAGGCGACGAACACCGCCAACACCGACACCGGGGGCTACCACCACACGATCACCCTGGCATCGATGGGCGCGGCATCCGGCTGCCTGGCCGGCTGCACGCCGGGGACGCCGATCCACGTCGTGCTGGCATCCCTCATGGCGTCCAGGCTTGGCAGCCCCGACTGGCTCCTGGCACACTGGAGCAGAGGGACGCTGTTCGGCGTGGCGGCGCGCAGGAGGTGGGTCGCCCCCGACATCGCTCCGTTGCCGTTCCGAACACACGGCGGGTCGAGCCGCCCCGCAAGGAACCGTCGAGCGGGAACCGGCCAGGCCGCACGGCCATGAGCGACCGGTCCTGACCAGGGAGCGCCGTCACGGCGAGCCTCGGCTGCCCGGCTCGGCCGCGACAGGCTCGGGCAGATCGGTCCGCGTCCAACCAGGGCGCGAGGCGCAGGGACCAGAACCATGGCGGCAAGGCTGGAACCCGGGCGTGCGATGATGCTCTGCCTCTGCGCAACGCTGCTTCCCGCCGTTGCATCGGCGCGGCAACCGCAGGCAGCCGGTCCGCCGGCGCCCGTGGCAGGCGAGCGGGTCCTCGACCTGCCGCTCCGCGGCGGGGAGCGTCAACGGATCCTGTTCTCCGTGCCGGCGCACCCGCGGGGAACGATCGTGATGCTTCCCGGGGGGACGGGGAACGTCGGCCTCGAACGCGGGGGCGGCATCCGGCACGGCGACAACTTCGTCGTGCGGACCCGCGCGCTGTGGAACGGCCATGGCTACGCCGTGCTGATCCCCGACACGACCGGCGGCGCCAGCCTCAGGGGCGTGCGCAGCTCGCCCGCCTACGCACGGCGCGTCGGCGACCTCACGGACTTCGCGCACGGGCAGGTGCCAGGCCCGGTGTTCCTGCTCGGCACCAGCCAGGGCTCGATCGCGGCGATGGCCGGGGCGTCCCACGCCATGCCCGGGAGCATCGCCGGCGTCGTCCTGACCGAGTCCGTCTCGGTGATGGGCGGCAGCGGCGAGACCGTGTTCGACGCCGACCCGCAGCGGGTGCGCGCCCCGGCGCTGGTGGTCGCCAACCGCGACGACCGCTGCGACGTGGCACCGCCGCAGGCCGCGCAGCGGATCGCGGCGGCCATGACCGGCAGCCGGGACGTGCGCGTGCTGATGGTGTCGGGAGGCACCACCCGGTCGGGGAACGACTGCGGATCGCTCACGCCCCACGGCTACTACGGCATCGAAGGGCAGGTGGTGGACGCGATCAGCCGCTGGATGGAGACGCACGGCTGACGCCATCCACCGTCTGCGACGCAGCCGCACTGCGCGCCCCGAACGGGAGGGGCCGACGGGAAGGAAACGGCATCCCCAGGCCGTTCCAGTCCGGTAAGCCCGGAGGCTGTCACGAACCTCCCGGCTTCCTTCCCGCGCGTCATGACGGACAGGAAGCATGTTCTTTCTTGAAAGAAAGAACCAAAGAACTTTTCCCCATAAGCTCCGGAGCCGGCCGCTGGGTCCGTGACCCCGTGGGCAAAGTCTTTTTGCTTCTTTTTCTTCAGAAAAAGAAGAGTCTTGCTTTTCCTGTGGAAAGCGCAGGGCGCCGCCCGATCAGTGGCATCCTCTAGAGGGAAGCCTGCGGGACGTCGGGGTCGCCGCCGGCCCGGGCCGGCCTCCGGGCCGCGAAGGCGTGCCGTGCCTGCGCCACCGCGTCGTGGTGCTTCTCGGCCCAGAGCCAGACGCCGCAGAAGGCGGCGGTCAGGCTCTCGCCGAGCGGGGTCAGGGCGTAGTCGACGTGCGGCGGAACGACCGGGTGGACGGTGCGCCGCACCAGGCCGTCCTCCTCCATGCGGCGCAGGGTCTGCGTCAGCATCTTCTGGCTGACCCGGCCGACCACCTTGCCGAGCCGGGTGAAGCGCAGCGTCCCGCCCTCGTGCAGGGCCTCCAGCACCAGCATGGTCCACCTGTCGGCAACCTTGCCGATGATGTCGTGGACCAGCGCCTCGACCGCGGTGTCGCAGTCGCTCGCCGGCAGGGGCTTGGGTTCGTTCGTCGCGGCCTGCATCCACACTCTCCGTCCGGTGCGTATGGCACGATCCGGTGCCTTCTTTCCGATGGAGACCATCGGACCTAGATCGCTCAGGCACAACGGCAAAGGACGGCGACCATGAAGGCTGTGGGCAACACCATCCTCGTCACGGGCGGCGGGTCGGGCATCGGCGCGGCCCTGGCGCACAGGCTGCACGACCTCGGCAACACCGTGATCGTCGCCGGCCGCCGCCAGGAGGCGCTGGACCAGGTCGCTGCCGGTCGGCCCGGCATCCACGCGCGCCTGCTCGACATCGAGGACACGCGGAGCATCGCCGCCTTCACGAGGCAGCTCCTGGCGGAGCACCCGGCGCTGAACGTGCTGGTCAACAATGCCGGGATCATGCGCTCCGAAACGCTGGAGGCGCCGCGCGACCTGGCGGACGCGGAGGCGACGATCGCCACCAACCTGCTCGGCCCGATCCGCCTCACCGACGCGCTCGTCGCCCATCTCGCGGCGCAGCCCGACGCCGCCATCGTCAACGTCACCTCTGGCCTCGCCTTCGTTCCGTTCGTCGCGGCGCCCGTCTACGCGGCGACCAAGGCGGCGATCCACAGCTACACGATCTCGTTGCGCATCGCGTTGCGCGACAAGGTCGAGGTCATCGAGCTGGTGCCGCCGGGCGTGCAGACCGCGCTGACGCCGGGCCAGGAGACGCGGGACGGCTACATGCCGCTGGACGCCTTCATCGACGAGACCATGCAGCTCCTCGCCCGCCAGCCCACCCCCTCGGAGATCCTGGTCGAGAGGGTGCGGCCGCTGCGCTCGGCCGACGGGGACGGACGTGTCGAGCAGATGGCGACGGCGATGTACGCCATGGCCCGGAGCAGCCAGCGGGGCTGACCCGCCCGCCTCCCGCCCGCGCCGCGAAGCGTGCCAACCCCGCCGCATTCAGGGCGTGACCCCTTCCAGAGTGGCGATCCAAGGGCCCAGCCCTTGGCGGGGTCCAGGGGCAGCGCCCCTGGCCTTGCCTTCCTACGACCGGTATTCCGCCGGCACCGGCATGTTGTTCGCCGGGTTCGTGTCGTGCCGCGTCATCCCCGCGACGACGCCCTGGCCCACCAGCGGCTGCAGCCCGGCGGCCAGCGTGTCCGCCTCGCCCAGCGAGTAGACCTCCTGCCCCGCGACGTGGAGGGCAAAACTCCTGGCGTGCGCCGCGCCCTTCACCGGGTCGTCCAGCGTCGCCTTCGTCCAGCGATACAGCGGAAATGCGTCCGGCCCCTCGCGCTCCGCCTCGGCGACGTAGGCCGAGAACGCGTCGAACTGGCTCCTCATCGTCGCCCGCTGCGCGCCGAGCACCGCCTGCAGCGGCCCCAGCGCCGGATCGCCCGGGTCCGCGCGCAGCCGTTGCGCCATCGTATCGTCCAGCGTGATCCGCACCTGGTGGCGCCACTGCTCGTCCATCGCACCCGCTCCTGTCCCGCGGCCCGGCGGCGGCCGGGCAGGGGAGACATGGGCGCCCTGCGCACGCCGCCAACTCGCGGTGGCCAAGCGGAAGCAAGGCTGGGCTCTGCCCAGACCCGCAAAGGGCCGGAGGCCCTTTGATCCCGCTCCTTCAAGGCAAGGACTCAGGGCAAGCCGTGACTGTGCCCTGGCACGAACAGCACGATCGACTGGCGCAGGCTGCTGCCCAAGGCAGAGAAGGCCAGGGACCCCGCCAAAGGCACCCCTTTAAGTTTCGCCTCTCAAGTCATGCCGGTCCAGGGGCGGCTCGTCCCTGGCGGGTCTGGGCAGAGCCCAGCCTTGCTTTGCCTGAGAGCCAACAAACCCGGCCGCCGCCCTCACACCCGCACGTCCGCGCGCTCCATCTCGCCGGCCGGCACGAACCCGAACACCTGCCCGTAGAAGTCCAGCTCCAGCTCCAGCACCCTGCGGATCGTCCCGGCCTGCCGGAATCCGTGCGCCTCGCCGGCGAACTCGTAGAGCGCCGCCGCCACCCCGCGCGCGCGCATCGCGCCCGCCATCGCCCGCGCCTGGTTCGGCGGCACGACCTTGTCGTCGAGCCCCTGGAAGAAGATCACCGGGCACGACAGCCGCTCGACATGGCTGATCGGCGAGCGCGCGTCGTACACCGCGCCGTCCTCCGGCAGCCGCCCGATCAGTCCGTCGAGGTAGCGCGACTCGAACTTGTGCGTGTCGCCGGCCAGCAGCCGCAGGTCCGCGACCCCGTAGTGGCTCGCCCCCGCCCGGAACACGTCCGACCCCGCCAGCGCCGCCAGCGTCGTGAACCCCCCCGCGCTCCCGCCGCGGATCGCCATGCGCGCCCCGTCCACCCGCCCGCTCGCCGCCAGGTGACGCGCCGCCGCGATGCAGTCCGCCACGTCGACCACGCCCCACTGCCCGTCGAGCCGCTGCCGATACGCGCGCCCGAATCCCGTCGACCCGCCGTAGTTCACGTCCGCCACCGCGAAGCCCCGCGACGTCCACCACTGCACCCGGATCGAGAACGCGTCCGTGCTCATGCTGGTCGGCCCGCCGTGGCTGACCACGATCAGCGGCGGCCGCTCGGCCTCCGGCCCCGCGAAGCGCGCGTTCGCCGGCGGGTAGAACAGCGCGTGCGCCACCCCGCCGCCCTCGACCGGGAACGTCACCGCCTCCGCGAGCGACACGTCCCCCGCCTCCAGCGCCGGCGCCCCGGACGCCCGCACCACCTCGCCGCCCAGCATCACCGCGCTCGGCCGGTCGCGCTCCGCCCGCATCCACGCCCAGCGCCCCGCCACCGGCCACGGGCACCCGCCCACCCGCGCGCCGCCCGCGTCACCCCGCACGTCGAGCGGCTCCGCCCGCCCGTCCACGATCCGCGCCGGCCGCGCGCTTCCCTCCGAGATCACGCTCGCCACGATCCCCCAACCAGCCGGCCCCGCACCGCCCGGCGCGTCCTCGCCCACGAAGCGGTACGACGCCTGCCCGAACACCCAGTGCGGCGCCCCGACCTCCGCCGCCATCGGGCACACCGCCTCCACGCCCCCCGGCCCGGCCCGGTACAGGTTCCACCACCCCGACCGGTCCGAGCACGCGTGCAGCACCCCGTCCGGCGACCACCCCGGCTGCACCGCCGCCTCCCGCCCGTCGCCCAGGGGCCGCACGGCCTCCCCGACCCGGGGCACGTCGCCCGCAGCGCCTGTGCCCGCCCCGAGCTCCAGCGGCGCCACGCACAGCCGCGCCGCGTCCCACGGCATGTCCGGGTGGTCCCACTCGATCCACGCCAGCCGCGTCCCGTCCGGCGAGGGCCGCGGGCTCGACAGGAAGTCCGCCCCGCGCACCAGCACGACCCCCTCCTGCGCCTCCGCCTCCACCCCGGCCCCGAGGTCCAGCGCCACCAGCGCCGCCTCCGCCTCGCCGTCTCCGCGGTGGTCCTCGCGCACGCACGCCGCCCACCGCCCGCCCGGCAGCAGGGAAAAATCCGCGAACCGGCACCCCGCCACCCGGCTCACCGCCCGCGGCGCCCCGCCCGGCTCGATCACCCAGACCGACCCGTCCGCCTTGTGGCTGAACACGACCCGCCCGCCCTGCGCCACGAACGCGCCCCCGCCGTACTCGTGCACCCGCGACGCCACGTCGAACGGCGCCGGCGTGAGGTCCACGACCGCCCCGACCGCCCCGCGCCGCACCAGCACGGTGCGCCCCCGCTCCGCCGGCCGCAGCTCCAGCCACAGCAGCGCGTCCCCGTCCACGACGAGCGAGCCCAGCCCGACCGTCTGCCCCGCCACCTGCTCCACCGTGACCGGCGACTCCCAGGTCCCGAACGGGGCAATCGTCTTTGACTGTGTCATCCGCGCACCCCTGGCATGCCCCACGCCGTCACGCGCCGCGTGACATGACCCCCGGAAACCCCTCGTTCTGTCACGCGCAGCGTGACGAAACACCCCCGGATCCGTCACGCCAGGCGTGACAGCCCGCGCCAACGCAGGACAGGCAAGCAAGGCTGGGCTCTGCCCAGACCCGCAAAGGGTCCGAGAACCCTTTGATCCCTTGACTTAAGTATAGGTTTCCAAAGGCTTGGCCTTTGGCGGGGTCCAGGGGCAGCGCCCCTGGCCTTCCTTCACGCAACCCCGGCGTTACTCTGCCGCCAGCGCCGGGTAGTCCGTATAGCCGTGCGCGTCCCCGCCGTACCACGTCGCCTTGTCCGATTCCGCGATCGCGGCCCCGGTGCGCAGCCGCTCCACCAGGTCCGGGTTGGAGATGTAGGGCCGCCCGAAGCACACCAGGTCGGCCTCGTCGCTGCTGCGCATGCGCAGCGCCATCTCCCGGTCGATGCCGTTGTTGGCCATGTAGAGGCCGCGGAACAGGCGGCGCAGGTTCTGGCTGCTGTAGCCGCCCGGCTCCGTGCGGTCGCCCTGGGTCACGCCCTCGATGACGTGCATGTAGACGAGCCCGAACCGCCCCAGCTGCTCGACCAGGTGCGAGTAGGTCGCCATGACGGTGCTGTCGATCCCGATCTCGCCGACCTGCGGCGTGATCGGCGACAGACGGATGCCCACGCTCTCCCCGCCGCCCCACACGCCCGTGACCGCCTCGGCCACCTCGACGACGATGCGGCAGCGGTTCTCGATGCTGCCGCCGTAGCGGTCGGCGCGCTTGTTGGTGCTGTCGCGGATGAACTGGTCGAGCAGGTAGCCGTTCGCCGCGTGGATCTCCACGCCGTCGAACCCGGCCCGCTTCGCGCAGCCCGCCGCGTGGGCGTAGTCGGCGACGATGCCCGCGATCTCGTCCGTCTCCAGCGCCCGCGGCGTCAGGAACGGCTTGAACCCCTCCGGCGTGAACGCCTTGCCGACGGGTGCTATCGCCGACGGCGCCACCGGCAGCCCGTTGCCCGGCTGGAGGTCCGGGTGGCTGACGCGCCCCACGTGCCAGAGCTGGGCGAAGATGCGCCCGCCCTTGCCGTGCACCGCCTCCGTCACGCCGCGCCAGCCCTCGACCTGCGCGTCGGTGAAGATCCCAGGCGTGAAGGCGTAGCCCTGGCCCTGCTGGCTGATCTGCGTCGCCTCGGATACGATCAGGCCGGCGGTGGCGCGCTGGGCGTAGTACTCGGCATTCAGCGGGCCCGGCACCTCGCCCTTGCCGGCGCGCGAGCGGGTCAGCGGCGCCATCACCACGCGGTTGCGCAGCTCGATCGGCCCGAGCTGGACGGGCTGGAACAGGTCGCTCTGGGTGTCGCTCATCGTCGGTTCTCCATGAGGCTCCTGCCGCCTGGACACGGCCGCCACGGCCCCTATCTCGCGCCTGCAGCAGCCCGCGGCAACTGCACCGTTCAGTGTGCCGGCAGGGAAGGCGAAGAAAGCAGGCCTGGGCTCTCCCTCCGTTGCCCATTCCAATGGCCCAAGCGGGCCATCGGAACCTTTGGGCAGCTACGCCCAGACCCGCCAGGGGCGAGCCGCCCCTGGACCGGCATGACTTGAGGGAGGCCGGTCCAGGGCGGCTCGCCCTGGCGGAGTTTGAGGCAGAGCCTCAACCTTGCCTTGCCTGCCCTCAGTCGTTCATCGGATACGACCCCATCAGCCGCCGCTGCAGCAGCCACAGCCGCGCCATCTCCGGCACCCCGCTCGGCCTGGTGCCGCGCCTGCGCATCTCGCGCCCGATCTCGAACGCCGCGCGGTAGTGGGCGAACTGCGTGGCGTAGGCCTCGCGCAGGCTGGTCCGGGGGTCCCAGATGTGGGTGGCCTCGGAGCCGACGCCGTTGATCTCGATCACCCGCACCTCGCCGCGGCGCAGCGCGTCCAGGTCGCGGAAGCGCAGGTCCACCCGCCCGAAGTGGAAGTCCGGCAGGGAGCGCATCAGCGCGTCGACCCGCTCGGCGAGCGCGGGCGTGGCCAGCGCGGTGCCGTTGCGGAACTCAGACCCCTTGCAGTGGTTGCCGGCGAACACCAGCCGGACGGTCTCGCCGGCCGCCGGCACGCTCTCGAGCCGCGCGCGCAGCCGGGGCAGGTAGATGCCGGGCACCCGGCCGTGGCGCGGGTGGGCGAGGATCAGCGCGCGCAGGGTGGAGGCGCCGTCGCCCCTGACCGACGGCGCGTGCTTGAGCGTGACCGAGGTCAGGCGCCCCCGCGCCTCGTCGGGCCGGCGCTGGTAGAACACCCCCGCCTCGCCTTCCCACGGAACCAGCTCCTGCAGCACCAGCGCCACGCCGCGCGGGAAGGCGGCCAGCGCCCCGGCCAGCGCGGCCTCGTCGGAGGCGAGGCGCACGCCGGTGCCGTTGCAGCCGATGTCCGGCTTGACCACGACCGGCAGGGCGAGGCCGCCGGCGCGCATCGCGGCGCGCGCTCGCAGGGCATCCGCCTCGCCGGTGACCAGGGTGACGTAGGGCGCGATCAGCGAGCGCGCCTCGCCGCGCGACTGGTCGAGGATCGAGGTCTTGCTTTCGCCGCACAGCCCGCCGGTGGCGACGTGGGGGTTCGCCGCGGTGGGCAGGCTGAAGCCGCCGTGGCGGAGGCCCAGCGCGATCCAGTGCGCGACCACCGGGATGTAGAACAGCCAGCCCGGCCAGAACTCGAACGGGGACACCACGCGGGCGCCGCGCCGCGCCGGCCGCTGCTGGCGGAACGGCAGCGCCAGCCGCTCCAGGCCGCCGGCGAGGACGTCGGGCAGGCCGCCGCGGCGCCCTGCAGCGGCGGCCGCCCCCTCGCGCGTCGCCGGGTCGTGCGCCGTGCGCGTGGCCAGAGTGTCCAGCGCCCCGCTCGCGGCCAGAGTGTCCAGCGTCTCGCTCATGGCGTATCCCCCTGCATCCTGGCGACGATGCGCCCCATCGCCACGATCACCAGCGCGAAGCCGATCGCCCCGATCCATCGCCACGCGCCGAGGTAGTCCACCAGCACCTGCCCGACGCGCAGCGAGATGCCGAACAGCAGCGACGTCCAGATCAGCGTCGCGATCACCGCCGCCAGCGCGAAGCGGCGGAAGCTCGCCGACAGGAAGCCGCAGGCGGTGTAGGTCGGCAGCCGCGCGCCGGGGATGAACCGGCTGATGAACACGACGCGGAACACGTGGCGGTCCAGCCACTCCCGCCCGTGGTCCTGCCGGCGCTGCGCCACCAGCCCGCGCAGCCGGGGGAAGCTCGCCGCCAGCCGCCCGAGGCCGTACAGCCCCATGTCGCCGACGACGATGCCGACGTAGAGCGCGCCCAGCGCCACCATCCATGACAGCGAGGAGTCCTGCACCCGCATCGCGGCCAGCACGGTCGCGGCGTCCTCCAGGATGAAGGTGCCGACGATGACGAGGCCCGCCTGGACGAAGGGCGAGCGGCCGGCGAGGTCGAGCAGGCCGGCGATGGAGCCGCCGAACACGCGATCAGCCCGCCCGGCCCGGCTGGTTCAGCCCACGCTGGCTCAGCCCAGGTTGGTTCAGCCCAGGCTGGTTCAGCAAGGCGTGCCCTCTCGTTCCGGCCGGGCGGGCCGGGTCCTGCGACGCGCCGCGATGCCGGCGCGAGCCGTCCATACCGGGCCGGCCCCGTCGCGTCACCCCAACTTTCCGCCACAAAGCGTCTCATGCAGTGCGACGTCGCCTCGCACCACCCGCGACAACCCCCTGCGCGGACTGCCGTCGCGTGACCTCACATCCAGGTTTCCAGGGGCAAGCCTCCCGCGGGGTTCGAGGCGCCTGCTCGAGGGCAGGGCCTCACCCTTGCTTCACCGGTCCCAGCGACAAGGCAGGGTGGCATATACGGCCGCCTCGAACGCCCGGCTGGCCGAAAGCGCGCCCGGATCGGCGAACGGCAGCAGCGGCGTGAGCAGCACGCCGCAGACTCCCCGCGCCGCGTCCACCCAGAAGAAGGTGTTGGTGATGCCGCCCCAGGAGAGGGTGCCGACGCCGCGCCCGCCCGGCGACGGCGCGGTGTCCACGAGCCCGCCCAGGCCCCAGCCCGGCTCCCCGCCCTCCAGCGCGACGTCGCACGACACGTCCGGCCGCGCCGTGGGCAGGCCCGTCGGGCGCAGGCCGCCGATCTGGTGCGTGGCCATCGCGCACACCGTGTCCGCGCGCAGCACCCTGGCGCCGTCCAGCTCGCCCCGGCCGAGCAGCATCCGCGTGAGCCGCAGCATGTCGCCCGCCGTGGAGAACAGGCCCGACCCGCCGCTCCGGTACTCGCCCGCCTGCTCGCAGGGCAGGTCGACGCCGCGCACGCCCTCCGCGAAGCGCCGGCAGGTGGGCACCAGGCGGACGGCGTGCCCTGCGTCCAGCTCGAAGGCGGTGTCCGCCATCCCCAGCGGCCGCAGCAGGCGCTCGGCCATCACGTCCTGCAGCGTCCGGCCGGTCGCCGCCTCGATCGCGCGCCCGACCCAGTCGCCGGACATGCCGTACAGCCAGCGCTGGCCGGGGTCGAACACCAGCGGCAGCCGCAGGCCCGCGAGCGTGCGCGCGAGCGCCGGCGGCGCGCCGGTCTGGCGCCGGAAGCGGAGCAGCGTGGCGTCCCAGAACTCGTAGCCGACCCCGGCGGTGTGGGTCAGCAGGTGATGCAGCGTGACCGGGCGCGAGGCGGGGCGCAGGATCGGCGCGCCGTCGCGCGAGAAGCCCTCCAGCACCTGCGGCGCGGCCAGCTCCGGGAGCAGGACGCCGAGCGGCCCGTGGAGCGGCAGCAGCCCGTCCTCCACCAGTGCAAGCGCCACCACCGCGGTGGCCAGCTCGGTCATCGCCGCGACCCAGAACACGCTGTCCGCGCCCACCTCGGCGGATGCGCCCCCGGATGCGCCCTCGTACAAAATGCCGTCCCGCGTCGCCGCCGCCGCGGCCACGAGCGGCACCAGGCCGTCTGCGACCGCCCTGTCGAGCGCCGTCTCGAGCCGCTCCGCCGCGGACCCGCGACGCGACACCTCTGCGGAGCGGTCGTCCTGCATCAGCGGTGCCTGGCGCGACGCACGGGCGTCACCACGGAGCGGGTGGACACCGGGTGGGCCACGACCGGCGCGGCCGAGTCCGCGGCGGCCTGGGCGCAGGCGTTGCCCTCGCCGGTGCCGAACTGGATCGTCGGCAGCAGTGCGGCCGGCCCCGCCAGGATGCCGAGCCCGACCGCCGCCCCGGTGCGGGCGGCCACCTCGATGCCCGGCATCACGCTCGGCGAGGACAGCGTGCCGCCGATGTTGATCGGCCCCGGCAGCGAACCGATCGAGAAGTGCGTCGAGCGGGTGTCCAGCGCGAGGTCAACCTTCTCGCCGTCGAAGTTGATGTCGCCGGTCGCCGTGGTGCGCTCCTCCGAGGTCTGCAGCAGGAACACCTTGGTGTGCAGCAGGCCGTTGTTCAGCACGAAGTCCGAGACGAAGCACTGCACCTTCGCCTTCTGCGGGATGCCCAGCGCCGAGAGGATCGCCTTGCCGAACTCCAGCCCGGCGATGTTGAGCAGCAGCGCGCTGAGGTCGCCGCCGCCGCTCATCGACAGCTTCAGCCCGCCGTTGCCGGTGCCCATGACCTGCGCCACCGAGGTGCCGGCGCCGTCGATCTTGGCCTCGCCGGTGACGGTGCCGTCGCCCGCGAAGCTGTGCGTCGACGCCATGATCTTCGCCAGGCTCAGGTTGCGGAACGACACGTCGCTGTTGATCCGCTTGGCCGGCGCGTCGATCGCGATGTCGGCCAGTATCTCGCCGTTGCCGAGGCCGAACTTTAGCGGGTGGACGTTGATCTTGCCGTCGACGACATCGATCCTGAACGAGATGTTGTCCATCGGCACGTACTTGTTGATGATCTTGTCGCCGTGATACTGCACGTGCAGGTCGGCCGCCTTCACCACCGGCAGGTTGATCGGCTTGTCCGGCAGGAAGTGGCCGCTGTGCTCCGCCTTGGCGACGCGCTCCTTCGTCTCCGGCGCCTCGTGCGCCGAGCCGGAGGCGCGGCCCGGGGCGGTGCCGATGAAGCCGCCCAGGTCGGCCAGGTCGACGCGCCTCGACTCGAGGTTCATGTCCACGACCGGCTTCTCGCCGCCCATCGCCACGTCGATGTCCCCGCCCAGGTCGCTCTCGCCGACCTTGCCGGCGAACTGGTGGAACTGCACCGCCTTCTTGCCGGCGTCGTAGGCGAGGTTGCCGGCGATGCTGTACGCCGGGGTCTCGGGGATCGGGATGCCGGTCAGCGGGAACAGCAGCGACATGTCCGGCCCGCTCAGCCCGAGCTTGAGCCGCGCGCCCTCGAAGTGCAGCGGGTCGTCGACCGTGCCGACCAGCGTGACCTTCGTCGGCCCGTTCTCCAGGTGCAGGTCGACCGGATACGGCTCCTTGCGGTCCTGCAGGCTCAGCAGCGCCCCGGCCACCAGGCCGCCGGTGATAGGCTGGTCGGAGTAGCGGCCCTTCAGGGCGGCCACGATGCGCGGGCCGGTGTCGCCGCTGGCCTCGCGCGTGCTGACGTCCAGGCCGACCGCGGACTTGGCCTTGGCGTCGGTGAACTGCACGTGGGTGTCGGCGATGCGCAGGTCGCCGATCTGCGGCGTGGCGCTGGTCTTCGCCGGCGCGGACCCGGCCGGCTTCGCGCTGCCCAGCGTCCAGTTGTTGCGCCCGTCCGGCAGCGAGGTGGCGACGACCTGGCCGCCGTCGACGGCGATCACCGGCAGCACCAGGGCACGGCTGCGGATGTAGGCCATCACGTCCGCGCTGATGGTCAGGGTGCGCGCGGTGGCGAACGGCTTCTCCTCGGGGAAGTCCGCGGGCTCCGCGACCACGGGGTCGTCGACGGTCACGGTGGTGACGCGGCCGAGGTGGACGTGGAGGTGGCTGAGGGTGACCTTGCGGCCGAGCGCCGAGGACGCCTGCGCCTCGACCAGGGGCACGAACCAGTCCCAGCGCCAGAACACCGCCAGAAGCGCGATCGCAACGATCGGGACGCCCACCAGGAAGGGCCAGAGCCGTATGCGAGACTGCGCCATGAAGCGGCCGATCCTCCGGGATGTCGCCAGCGCACGCAACGCCCGGCCGCGGCAGGGGGTTCCGGCAGCGCCGTGCGCCGGCGCCCGTCGCCCCTGGGCCCTTCGCCCGCCCGGGTCGCCGGGCCCGCCGCGCCGCCGGGGGCGCCGTGCGACCCGGCCGCGATCCGGCGGAGGCCTTCCAAAGCGGGCCCGCGCTGCTATAGGTCGGGCACCCGGAGGAATGCAGGGCATCCATGCGCCGAGACATCCCGCCCTACGAAGGCCTCACCCGCCTGGTGCTGGCAGACCGGATCGCGCGCTACGCCTGGACGGTGGGCGACCACAGCTACGGGCACCCGAAGGTCCTGGAGGAGGCCGGCGGGCCGCTCTCGATCGGGCGGTTCTGCTCGATGGCGGCCGTCACCATCATCCTGGGCAACCACGTCGGCTCGAACGCGAGCACCTACCCGTTCGATTCGTTCCGCCCCTACTGGCCGAACATGACGGACGCCTCGTGCCACAGGGCGAGGGGTGTCACCGTCGGCTCGGACGTGTGGCTCGCCGAGGGCGCGATGCTGATGCCGGGGGCGCAGGTCGGCCACGGCGCGATCGTGGGCGCGGGCTGCGTCGTGCGGGGCGAGGTGGCGCCGTACGCGATCGTCGCCGGCAATCCCGCCACCATCGTCCGCAGCCGCTTCGACCCCATCACGGTCGCGCGCCTGCTGCGCACCGCCTGGTGGGACCGCACCGACGAGGAGATCAACGAGCTGGTGCCGCTGCTGGTCACCAGCGACCTGGAGCCCCTGCTGCGCACCCTGGAGGCCGGCCCAGTGCCCGGGTCCGCCCGCGAGGGCATGGCCACGCTTTAGGCTGCCCCGGACCTATATGGCGACCGGTTGCGTTGATCCCAGCAGGCGAAGCAGGGCTGGGCTCTGCCCAGACCCGCCAGGGGCGAGCCGCCCCTGGACCGGCCTCACTTAAGTCCGGGTTTCCAAAGGCTAGCCTTTGGCGGGGTCCAGGGGCAGAGCCCCTGGCCTTGCCTCGCCTCCCCTAGGGCCGTCCGGCGGCCGGCGAAACTCCGGGCCGCGGGTGCAGCAGGGCCGCGAGCCGGGTCGCGACCTGCGGGGCGATGCGCGCCAGGCTGTTCGGGCCGGAGGGGTGCAGCGTCGTGCCGTCCACGCCGAACGCCGGGTCGAGCATCCCCGTTGTGTCGACGTAGGCGACCCTGGCCGGCTCCGCGCACCGGGCGATGCCGGCCACCAGCGCGTCGGCCTGCATGCCGCCGAACGGGCGCAGCACGGCGATCCGCGCGGCCGGGTAGAGCGCGAGGAGCCCGTCGAGCGTGCGCGCCAGCGCCGACGCGACCTCTGCCGGCGCCGCGTGCACGTCGTTGGTGCCCTCGTTGAGCACGACCAGGGCGATGCCAGCGTCCCTGCGCCGCGCCACGTCCGGGAGGAGGCGGTCGTAGGTGGCGGGCAGGGCGGGCACGCCGCCGCTGCCCGACACGGTCAGGCCGGTGCCGCCGAAGCCGATGACCCCGGCCTCCACGCCGAGCAGGGCGCGCTGCGCGTATGCCCAGCCCATGATGGCGTCGTTGCGGTCGGTGTCGTGCGGGGCCGTCTCGTTGACCGTGCGCACGCCCTCGGTGATCGAGTCGCCGAAGAACAGCACCCGCGTGCCCAGTGCGGCAGGCGCCGCGGCCACCGCCCCGCGGGCCAGCGTCAGGCCGGCGAACACGACCGTGGTGGGGCCTGGCGTGGACCAGCGCGGCAGCTCCTCCGAGGTCGACTTCACCACCACCTCCAGCAGGTGGTAGGGCAGCGCCGCCGTGTCGGCGGGCAGCGCGGGGGCGATGCTCGGCGCCACCTCCGCCCGGGTCCAGGGCGACTGCGCGGAGTACCCGTCGATCCGGTAGTAGAGCTGGGGCAGCGGCGCCCGGTTGGCGGCGGTGGAGAAGCCGAGCGCCAGGCTCGACCCGGTGAACAGCGTGCTGAAGTACGCGCCGGCGTTGAGGGTGGCCGCCCCGGAGGGGGTCACGCTCCAGTTGCCCGGCGAGTAGAGGATGGCCGGGTCGTCGGGCGCGACCGTCGTCTGCGCGAGGGCCATGGGCGACGCCGCCGCCAGGGCGGCCGCCGTCAGCACGGCGGCCACGACACGCTTCGACATGGATGCCCCCAGGGTCGTTGGAAGCGGGAAGGCCGGCCGCGCATGTGGCCGCCTTGCGGACGAGGCACGGGGGCCGGCCCCTGGCGGGGTTCGCGACGGGGCGGCGCCTCTGCCCTGCCGGCCTATTCCGCGAACGCCGCCAGCAGCCGCGCGTGCGAGCGCATCCCCGCGTGGAGGCAGCGCAGCTCGAACTTCTCGTCCGGCCCGTGCACCTGGTCGTCCTCCAGGCCGAAGCCCACCAGCAGGCTGTCGATGCCGAGCACGCGGCGCAGCTGCTCGACCACCGGGATCGAGCCGCCGGAGCCGATCAGCACCGCGGGCCGGCCGAACTCGGCGGCCAGGGCGGCGCGCGCGGCGGCCACCCAGCGGCTGGCGGACGCCACCTCGAAGCCCGGCGAGCCGCTGTAGGCCTCCAGGGTGGTGGCGGTCCCCGGCGGCGCGTGCGCGGCCGCGAAGTCGCGGAACAGGGCGACGATCCGGTCGGGGTCCTGGCCGGGCACCAGGCGGAAGGACACCTTGGCGCCTGCCTCGGCCGGGATCACCGTCTTGCTGCCGGGGCCCTGGTAGCCGCCCCAGATGCCGTTGACCTCCGCGGTCGGGCGGGCCCACAGCCGCTCCAGGCCGCCGCGGCCGCGCTCGCCCGAGGGCGGCGAGGACGGGGCCGACACGCCGATGCCGGCGAGGAAGGCCGCCTCGTCGAAGCCCAGCGCGCGCCATTCGGCGAGCTGGGCGGGCGCGGGCTCGGCGACGCCGTCGTAGAAGCCGGGCAGGGCGACGCGGCCGTCGGCGTCGTGCAGGGCGTCCAGGATGCGCGCGAGTGCGGCGATCGGGTTGGGCGCGGAGCCGCCGTACATGCCGGAGTGCAGGTCGCGCGAGGCGCCGCGCACGGTGAGCTGCGTGTAGGCGAGGCCGCGCAGCCGGGTGGTGATCGCCGGGGTGTCGATGTCCCACATGCCGGTGTCGGAGATGACCGCGACGTCGGCGGCGAGCGCCTCGCGGTGCTCGGACAGGAACGCCTCCAGGCTGGGGCTGCCGACCTCCTCCTCGCCTTCCAGCAGCACGGTGACGCGCACGGGCGGGCCGCCCGCGACCTCGTGCCAGGCGCGCAGGGCCTCGAGCCACGTCATGACCTGGCCCTTGTCGTCCACGGCGCCGCGCGCGACCACGCGCCGTCCGCGCGGGCCGTCGACCACGACGGGCTCGAACGGCGGGCTGGTCCACGGCGCCAGCGGCTCCGCGGGCTGCACGTCGTAGTGGCCGTAGAGCAGCAGGTGCGGGCCGGGCGCAGCCCCTGCGCCGCCGGCCCGTGGCAGGCCGTCGTGGTGGGCGAGCACGATCGGCTGCCCCTGGGTCGCGTGCACGCCCACCGCGAAGCCGATCGCCTCGAGCCGGGCGCGCGCCCAGTCGGCGGCGCGGGCGCAGTCGGGGTCGTGGTCGCGCTGCGCGCTGACGCTGGGGATGCGCAGGAACTCCACAAGCCGTGCGGTCGCAGCCTCCAGGCCGGCGTCGAGGTGGCGCAGCACCCCGGCCAGCACCGTGTCCGGCGCGGGCACGTCCTCGGTCGCGGCCGGGCGGCCCTGGTCGGGTGCGGTCATGCCTGTCCTCCGAGCGAAGCGTTGGGGTGTGCCTTGGCCGGGGCGTGCGCCAGGGCGGCCGGGGCCGCGTAGGTGCGCAGGAACATGGACACCGAGCTGGACACCACGCGCTCGACCTCCGCGTCGCTCGGCGTGACGACCAGCTGCAGGCGGCACTGCATGCCGATCCGCGTCTGGCACAGGGCGAAGAACTGGTCGGCGGCGAAGCGCGCGTCCTCGACCACGAGCCGCCCGGCCAGGGTCTGGCGCGTCAGCCAGTCGGCCATGTGCCCGGTCGCGCGCGCGGGGCCGGCGTCGTAGAACAGGCGTGCCAGGTCCGGGAACTTGCCGGCCTCGGACATCGTGACGCGGAAGATGGTCAGCCCGGTGGGCGAGACCATCACGCGCACCATGCGCTCGCCGATGCGGCGCAGCGCGGCCTCGGGGTCGGTGTCGTCGTCGGCGCCGTCGAACAGGGCCGCGATCTTGCGGCTGCACTCCTCGTTGACGAAGGCGGCGAACAGGTCCGCCTTGCCGGCGAAGTAGTTGTAGAGGGTTCCCTTCGACACCCCGGCCTCGGCGGCGATGCGCGACATGCTGGCGCCCTCGTAGCCTTCCTGGGCGAACACCATGCCCGCGCCGCGCAGGATCTGCCGCTCCTTCTCGGGGGACAGGGCCTCGGTGCCGGACATCGCGCTCTCCTCCTGCCTTCCGCCCGGACCGGGCGCTCGCAAGCTTGTGACCTGCCGGCATGCGGTGCGCCAGCGCCGGTGCTTCTACACTCACGAACCGTACCATGCGGATCGGCCGGATTGACGATCGGGTCGAACCCGGTAGGTTGTCAACGCTGACCGAACCGATCGGTCACCGGTGCGGTGCGGGTGACCGAGGGATGGAGAACGGCTGCGTGACCCTGCGGACACGAGCGACGCTGCGGGCACGGGGCACGTCGGTTCCGCCAGCCGGACCGACACCCGGAACGATGCCAGGGACGATGCAGCGGGCCTCCGCCGGAGCGTGCCTGTCCCGCCGGCGCGCTCCTCGCGTCGCCGCGGCACTGCCGGGCGCGCTGCTGGCGGTGCTGTGCGGCTGCACCGTCGGTCCGGACTTCAAGCGGCCCAGCGTGTGGTCGCCCACCTCGTGGTTCGCGAGCCGGCCCATCGTTCCGGCCTCCTACGAGGCAAGCCTGCCGGTGGCGCAGCCCGTCGACCCCGCCTGGTGGAAGCTGCTCGGCGACGACAAGCTCACGGCGCTCGAGGAGCGCGTCGGCGGCCAGAACCTCAACGTCAGGATCTACACGCTGCGCATCGCGGAAAGCCGGGCGCAGCTCCGCCTGTCCTCGGTCAACGTGCTCCCCCAGGTCAACGGAAGGGCCCAGTACGAGCGCGACCAGATCAGCCAGAAGGAGGTCCAGCGCGGGCTGAGCGCCATCGGCGGTGCGCTGCCGGCCAGCCTTGCCGGGAGCGCCAGCGGGTTCGGCTCCACGCAGGTGCCGCCGATCGACCTGTGGTCCGACGGCATCGACTCCAGCTACGAGCTCGACCTGTGGGGCAGGGTGCGCCGCACGGTCGAGGGCGCGGACGCGGCGCTCGAGGCGTCGGGCGACGCGCGCCGCAACACGCTGCTCTCCGCGCTGGCGGAGGTGGCGCGCGACTACGTGCAGCTGCGCGGCAACCAGGAGCTGCTCAGGATCGCGCGCGAGAACCTCGTCACCGAGCAGCAGAGCCTCGTGCTGACCCGGCAGCGCTCCAGCGGAGGCCTCGGCACGGACCTCGACGTGGCGCAGGCGGCGGCGCAGGTCGAGTCGACGCGCTCGCAGCTGCCGCAGCTCGAGCAGCAGGTGCAGCAGAACATCAACGCGCTCAGCCTGATGCTGGGCGAGGGGCCGGGCGCGCTGCGCGCCGAGCTGGAGGCTCCGGGGCCGGTGCCGCCGGTGCCGCCGCGCGTGCCGATCGGCCTGCCCTCCGAGCTGCTGCGCCGCCGCCCCGACATCCGCCAGGCCGAGGCGCAGCTGCACTCGGCGACGGCCGCGGTCGGCGTGGCGGTGGCCTCGTTCTACCCGTCGGTCACGCTGTCGGCGAACCTGACCTTCACCGCGCTGCAGTTCCGCGACCTCGGGTTCTGGAGCAACAAGGGCTACACGCTGGGCCCGAACGTCACGATCCCGATCTTCCAGGGCGGCCAGCTGCGCGGGCAGCTCGCGCTGAACAACGCCCAGCAGCGCGAGGCGGCGGTCAGCTACCAGCAGACGGTGCTGCAGGCCTGGCACGACGTGGACAACGCGCTGATCGCCTATGGCGCCGAGCAGGCGCGGCGCGACTCGCTGCGCCTGGCCGTCGAGCAGAACCAGCGTGCCCTGGTGCTGGCGCGCGACCGCTACACGCAGGGCCTGTCGGACTTCCTCAACGTGCTGACCCAGGAGCGCTCCGTGCTCGCGGCCCAGCAGCAGCTCGCGGACAGCACCGTGACGGTCACGCAGAACCTGGTGCAGCTCTACAAGGCCCTCGGCGGGGGCTGGGAGCCCAGCTTCCCCGCCGAGCCGGACAAGGCGGCCGCGGCGAGCGGAGCCGCCGGCCCGGGCTGAGGCCGCGGGCGGGCACGCCGAAGGGCTGCCCGCTGGCCGGGCTCATGCGATCCGGTCTGTGCCGGCCCGTCCGGGTCGGGGCCGGCTAGGAGGTCGGCTGGTCCCGGCTCCGCGCCTCCAGCTGCCGCAGCAGGTCCGCCATCGCCGCCACGAACGCCGGCAGCACGACCAGCGGCACCAGGAGCTGCCCGGAGGGCTGCGCCGTGCCGTCCGCGCCCATGCAGCCAAGCTGCAGGCGGGCCACGCCGTTCTGCACGTTCGCGCCGCGCAGCATCTCCGCGAAGACGATCTCGTTCATGCCGTGCGCCCCGACCGATGGATGCGCGAGCGTAAAGGCGACGCCTGTGCGTGTCACGTCGCGGGCCGGGTGGGTAAGTCTCGACCTGAAAGGCCAGGGCTCTGCCCTGGACCCGCCAGGGGCAGCGCCCCTGGACCGGCCTCCGCCTGGGCCTGCGGCACGGCCCGTGGCGACAGGACTCCGCCCCAAAGTCGCGGTTTCCAAAGGCCTCCGGCCTTTGGCGGGTCCGGGCAGAGCCCGGCCTTGCCTGCTGGCTTCCTTGCCGCCCCTCTCGCGAGGCTTGGCTCAGCGCGCCCGGAACACCAGGCGCGAGGCCATCGTGAAGTTGGCGAACATCCCCGCCAGGGAGCCGGCTGCCACTGCCAGCACCGGCTCGGCTCGGCACAGCGGCACCGTGGCGATCAGGGTGAAGAAGGCGCCGCGGTTGAGCACGAAGCCGCCGGCATTCGACGCGACGAACAGCGCCCACTGCCGGACGGCCCCGCCGTGCTCGTGGTCACGGAACGTCCACAGCCGGTTCAGCAGCCAGTTGAGCGTGCAGGCGACCAGGTAGGCCGCCAGCCCCGCCGCGTACAGGCCGATCCAGGGCGAGGTGGCGTACACCGTGACGGTGTCCCACACGAAGCCCAGCGTGCCGACCGTGCCGAACTTCAGGAAGCGCAGGAGGACGGCGCGGCGTGCCGGCGTGACGAGGCTGCGGAGGGGCAGGGCGAAGGCTCCCGGCGGTTGTCCGGCGCGTAGAGGAGCAGGCAGGCCGGTGCAAGACGCCGTCGCCCGGAGCTGCCCGGCGGCGGCGTCGCGACCGCTGTGGGGCAGAGCGTTGCGGCAGGCGGAACAGCACGGCGCGGACGCGCCCGGATGCCAGGGCGCGGGTATCCGCGAACGAAAAAGGGGCGCCTTGCGGCGCCCCTTTCGCAGCCCGTCCCGGAGGAAGGGTTCAGTGCAGGATGATCTCGACGCGGCGGTTCTGCGGCTCGCGCACGCCCTGCGCGGTCGGCACGAGCGGGTTGCTCTCGCCGTAGCCGTGGATGCCGATCTCGGCGCGCGGCACGCCGTCGCGGACCAGCTCGGCCTCGACGCTCTTGGCGCGACGCACCGACAGGCCCTGGTTGTAGGCGGCCGTGCCGGACAGATCGGTGTAGCCGTTGACCTCGATGCGGGTGGTCTGCACGTGGGTCGAGGCGTTGGCGGCCTCGTGGATGATCTGGCGGGCGCGCTCCGTCAGGTCGGCGCGGTCCCAGTCGAAGAACACGAGGTAGGTGCGGGCCGGGGTGACCGGCGGGGTCGCCATCGGGGCAGGCGCCGGCGCCGGCGGCGGCGGGGCGGTGTTGAAGGCGTAGCGCAGCCCGACCATGAGCTCGTGGTTGGCCTGCTCGTCGAACTTGGCGTTGCCCTTCGCGATGGTGCCCGGGCCGGTGAAGTAGGTGGCGTGGTAGGCGTCCTGGTTCAGCTGGCCGAGGTAGCGGTACTCGGCGGTCACGGCCAGGCCGGGCAGGGCCGCGATGTCGTAGGAGGCGCCGACGATGCCCTGGTAGGCGACGCTGCCGTTGGTGCCGCCCACGCGGAGCAGGGTGCCGTCGTTGAACGCGCTGGTGAACGGGCTGAGGTGCGTCCAGAGATAGCCGGCGCCGACGCCGACGTAGGGCGTCACGGGGATGCCGGCGAGGCCGAAGTTGGAGAGGTTGAAGTCGTAGAGCACGTTGGCGAGGCCGCCGTAGCTCTCGGTGCTGCCGGTCGAGTTCGAGGCGACGGGCGTGCGGACGTAGTTGTTGACGTTGTTGTTCAGGTAGTGGCCCTCGATCTCGGCGCGCAGGCCGTTGCCGAGGCCGTAGCCGATCGCGGCCACGCCGTCGAAGCCGTCGCCGAAGCGGTAGCGGCTGTGCTGACTGATGCCGTCACCGCCTCCGCCCTGCGGGCCGGGGCGCAGGTGCTCGTCCTGCAGCAGGTTGTAGCCGGCGCCAGCCGAGATGTAGAGGCCGTCGATCGGCGGCGCGGTCTGCGCCGAGGCGGCGGCGGCAGCGAACGCCGAGCCGAGGAGGGTTGTTGCCAGGAGGGCAAAGCGGATCCGCATCGTGTCTAAGTCCTTCATGCATGCGCCACCTGGAGACCGCGGAGAGCGGCCGTGGCGCGAACAGGCCTGTAAGAGCACAGAAAGTTTCCGGGTTGCCCTCACAGATTGTAATGGCCGCCCTGCTTCGGTCGACTGGAAGCCGGCGTTGCGGAACTGCCACACTCGTCTTTGTTGCCAGTCCATTCCATTCGCGCCCCTTCGCGAGACCTTGCGCCGGCCAGGCACGCGCGGCATTCAACTTTGTTAAACGATTCATTAACTTGCGTTAAGGCTGGCTGAGGCCGCCGAGGAAGCAGGCTTGACGACCTGAAATCGAGACCTGCCCGGCTCGGGCGCATGCCGGCAGCGCCGCTTTCCGATCCGGAGGCGTCCGGACCTGACGCAGGCCGCACTCGCGGCATGGCCGCTCCAGCCGCGCCGGGACGCGTCTGCGTCCCGGACGCACATGGCTGGAGAGCGGCGAGGCACGTTGACGCGGCCGTGGCGGCTGATCAGGGTCGAGCCCCTCCGTGATCCCGGCGCCCGTGCGGCGCGCGGCATTCCCGTTCCATGGTGAGATCGATGATCAATCCCCCGCCAGCGGTGCCGCGCCCGGATGCGCGCCCCGCCAACCCGCGCTTCTCCTCCGGGCCGTGCACCAAGCATCCCGGCTGGTCGCTCGCGGCGCTGGACGCGACCTGGCTCGGGCGCAGCCATCGCGCGCCCGGCCCGACGGCGGCGCTCGCCGAGGTCATCGAGCGCTCGCGCGCGCTGCTCGGCATGCCGGCGGGCTGGCGGCTGGCGATCGTGCCGGGCTCGGACACCGGCGCGGTCGAGATGGCGATGTGGTCGATGCTCGGCGTGCGCGGCGTGGACGTGCTGTCCACCGACAGCTTCTCGCGCCACTGGGCGGTCGACGCGACGGCCCACCTGCCGGTCGACGCCCGCGTGCTCGAGGGGCCAAACGGCCGGCTGCCCGATCTCGCGCAGGTGGATTTCGCGCGCGACGTGGTGTTCGCCTGGAACGGCACCACGGCGGGGGTGTGCTTCGCGGACGGCGACTGGATCCCGGGCGACCGCGAGGGCCTGGCGATCTGCGACGCGACCTCAGCGGCGTTCGCCATGGCGCTGCCCTGGCACAAGCTCGATGTGGTGACCTGGTCCTGGCAGAAGGTGCTGGGCGGCGAGGCGGGACACGGCATGCTCGCGATCGGACCGCGCGCGGCGGAACGCCTGCGGGCCTACACGCCGCCCTGGCCGCTGCCGAAGCTGTTCCGCATGACCGAGGCGGGCGTGCTCAACGAGGGGCTGTTCCACGCCGATACCATCAACACGCCGTCGATGCTGTGCGTGGCCGACGCGCTCGACGCCCTCGCCTGGGTGGAGCGCGTCGGCGGGCTGCCCGCGATGATCGCCCGCTCGCAGGCCAATCTCGCGGCCGTGGGCGAGTGGGTGGCGCGCTCGGGCTGGGCGCGGTTCGTGGCGGAGGATCCGGCCACCCGGTCGAGCACGTCGATCTGCCTCGCGATCGACTCGCCATGGTTTGTGGCCCTCGACATCGTGGCGCAGCGCACCGCCACGCAGCGTATGGCGGCGATGCTGGAGGCCGAAGGCGTGGCGCTGGACGTGCTGGCGTTCCGCGACGCGCCGCCGGGGTTCCGGCTGTGGGGCGGCGGCACGGTGGAGGCGTCGGACATGGCGCTGTTGCTGCCGTGGCTGGACTGGGCGCATGCGGCGGTCGGCGCGGAGCATGCGCTGCGTCGGGCGGCCTGAAGGAAGGCCAGGGCTCTGCCCTGGACCTGCAAAGGGTCCGAGGACCCTTTGATCCCTTGACTTAAGAAGGGGATTCTCAAGGCAATTGCCTTGAGCGGAGTCCAGAGGCAGAGCCTCTGGCCTTGCTTGCTTCCTTGCTGACCTGCCATGAGCCCCGGCCATGAACGACGCCCCGAGCCCCGCGCTGCTGCCCGCCGGCCTGCGAGACCTGCTGCCACCGGAGGCCGAGACCGAGGCCGCCTCGGTCGAGGTGCTGATGGCCGCCTTCGCGGCGCACGGCTACCAGCGGGTCAAGCCGCCGCTGCTGGAGTTCGAGGACGGTCTGTTCGCCGGGCCGGGCGCCGCCGTCGCCGACCAGACCTTCCGGGTGATGGACCCGGACACGCACCGCATGATGGGGCTGCGCGCCGACATCACGCCGCAGGTCGGGCGGATCGCGGCGACCCGGCTGTCGCAGGCGCCCAGGCCGCTTCGGCTGTCGTACGCCGGGCAGTGCGTGCGGGTGCGGGCCGGGCAGATGGCGTCGGGGCGCCAGGTGCCGCAGGCGGGCATCGAGCTGATCGGCGTCGACACCGCGGAGGCGGACGCGGAGACCATCCTGGTGGGAGCGGAGGCGCTGGCGGCGCTGGGGCTGACGCAGGTGAGCTTCGACCTGATGCTGCCGCAGATGGCGCCGACCCTGCTGGACTGGGCGGGGATCGGGCCGGGGGAGACGCGCGCCGCCCTGACTCACGCGCTCGACCGCAAGGACGAGGCGTCGGTGACCCGGATCGGGGCGCGGCTCGACGGGCCGATCACCGGGATCCTGACCGACCTGCTGCGGGCATCCGGGCCGGCGGACAGCGCGCTGGAGGCACTCGCGCGGGTGAAGCTGCCGCCGGCGGCGTTCGCGCTGGCGGTGCGGCTGCACGAGGTGGCGGGCGTGCTGCGCAGGCGGGCACCGGGCCTTCGCCTGACGGTCGACCCGATCGAGTTCCGCGGCATGCGCTACCACACGGGGCTGTGCTTCTCGATCTACTCGCCCCTGCTGCACGACGAGCTGGGGCGCGGCGGGCGCTACGTGTCGGGCGAGGCGGAGCCGGCGGCGGGCATGACGCTGTTCGCCGACGTGGTGCTGCGCGCGGCATCGTCGCGGCCGGCGCCGCCGCGGGTGTTCGTGCCGCGCGGCAGCGACCCGGCACGGGCGCAGGCGCTGCGGGCAGGGGGGTTCGTCACGGTGGCGGGGCTGGCGGACGTGGCGGACGCGGGGGCGGAGGCGGCGCGGCTGCTGTGCACGCACGTGCTGCGGGACGGGGCGGCGGTGGCGGTGCCGTAGGGCGGCCGGGTGGGTCCTGGCTTGACGCCAGGAAGCAAGGCTGGGCTCTGCCCAGACCCGCCAAAGGCGGAGCCTTTGGAAACCACTGCTTCAGGGCGGAGGCCCGACGTTGCGGGCTGTGCCGCAGGCCCAAATGGAGGCCGGTCCAGGGGCGCTGCCCCTGGCGGGTCCAGGGCAGAGCCCTGACCTTGCTTTCGCCGGCCGCACGGCTGGCGCGTGCCCTGCGCCGGGTGGCACAAGAGGCCGGCATCGGACTCGCGGCGTGCCGCGGGAAGCTGGAGGACTGGCGGATGGCGAATGTCGCGGTGATCGGCGCCCAGTGGGGCGACGAGGGCAAGGGCAAGGTGGTGGACTGGCTGGCGAGCCGCGCCGACGTGGTGGTGCGCTTCCAGGGCGGGCACAACGCCGGGCACACGCTGGTCGTGGGCAACCAGACCTACAAGCTGTCGCTGCTGCCCTCCGGGTTGGTGCGCGGCAAGCTGGGGATCATCGGCAACGGCGTGGTGGTCGACCCGGAGGCGCTGCTGGCCGAGATCGCGCGTGTCAGGGCGCAGGGGCTGGCGGTGGGGCCGGACACGCTGCGGATCGCGGAGAACGCGACGCTGATCCTGCCGGTGCACGCGGCGCTGGACCGGGCGCGCGAGCAGGCGCGGGGCGAGCGGAAGATCGGCACGACAGGGCGCGGCATCGGGCCGGCGTACGAGGACAAGGTGGCCAGGCGGGCGATCCGGGCGTGCGACCTGGCGGAGCCCGAGACGCTGGACCACAAGCTCGACGAGCTGCTGTTGCACCACAACACGCTGCTGGCGGGGCTGGGGGCGGAGCGCTTCGCCAAGGACGCGCTGATGGCGCACCTCCTGGCGCTGGCGCCGCAGATCCTGCCGTACGTGGAGCCGGTGTGGGAGCGGCTGGACGAGGCGCGCAGGGCAGGGCGGCGCATCCTGTTCGAGGGGGCGCAGGCGGTGATGCTCGACGTGGACCACGGCACCTACCCGTTCGTGACCAGCTCCAACACGGTGGCGGCGACGGCGGCGTCGGGCAGCGGCATGGGGCCGTCCGCGGTGGGCTTCGTGCTGGGCATCGCCAAGGCGTACACCACGCGGGTCGGCTCCGGGCCGTTCCCGACCGAGCTGCACGACGAGACGGGGCGTCTGCTCGGCGAGCGCGGGCACGAGTTCGGCACGGTGACGGGGCGGCCGCGGCGGTGCGGCTGGTTCGACGCGGCGCTGGTGCGCCAGGCGTGCAAGGTCGGCGGCGTGCAGGGGCTGGCGCTGACCAAGCTCGACGTGCTGGACGGGATGGCGGAGCTGCGCATCGGCACGGGCTACGAGATCGGGGGGGCGCGTGTGCGGCACCTGCCGGCGGGGCAGGCGGCTCAGGCGGCGGCGGTGCCGGTGTACGAGACGATGGAGGGCTGGGCCGGCTCGACGCGGGGCGCGCGGTCATGGGCGCAGCTGCCGGCGCAGGCGATCAAGTACGTGCGCAGGATCGAGGAGCTGGTGGAGGCGCCGGTGACGCTGCTGTCCACCAGCCCGGAGCGCGACGACACGATCCTGGTGCGCGACCCGTTCGAGGGGTGAGGCGGGGGAGCAAGGCGGGGCTCTGCCCAGACCCGCCAGGAGCGAAGCCGCCCCTGGACCCGGCTTTGCTTAAGTAACGGGTTTCAAAGGCTCCGCCTTTGGCGGGGTTCAGGGGCAGAGCCCCTGGCCTTGCTTCCTGCCTCTCGGGCCCGGCGTTAACCGCGGGTTAGGCGGCTCCGGGCCAGGGTGGCGCGTCAGAACGACGAAGCAACCCACTCATGGCAGCAGAGCCGAAGGACGCGCCCATCGCAGGGCGCTTCGTGCCCGAACCCGACCGGTCCGCCGCCTTCCTGGGGCCGGAGCTGCGCGGCGTGGCTGCGCGCGAGCCCGGGCGGGAGTGGCCCGGCGGGCTGGTGGCGCTGCGCGTGCTGCCAGCCGCGCCACCGCGTGCCGGCGCCATCCTCGCGCTTGCGGAGGCGGCGATCCCGGGCGTGCTGCTGCCTCTCGCCCACGGGGTCGCGGCCGGCGCCGCCTGGGTGGTGTGCCCGTCGCCGCCGGGGCCGGCGCTGTCCGTCGCCGCCAGGGCGTGGAGCGAGCAGGCGTTGCTCGCCGACGTGCTGCGTCCGGTCGCCACGGCGCTGGACGCGCTGGCGCGGCTCGGCGTGACGCACCGCGCGGTCCGCCCCGACAACCTGTTCCGCGACGGCTCCGGCGAGGTGGTGCTGGGGCCGGCCTGGGCGGAGCCGCCCGCGAGCCTGCAGCCCGCGCTGTTCGAGCCGCCCGCCTCGCAGTGCTGCCTGAGGTCCGGGCGCGGCGATGGCGACATCGCCGACGACGTCTATGCGCTCGGCGTGGTGCTGCTGTGCCTGGCGCTGGGCCGTGCGCCGCTCGCCGGTCTGGACGACGCGGCGATCCTGCGCCGCAAGGTGGAGCTGGGCAGCTACGACGCGCTGGTCGGCCCGGGCGACGTCTCGCCCGCGCTCGCCGACCTGCTGCGCGCCATGCTGTCCGAGGATCCGCAGCTCCGGCCCGCGCCCGCCCTGCTCCGCGACCCGGCCGCCACGCGGGCACGGCGCCTGGTGCCGCGCACGCTGCGCCCCGCCGAGCGCGCGATCGCGGTGGGGCCGGTGCAGGCCTGGAGCGCGCGAGGCCTGGCGCTGGCGCTGTCGCAGCATCCCGGGCCGGCCACCGTCCTGCTGCGCGGCGGCGCGGCGACGACGTGGCTGCGGCGCTCGCTCGGGGACAACGTGGCGGCCACGCGGGTCGAGGCCGCGCTCGCAGGGCTCGACCGCACGCACGAGTCGGTCGGCGTCATGCGCGCGGTGGCCCTGCTCGATCCCCTGGCGCCGCTGTGCTGGCGCGGCCTGTCGCTGTGGCCGGACGGGATCGGGCCGGCGCTGGTGCAGGCGCGCCAGGACCCGCCGATGCTGGCGGCGCTGCAGGAGCTGGTGACCTCGGAGGCGGTCCTGGGCTGGGCGCGCCTGCGTCCGCAGCGCAGCGACCCGGAGCGGCTGCGGGCGGAGACGCGCAGCCACCGGCTCCTGCTCGGCTCCGACGCGGGGGGTGGCGGGTTGCCGGGCGCCAGGGCGGCGCGCCTGGTCTACGAGCTGAACCCGCTGCTGGCCTGCGCGTCGCCGGTGCTGGGGCGGCAGGTGGTGGTCGGCCTGCCTGACCTGCTGCCCGCGCTCGAGTTCGTGGCACAGGAAGGGGCGGGGGCGACCGCCCAGGCCGGCAGCGCGGTGGCGCAGCGCGGCGGCACCGAGAAGCCGGCCGCCTCGCCGCTGCCGCTGGACGCGGAGATGCTGGCCTTCGTGGCGGCGCGCCATGGCCAGCGGCCCGACGATGCCGCCGTGTCGGGCGCCGCGATGCGCCAGGCGCAGCTGCTCGGCCTGCTGCAGCAGCGCCTGCGGTCGGGCCCTCTCCCCGCGCTGGCCGGCTGGCTGCTGCGCAGCGGGCTGTCGGACCTGTCGGCCTGGCGCAACCGCGACACGCGGGAACGCCTGGGCGCGCGGCTGTCGGAGCTGGCCGCGCAGGGGCTGCTGTCCGACATGGTGACGCTGCTCACCGACGACGCGGCACTCGGCCGCGACGAGGCCGGCGCCGACCTGGCCCGGGCGGAGGTGGCGCGCATCGACGCGCAGCTCGCCGGCCTCGCGGCGCGGCGCGGCGGCCGGCTGGAGATGGCGCGCCGGACCGGGCGCGACATCGTCGGCAGCGTCGGCCTGGTGCTCGCCGCGGGCTTCCTGATCCTGGCCGTGCTGTCGTGACGGCCGCACGGGCGAACAGGGCATGAGCAGGCAGGCTGCGCGCGGCGTGCAAGGCGATCCCGGGCGGCGCGCCGGGTCGCTGCGCTGGGTCCAGGGCATGGGATGCGGGCTGCTGCTGGCGGTCTCGCCCGCGTCGCTGCTGCTGCTGGCCGGCCTCATGGCGCCGCTTGCGCCCGCGCTGCTCAGCGACAGCACGGCGGGCCGCCCCGTCGCCCGCTCCGTCGCGCTGTTCGGGGCCGCGCTGTCGATCGGCCCGGTCATGCGGCTGTGGCATGCCGGCGGCGGCATGGCGGACGCGCTTGCGTTGCTGGGCGATGTCGGGGTGCTGGGTACGGCCTGGGCGGCCTGCGCTGTGGGCTGGCTGCTGGCGGAGCTTGCACCCGTGCTGGTCAGGGTTGCCCTGGACAAGAACGACCATGTCCAGGAGGCGGCGCTGCTGGCCGCGCGCAGGCGCCTCGAGGAGCGTTGGGGCGTGGCGCCGCGCGGGTGAGGGCCGATGGTGTGTCGCAGGCAAGGTTGAGGCTCTGCCTCAAACTCCGCCAGAGGCGAGCCGCCCCTGGACCTGCTTGACTTAGGAAGGCCGGTCCAGGGAGGCTCCCCCTGGCGGGTCCAGGGCAGAGCCCTGGCCTTGCTTCCTGTCAGGCGCGCTCCGGGAACAGCGCCGCGAGTCCCTCGCCGTCGGCGGCGCAGCGGCCTCGCTCCGTGATCAGCCCGCTGACCAGCCGCGCGGGAGTCACGTCGAAGGCCGGGTTGGCGGCGGGGCTGCCGTCCGGCGTGACCTGCACCCGCACCACCTGGCCGTCGGGCGCGCGGCCGGTGACGGTGGTCACCTCGCCGGCGTCGCGCTCCTCGATCGGGATGCCGGCCACCCCGTCGGAGACCGCCCAGTCGATGGTGGTCGACGGCAGGGCGACCCAGAACGGCACGCCGTTGTCGTGGGCGGCGAGCGCCTTGAGGTAGGTGCCGATCTTGTTGGCGACGTCGCCGGTGCGGGTGACGCGGTCGGTGCCGACGATGACGAGGTCCACCTGGCCGTGCTGCATCAGGTGGCCGCCGGCGTTGTCGGAGATCACGGTGTGCGCGACGCCGTGCTTGCCCAGCTCGTAGGCGGTGAGCGCCGCACCCTGGTTGCGCGGCCGGGTCTCGTCGACCCAGACGTGGACGGGGATGCCGGCGTCGTGCGCGCGGTAGATCGGCGCGAGCGCGGTGCCCCAGTCGACCGTGGCGAGCCAGCCGGCGTTGCAGTGCGTCAGCACGTTGACGGTGCGGCCCGGCGAGCGTCGGGCGGCGTCGGCGATCAGCTCGGCGCCGTGGCGGCCGATCGCCTCGTTCTGCGCGGCGTCCTCGTCGGCGATCGCTGCGGCCTCGGCGTAGGCGGCGGCGGCGCGGTCCTGCGGCCGGGTGTTGCGCAGCCGGGTGAGCATCCGCTCCAGCGCCCAGCGCAGGTTCACCGCCGTCGGCCGCGTCTCCCCCAGCATGGCGGCGTCGCGCTCCAGCGCCTCGCTCGACGGGTCCGCGCGCAGGGCCAGGGCAAGGCCGTAGGCGGCGACGGCGCCGATCAGCGGGGCGCCGCGCACCTGCATGGTGCGGATCGCGGTGGCGACCTGGTCCTTGTCGGTGAGGCGGGGGGTGTCGAGCGCCCAGGGCAGGCGGGTCTGGTCGATGATCCGCACCGCCCAGCCGTCCTCGTCCAGCCACACGCTGCGATGGGAAACGCCGTCGATCTTCATGGCTGGCGGACTCTCGTGGCAGGGAGGGACATGGGCCGTGCCATACCAGCGGCCCTCGTGTCGAGCCACAGGCAGAAGCAAGGCCGGGCTCTGCCCAGACCCGCCAGGAGCGAAGCCGCCCCTGGACCCGGCTTTACTTAAGCAATGGATTCCAAAGGCTCCGCTTTTGGCGGGGTCCAGGGGCAGAGCCCCTGGCCTTCCTTGGCTGGTCGCCGGTGTCAGATCCGCTGGTGCAGCACGCAGACCAGGGTGAACAGGCGGCGCGCGGTCTCGAAGTCGATGGCGATCTTGCGGTCGAGCCGCTGCACGAGCAGCTCGGCGCCCTCGTTGTGCAGGCTGCGGCGTCCCATGTCGATGGCCTCCATGCGCGCCTCGCGGCCTTCCTCGACCGCCTTGACGTGGCTGTCGACCAGAAGCTGGTAGTCCTTGATCAGGCGGCGGAACGGGCCGAGCGCCAGCAGCGTGGCCATCAGCTTGCGGCCCGACTCGTCGCGCACGTCGAGCACTAGGCGGCCCTCCTGGACCGACAGGTGCAGGGCGAACGGCCCGACCTGGCCCGACGGGGAGAACAGGTTGCCCGCCGAGAGGTCGGCCACCGCCTGCGCGCGGTCGGCCTCCTGCAACGGCGACAGCCGGCCGAGCACCTCGCCTTCGAGGACGACCCGGGACAGCTTCTGGGTGTCGGTCGGCAGCGGCAGCACCGCCTCAGGCATGAGGCCTGCCGGACAGTGCCGTGGCGTCGTGCGCGTTGCCGTGCCGGGTCGCGAGAAGGTTGCCGCCCGGGCGGGCCGCGTCGGTGTCGTCACGCAGGAGGCCGAGGCGCAGCATCAGCCCCACGGTCGCGCCCTTGACCGGCCGCATCAGCGCGAGCGTCAGCACCAGGGTGAACGGCAGGAAGGTCGCGGCATACAGCCAGAGCGGCGGGGCCCAGAGCTGCTCAACCAGCACCAGCAGGCCGATCACCACGTGGGCCACGATGACGATCGTGAAGTACGGCGGCGCGTCGTCCGCGGGAACCTCGCCGAGCGGGGCGTGGCAGTGCGGGCAGGCCGGCGCGATCCGCAGGAAACCGGCAAACAGCCGCGACTCACCGCAGGCCGGGCAGCGCCCCACGGCGCCACGGCCCATCGCGACCAGGACCGGCGGCTGCGGCCATGCGGTCGGCGCCGGGGCGCGGTCGGCTTCCCAGCGGACCGGGGGCATCATGTCTGGCATCTTGCTGCTCTCCTGCCGGCTGTCACGATGCTGCGTGGCAAGCCCGGCGCGTCCTGCGCGTCGTGGCCGGTCCGGCACGTTCCCCATCTGGGGTGTCCGGACGCCGATGTCACGCACTTGTCGTCCAGGCCGTGACCCGCCAGACCGGGCGCCCCGGACCAGGCAGGGCGGGCGGGCCGCGGCGCTGGCGGGCAGGCCGTGGCGTTGCGGCGGGAGGAGAGGCGGCATGCGGATCGCGCGGACCCTGGCGGAGCTTGCCGCGGCGAGGGCCGAGCTTGTCGGGCCGGTCGGGCTGGTGCCGACGATGGGCGCGCTGCACGAGGGCCATCTGGCGCTGCTGGCGGCGGCGCGGCAGGACTGCCGCTCGGTCGTGGCCTCGATCTTCGTCAACCCGCTGCAGTTCGCGGCGACCGAGGACCTGTCCCGCTACCCGCGCGACGAGGCGGGCGACCTCGAGGCGCTGCGCGGCGCCGGCTGCGCGCTGGCGTGGCTGCCGGACGTGGCGGCGATGTATCCACCGGGCGACGCGACCGAGATCGTGCCGGGCGGCCCTGCGCTTGGCTGGGAGGGCACGCAGCGGCCGGGGCATTTCCGGGGCGTGGCCACCGTCGTCGCCAAGCTGCTCGGCCAGGTCATGCCGCGGCGCGCGTATTTCGGGGAGAAGGACTGGCAGCAGCTGCGGGTGGTGCATCGCATGGTGGCCGACCTGCACCTGCCGGTCGAGGTGATCGGCGTGGCGACGCGGCGTGATCCCGACGGGCTGGCGCTGTCGTCGCGCAACCGGTTCCTGTCCGGGGCTGAGCGGGCAGTCGCGCCGCTGCTGCCGGCGACGCTGCGACAGGCCGCCGCGGACATCGCGGCACTTTCGCGTGAACGGCCGGTGCGCGGCGCCGCACGAACCGGGCCGGACCCGGGCGGCCCGGCGCCGCTGTCGCCCGCCGGGCAGGCCGGTCGTGTCGGGTCGGTGCTGCACCAGGCGAGGCAGGCGCTGGAAGGGGCGGGCTTCGCGGTGGAATACCTGGCGCTGGTCGAGCCGGACAGCCTGCACGAGGTTCGCGACGTCGTGGCGGCGTCGGCACCCGGACCGAGGCTGATCGTCGCGGCGCGGCTGGGCACGGTGCGGCTGCTCGACAACGTCGGCCTGCCGGCCGGCTGACGCCTTGGCGGGGCGGCAGCCTTCAGCGGGGGCGCGGCTCCGCCGCTGCGGCCAGGGCGGCGAGGAAGCGGGCGGCCTGCGCCGGCCATGCCGGCAGGTCCTGTCCGCTCGCCCAGGCCGCCTCGGCCATGCGATGGCGGAGCGCGCCGTCGCAGATCATGCGGCGCAGGCACCGGGACAGGCCGACGTCGTCCTCCGTCGGGCATGACGCGGCCGCCTCCTCGGGCAGCGCGGTGCAGCCGGTCACGGCCACAGGGATGCCGCGGCGCAGCGCCTCGGCGATGGCGATCCCGGTGGTCTCCCGGCGCGATGCCAGCGCGAACAGGTCGGCACAGGCCCAGAGCTGCTCCAGCTCCTCGCCCGCCGGGCGCTCCAGCAGCCGCACCCGGTCCGCGATGCCGAGCGTGGCCGCGAGTGCGCCGAGCCCGGCGGTCCAGGCCGCCTCGCCGTGGCTGTCACCGGCGATGGTCAGGCGCCAGTCCAGGTCGGGCAGGCGGGCCAGGGCGCGCAGCAGCACGTCGTGGCCCTTGCGCGGCGCCAGGCGGCCGACCGACAGCAGGTGGCACGACCCGTCACCGGACCCCGTGCTGCGCGCGAACCGGGCCAGCCCGGGCTCCACCACGTGCAGGCGCGCCGCGGCCACGCCGAACTCGGCGACCAGCCGCGCGCCCACCCCTTCGCTGGTCGCCACCACGCGGGCGAGATGCGGCAGCACGCGGCGCTCGGCGGCGCGGATCCGGTCGCGTCGGGCGGGATCGGCGAGCGCCGTCGGATGGTGGACGAGCGCTGCGGCCCGGTTGTCCAGCCAGGCCGGCTCGTCGGCGCCGGCGTCGAACCAGGGCAGCACCATGCCGTCGATCACCGCCGTCGCTCCACCCGGCAGAGCGGCCCAGCCCTCGTGCGCCGCGATCTCGTCGGCGACCACGACCGTGGCGACACGGCAGCCAAGCTCGCGCAACGCCGCGGTGAGGTGCCGGTTGTAGGCGCTGCCGCCGCCGGCGGTGTCGGGGGAGGGCGGGACGAAGAACACCAGCTCGATCATCACATCCGACGTAACACCGCGATGGGCACAGGCAAACCCTGAGCCGTGGACGCGCTGCCTCGGGGCGGCTCTGCCGGGCGGACGTGGCGCGAGGCAGCAGGGCTGGCGGCTCCGCCTTCGGCCTCCGCCAAGAACTTGCCGCTGGGCATCACGCCCTGAGGGTTGGTTGCCGAGGGCCTGTGCGTCCGGCGGGTCCGGCCGTGTCTGCTCTCACGAGCTCATCGGCACCTGCGACAGCCACGGCGCCACGGATCAGGCGCGCGAGACCATGGCGTAGGCGTTCGGACGCGACACCGGGGATGGCCGACCCGGCCGCCCGTATCCGGGCGTCTCGGCGCGGACCTGCTGGCGGGCGGCGTCGGCGACGATGCCGATCACGCGCGCCTGCACGTCCATGGCCTGTTCCAGCAGCGCGATGTTGCGGCCGGCGAGTGCCTGCAGCTCCAGGCCGATGGTCCGGGCCTCCTCGCGTGCAGGGTCGTCGAGCAGCGGGATCGTGCCTGCGCGGGCCCGGTCGAACGCCGCGATCCGGCGCTGCTTGTCGTCGAGGAGCGTGATGGCGCCGGCGTGGTCGTGCGCGGCCAGCGCGGCGTTCTCGGCCAGCAGCACCTCGCCGAGCGCGCGCGCCGCCAGGATCAGCTCGTTGGTCATCGCCTGCGTCCCCCGGCGGCTTCCTGCAGCCGCAGCATCTGCTGGTACACCGGCTGTGCCAGCCCGAGGCCGCCAGCAGACGCGATCTTCTTTGCCATTTCGCTAACGAGCATCGGGCGCCAGGTGGATTCGCCCTCGCCGCCGCCGAAGATGCTTTTGGAATTGTCAGCGGTGCCGAAGATCGGCGCGAGCATCTCGTTGAGCGCCATCGCCTCGAACTTCTGCGCCTCGGCCCAGGTCTTCTGCTGCTGCTCCGGGCTGACCGTGGTGGCCGGCGGCGGGATCACCATGCTCATCAGCGCACCTGGAGGTCGGCCTGCAGCGCGCCCGCGGCCTTGATGGATTGCAGGATGCTGATCAGGTCGCGCGGCCCGATCCCCATGGCGTTCAGGCTGCCGACCAGGTCGCGCAGCGTCGGCTGGGAGGGCAGGATGCCGAGCTTGTGGTCGTTGCCGGTGTCGACCGAGACGCTGGTGCGCGGCACCACCGTGGTCCGCCCGTTGGAGAACGCCGCGGGCTGGCTGACCTGGGGCGCCTCGCTGACGCGGATCGTCAGGTTGCCCTGCGCGATCGCCACCGTGGAGATGCGCACGTTGGCGCCCATGACGATGGTGCCGCTGGTCTCGTCGATCACCACCACGGCGGCGTTGTCGGGGGTGACGGTGAGTTCCTCGATGCGCGCCAGGCTGGAGACGACGTCGCGCCCGCCCAGCGCCAGCTCCACCGTGTGCGGGTCCGAGGCGCGGGCCTGGAAGCCCGCGCGCGTGACCGCGTCGGCCATGCGCATCGCGGTGGTGAGGTCGGGGTTGCGCAAGCCGAGCCGGAGCGTGCGGCCGGCGCCCAGCTCGAACGGGATCTCCTTCTCCACGGTGGCGCCGTTGGCGACGTGGGCGGAGGTCGGCACGTTGCGGGTCACCGAGGCGGCGGCGCCGCGGGCGGAGAACGCGCTGGTGACGAGCGCGCCCTGCGCCACGGCGTAGACGTCGCCGTCGGCGGCCAGCATCGGCGTGACCAGGAGCTGGCCGCCGAGCAGGCTGGAGGCGTCGCCGATCGCGGAGACGGTGATGTCGACACGCCCGCCGGAGCGCGCGAAGGCCGGCAGCTCGGCGGTGACCATCACCGCGGCGACGTTCCTGGTCTGCAGCTTGGCCTGCTGGTCGCGGGTGTTGACGCCGAGGCGCTCGAGCATGCCGATCAGGGACTCCCGGGTGAACACCGCGTTGTCGAGCCGGTCGCCGGTGCCGTTGAGCCCGACGACCAGTCCGTAGCCGACCAGCTGGTTGGCGCGCACGCCCTCCACGTCGGCGATGTCCTTGATGCGGACCTGCGCCGAGGCGGGCCCCGGGGCGGCGACGGCGAGCAGCACGGAAGCCAGCAGCACCAGGAGTCGCACGGCAGTCCTTTCCGGGACGTAAATCATTTGCGCCCATCCTGGGCAGGTGGCGCCGGGCGTCGGCGGCCGGCGCGACGGGCGCGGGGTGCAGCGCAACACCCGTGCCAGGCAGGAAGGCCGGATTTCCGGACCTGCCTGCAGGCGGCGGCCCGGCACTTCCTGCCGGCCGGCAGGACGGGCAGGGCGAAAGGAGCCAGGATGCAGATCGGGTCCGCAGCGGCGATCCGCGCGACAGAGCCGGCCAGGACGGGCGACGCAGCCGGACCTGGCACGTCGTTCCGGATGCCTGCCGAGACCGCGGGCGCGGGTGGCGCCGCGGCCGCCACGTCGCCGGCGCGTGGGCTGGACGCGTTGCTGGCGCTGCAGGAGACGGCGGTCGCGGCGCAGGATCCCGCGACGCGCGACCGCGAGGCGAGGCGGCATGGCCGCGACCTGCTGGAGGCGCTGGCCGCGCTGCAGAAGGCGCTGCTCGCCGGCGAGGACGGGGCCGAGGCCGGCGCCGAGAGGCTGGGTCGCCTGGTCGCGCTGCTGCGGTCGATGCCGGCGGCGGCGGATCCCGGGCTGGACGGGGTGCTGCGCTCGGTCGGGCTGCGCGCGCGGCTGGAGCTGGCGCGTCGCGGGCTGCCCGATGTCAGGCCCGGGTGTGGCGTGGCCGACGCAATCCGGTGACACTGTCGGGACAGGACGCGGTAGTTCTTGGCTCATCCGGGCTGCGTGGCTATAAGGCCGTCGTTTCGGCAAGACCACGCCAGTGAGGGACCCGTCCGCGCATGATGATCACACTGCCGGCAGACTACCGACCCTCCGAAACCGAAGAGTTCATGAACCCGCTTCATGTGGAGTATTTCCGGCGCAAGCTGCTGCGCTGGCGCTCGGACCTGCTGCGCGAGGCCGATGGCACCCTGGCCAGCCTGTCCGAGGGCGGCATCCACGAGGCCGACATCACCGACCGCGCCAGCGTCGAGACGGATCGCGCGCTCGAGCTGCGCACCCGCGATCGCGCCCGCAAGCTGATCTCCAAGATCGACCAGGCGCTGGTGCGGCTCGAGAGCGGGTCGTACGGCTACTGCGAGGAGACGGACGAGCCGATCGGGCTGAAGCGGCTGGAGGCGCGGCCGATCGCGACGCTGTCGATCGAGGCGCAGGAGCGGCACGAACGGATGGAGCGGGTGCACCGCGACGACTGAGCTGTCGGGGGCAAGGCCAGGGCTCTGCCCTGGACCCGCCAGGGGCGAGCCGCCCCTGGACCGGCTTTACTTAAGAATCGGATTCCAAAGGCTTGCCTTTGGCGGGGTCCAGGGGCAGAGCCCCTGGCCTTTCTTCCTCAGAACGGCAGGATCGCGTCGAACACCTGCTGCCCCCAGCGCGGAGTCTGCACGCTGGTGAGCTGCCCGCGTCCGCCGTAGGAGATGCGCGCCTCCGCCATGCGGTCGTGCAGCACCGTGTTGTCGCTGGCGATGTCCTGCGGGCGCACCACGCCGCTGACCGACAGGTCGCGCAGCTCGCTGTTCACCCGGACCTCCTGTCGCGCCTGCACCACGAGGTTGCCGTTCGGCATCACCTGGGTGACCAGGCCGGCGAGACGCAGGGTCACCGTCTCGTTGCGCTTGATCTGGCCGGTGCCGGTGTTGGCGTTCGAGCTGCTGGTCGACAGGAGCGACGTTGCGGCCGTCTGCGCCAGCAGCTTGGGGATCGAGCCCTGCAGGCCGAACAGGTTCGGCACGCCCAGCGCCTCGCTGCCGTTGCGCGTGGTGGTGCTGCCGTTCTCCACGTCGGCGGCGTCGGTGATGTTGACCACCACGGTGACGATGTCGCCGACCTGGGCCGCGCGCTGGTCCTTGAAGAAGGCGCGGCTGCCGGACCGCCACAGGCTGTTCGCCTCGGCGGGCGCGCCTTCGGACCGCGGCATGGGCAGCGTCATCGGACGGTAGTCGGCGCTCTGCGTGGGGTCGCCGGACGGGGTCATCGCGGGCGGGCGGCCCACCTCCGACAGGGTGGACAGGGTGCCGCAGGCCGGCAGCGCCAGGACCAGCAGCCAGGGCAGGAAATGCAGGGCTCGGGTCATCGCGGCAGCGCCTCGGCGAAGGTGGCGGGGGGGCGCACGCCGGCGGCGGGGACCAGCGGCGCGCTGCCGGCCAGCACGTGCACGTGGCCCGGCGCGTCGATCATCGCGGCGAGCACGGCGCGCGAGGTGGGGTTGAGCACGCGGATGCGCTCGCCGACCGCGCCGTCGTCCATGGCCTGCGCCTGGGCGGAGAGCGAGATGCCGCCGCCGTCGAGCTGCATCGTGACCAGAGCCCCGCGAGTGATCGCGGGCGGGCGGACCAGGTTGGCCAGCGGGATCGGCTGCCCCGGCACCACGGGCCGCCGCAGCGCCATGCCGCGCGCCTGCTCGGGCAGCTCGACGACGGGGACGTGGGTGGAGGCGAGTCGGACGTGGGCGGTGGCGAGGTCGGAGGGGTCCAGCAGCGTTCCCGGGGCCACGCGGCGCGCGAGGACGAGCATGTCGATCATGGCGATGGCCGTGCCGGCGACGCGGCTGTGCAGGGGCTCCGCGCCCTCGATCGCTGCGGAGAGCAGGGCGGTGAAACGGCCGGACGCGGCATCGTAGTCGAGCTGCGCGATCTCTGGCCGCACGGTGCCGTCGGCGGGCAGCATGGGCGCCACGAAGCCCGGCAGGTCGAGCTCGATGCTCTGCGGCGCGCCGGCGGCGAGGAGGGCCGGGCGCAGCAGGGCGAGCACCGCCTCGCGCGCCATCGGGCGGCCCTCGCGGGTGACGACGGCCTGGTCGGAGGCGGAGGCGGGGTGCCAGTCGATGCCGAACTGGCGGGCGATGGCGGTGAGCTGCGCCGCCTCCACGGTGAAGCGCGCGCCCGGGAGCGGCGCCGGGCCGAGGGCGCGGTCGGTGGCCTCGTCCAGGCCGTCCCACAGGTCGGACAGGCGCACCACGCTGGCCTTGACCGCGGCGAACGGGCGCAGCGTGGCCGCGGGGGTGGCGACGACGCCCGCGCGGGCGGGCGTGGCCGCACCCGGGATCGCGGGGGAAGCCGCGAGCAGCCCGGCCAGCAGGAGGAGGCGCGCCCGCACCGTGCTCACCGCAGCTGCGTCAGGGTCTGCAGCATGTCGTTGGACGCGGTGATGACCTTGCTGTTCATCTCGTAGGCGCGCTGGGCGGTGATCAGGCTGCTGATCTCGGTGACGACGTTGACGTTGGAGGTCTCGACGAAGCCCTGCATCGTGGTGCCGAAGCCGGGGGCGCCGGGCACGCCGGTCACCGCGTTGCCGGACGCGCCGCTCTGCAGGAACAGGTTGTCGCCCTGCGCGTCGAGGCCGGCCTCGTTGGGGAAGGTCGCGAGCTGGATCTGGCCGAGCGTGGTGGGCGTGGTGGAGCCGGCGATCGTGGCCTGCACCTGGCCGGCGCCGTTCACGGTGACCGCGGTCGCGTTGTTGGGCACGGTGATGCCGGGGGCGACGGGGTAGCCGTCGGCGGTGACGATGGTGCCGTCCGGCGCCATGCCGAGGGTTCCGTCGCGGGTGTAGGCGGTGTCGCCGGAGGGCAGCGTGATCTGGAAGTAGCCGTGGCCCTGGATCGCGAGGTCGAGGCTGTTGCCGGTCTGCTGGATGTTGCCCTGCTCGGTGATGCGGTAGATCGCGGCCGTCTTGACGCCGAGGCCGACCTGCGCGCCCGAGGGGACGACGGTGCCGTTGTCCGAGCTGTTGGAGCCGACGCGGCGCAGGTTCTGGTACATCAGGTCCTGGAACTCGGCGCGCCTGCGCTTGAAGCCGGTCGTGCTCATGTTGGCGATGTTGTTGGAGATGACCTCCACGTTGGTCTGCTGCGCCTGCATTCCGGTGGAAGCGATGTCGAGTGCACGCATGTCGGTCTCTCCTCGGTCGGGCGGTCGGCCAGGGCGGCGGCCGGGGGCTCAGGCGCTGGGTCGCGGGCCGGACGGCGGGTCAGCTCGTGCCGCTGCGGACGATCTTGTCGATCGCACTCTGCTGGCGCTGTCCTTCAGATTCGATGAACTGCGTGGCGAACTGGAACTCGCGCTGGATGGCCATCATGCGGGTCAGCTCGCTGGTTGCGGACACGTTGCTGTCCTCGACCGCGCCCTGGACGACGCGCGGCTGGGTCACCGGGGCCGTGTCGCCGCGCGGGTCGAACAGGCGCGCCCCCTCGGCCTGCAGCCGGGCGGGATCGCCGGGTGCCACGATGGCCACCGTGCCGATCTGGCCGTTCTCGCTGCTGATCGTGCCGTCGGCGGCGACGCGGATCTGCGTGTCGGTCGGCGAGGCCTGCAGCGGCTGGCCGGAGCTGTCGAGCAGGGCGTTGCCCTCCGAGTCGGCGATCGTGCCGTCGGACTGCATCTCGAAGTGTCCCGCCCGGGTGAGGCGGGTACCGCGGGGCGTGGCCACGGTGAAGTAGCCGTCGCCGCCGATCGCGAGGTCGAGCGGGTTGCCGGTGTGGGTGAGCGGGCCCTGGCTCTGGTCGCGGTAGGTCGCGCGGTCCTGCACGTAGGCCAGCTTGCGGTCGCCGGCCGGGATGTCGGTGTTGGTCTGCCGGCTGAGCCAGTCGGCGAACACCACGCGCTCGGCCTTGTAGCCGGGCGTGTTGACGTTCGCGAGGTTGTTCGCGGTCACGTCCAGCGCGTTCTGCTGCACCACGAGTCGGGACAGGGCGATGTTGGTCGTGTTGTTCATGGCGTCCGCCGTTGTCGGTGACGGGGCCAGCGCAACCGGCGTGCCAGTCGCGAAAGCGCCGGATTCCGGGCAATCCGTGCCGGCGATGCGAGGCTGGCGCCCGGCATTTGCTGCCGGGGGGCGGGTCGTGCCGGGTTCGCCTCGTTCTTCAACCGTTCGTTAATCATTTCCGGCAAGGATCACGGCGAGCCGCCAGGACGGTGGCGGCGGGGCAGTCCGATGAGCGCAGCGAGCACGACCGACGTCACGGCCGAGAAGCCCGCCAAGGGTGGCAAGAAGAAGCTGATGCTGATGGTGCTGGCGCCGCTGCTGCTCGGCGGGATCGGCGCCGGCGTGTGGTTCAGCGGCCTGCTCGGCGGCCACAGGGCGGAGCCGAAGGTCGAGCATGCGGAGGCTGCCAAGCCCATGGCGCCGGTGTTCGTCGAGCTGCCGGAGATCGTGGCCAACCTCAACGCCGGCCCGAAGCGCAACAGCTTCATCAAGCTCAAGGTGAAGCTGGAGGCGCACCGGGCGGAGGACGTGGCCGCGATCAACGCGGCGATGCCGCGCCTGCTCGACCTGTTCCAGACCTACCTGCGCGAGACCAGGCCCGAGGAGCTGCGCGGCTCGGCCAGCACCTACCGCCTGCGCGAGGAGCTGCTCAACCGCGCGGAGGATGCGGTGGCGCCGGGCCACGTCTCCGACGTGCTGTTCACGGACCTGCTGATCCAGTGACGCAGCCTCGCACCGCCTCGTCCGCATCAACGTCGCAGCGAAGCTAGGAGGCCCAGAATGGGTGGCATGCAGCTGGTACTCGAGGTCGTGCTGCTCGGCCTGCTCGCGGCGACGCTGTTCCATGCCATGCGGCTGGAACGGGCGCTGGGCGTGCTCAAGCGGGACCGCGCGACGCTGGAGGCCCTGGTCAACGGCTTCAACGAAAGCACGCGTCAGGCAGAGGGCGGCGTCGCCCGGCTGCGCGAGACGGCGGACGGGGCGGGCCGGCAGATCGCGCGCCAGATCGAGGCCGCCGGGGCGCTGAAGGGCGACCTCGCGTTCCTCACCGAGCGTGGCGAGAAGCTTGCCGACCGGATGGACGCCCTGGTCCGTCACGGCAAGGTCATCACGGAGTCCGCGCGCGGGCGGGCGGCAATCGCCGGGATGGTCGGCGAGGAGAAGGTGATGACCCTGGCCGCCGGGTCCGAGCCCGACACACGCACGCGCTCCGAGGCCGAGCGGGACCTGATGCGTGCCCTCAAGCTGGCAAGGTGAGTGTGCCATGAAGCTGCGTGTTCCCCATCCCAGGCTCCTTCCGGTGACCATCACCGCGCTGGGCGTGCTCATGGCCGCGAAGACGGTCGATCTGGTCCAGTTCGCGGTGGGATCGAGGGTCGTCGACACCTCCGTGGTGGTCGCGGCCCTGGCGGCCACCGCCGCCGCGGAGGCGTCCCTGGCGGCGCCGGCGAAGACCGAGGCGGTCCGCCCTGCCGCCGCTCCCGAGCCGCACGGCACGGCCACGGCCGAGGCGGTGGTCCCTGGGCACGGCCCGGGCGATGCGCCGGCCCAGGCCGGCGCGGAGCAGGGCCCGCCGGCGCTGATCGCGCACGTCACGCCGAGTCCCGATCCGGCGCCACCCCCGGTCGGGGACGCGGAACGCGCGCTGCTGCAGGACCTGCGCAGCCGCAAGCTCGAGATCGACGCCCGCGACCAGGCCACGTCGGAGCGCGAGGCCGTGCTGTCCGCTGCGGAGCACAAGCTGTCCGAGCGGGTCGACCAGCTCGCGGCCCTGCAGACCCGGCTCGAGGCGCTCGACGCGGAGCGCAAGGCGCATGACGAGGCGAACTGGTCCGGGCTGGTGCGCACCTACGAGGCGATGAAGCCGCGCGACGCTGCGACGATCTTCAACGACCTCGACCTTGCGGTGCTGCTCCCGGTGCTCGACCGGATGAAGGAGGGCAAGGCTGCCCTGGTGCTGGCGGCGATGCAGCCGGAGCGCGCCAGGCTGGTCACCGCGAAGCTGGCGCAGCAGCGCAGCCAGCCCAGCCTGGTGGCCGCCGGTGGCTGAGGTCGCGACTTCCCGCTGGGCCCCTCAGCCGCGCGTGGAGCCGCGGCACCGGCGTCATGCCGACGATCCCGGCGTGCCGGGGATGGTCTCGCCGGCTCGCGGGCCGGACATGATGCCGCCGCTGCCGCTCATGGCCGGTCCCGCAAGCGAGGCGAGGCGCCGAGTCCTGGTGCGCACGACGCTGGCGCTGGGCCTTGCGGTCCTGTCGCGGCCGGTGCTCGCGGCTCCTGTCGCCGACGCTGCGCCGGCTGCGACGCCGCAGGGTGCGGCCCAGACGGGCGGCGCGGCGGCGGAGATCACGGCACGTCTGGGCGAGCATCCGGAGTACGGCCGCGTGGTGTTCGACGTGCCGGAGAGCGAGGACTTCCACGTCGCCCGCCAGGGTGAGCGGGTCGTCGTCACCTTCGGCGGACACCCCGTGGTGGCCGATGGCGTCGGCCATGCGCGCAATGTTCGCGAGGTGGCTGGCGGTACGGGTCGGGCGGTCATCACCGTCGCACCCGGCAGCCGTGTGCATGCGTTGCGCATGGGCGCCCTTGTTGTCGTCGACATTCTCGATCCTGTCGCGTCATCGAGGGCCCTGCCGCAGGCGGCTGCGCCCGTGACCGCCCCTGTTCCCGCGCAACCCGTCGAGGCGGCTGTTCCTGCCATCGCCGCGCCCGTCCCCGCCGTGTCCGTTCTGTCCGCAGCTGTGCCGCCGGCTCCGGTCGCGGTGGCCGCGATGCAGCCGATCGTGGCTCCCGCTGCGACCGTGCCGACTGCGGCCGCCGGCGCGGGGCCGCTGTCGCTCCTGGCGACCCGGCAGACGCCGGTATCCGATCAGGCCGGCGCCAGCCTGGTGCTGCCGTTCGGGCCGGAGGTGGGGGCGGCCGCGTTCCGCGCCGGCGGTCAGCTCGAGGTGGTGTTCGACGCGCCGCGTCCGATCGATCTCGCCGGCATGGCCGCCGACCCGGTCTTCGCGGGTGCCCGGGTCCAGGTCCTCGCCGACTTGACGGTGCTGACCCTGCCGCTGGACGAGGCGACGACGGTTCGTCTCGACCGTCATCCCGACGGCTGGGCGATCGTCGTGGGCGACGCGGCGGCAGCCGTGACCCCGATCGGCATCAGCTCCTCGGAGCACACGCTCGTGCTGCAGGCCGGCTCGCCCGGCCGCGTCGTGGTGGTCGCCGATCCCGCGGGCGGCGGCGTGCTGCTCGTGGGAACGCAGCGGACGTCGGGGCAGGCGGTGGGGATCGCGCGCAGGTCGCCCGAATTCATGCTGGCGGCGACGGTTCTGGGTGTCGTGGTCCAGCCTGCCTCCGATCGCGTCGAGCTGCGCTCGCTGTCCGACCGGTTCATCGTCGCGGCCTCCGGCGAGGGCGGCCTTTCGCTTCCGCCGGTCTCGGCGGACCGGCACCGCCTGCTCGATGCGGCGGTGTTCACCACCCGCTTCAAGCTCCCGACTCTGCCGCGCGAGGCACTGCTTCACCATCTCGACGACCAGCTCGCCAGCGCGGCTGCGGCGCCGGCGCTCGCCCGCTTCCCGGCCCGCGTCGCCGCGGCGCGGACCATGCTCGCGCTCGGGATGGACTCAGAGGCGCAGGCCCTGCTCCTGCTGGCGCGCCGGGAGGACCCGCAGCACGCATCGGATCCGGATGCCGCCGGGCTTGCCGGCGTCGCGGCCCTGCTGGCGGGACGTCCCGGCGAGGTCGAGGGGTTGTCGTCGCCCGAGCTGACCGGTTCGGACGATGTGGCGCTGTGGCGCGCGGTGCGCGACGCCATGCGGACGGAGGGGTCGCCCGACGCCGCCGGCGTGTTCGCGGCCGATCTCGGGCTGCTGCTGTCCTACCCTCAGGCGCTGCGCGACCGTCTGCTGCCGCTGGCTGCCGAGACGATGGCGGAGGCCGGTGCGGCCGGGAGGGAGGCTGCCAAGCGGCTGGTCGATCTGCTGCCTGCGGATCCCGGCCTTGCCTTCGCGCGCGGCCTGCTGGCTCAAAACGGCGGAGACGTCGACGGCGCGCTGCTGGTGTTCGACGGCCTGTCGCAGAGTCGCGACCGGCTCCTGCACGCCAGGGCGGCCCGCGCCGCCATCGAGCTGCGCCTGTCGTCCGGCCGGATCGATGCGGCGCAGGCCGCGGGAGCGCTGGAGCAGCAGGTGGTGGCCTGGCGGGGCGATGCCCGCGAGGAGCAGGTCCGCATGCGCGCCGCCGAGCTCAGGGCCCAGGCCGGGGACTGGAAGGCCGCGATGACCCTGCTGCGCGACACCGCGACCCTGTTTCCCGAGGATCGCGGCATGGTCGGCGCGCAGGTGGCCGGCGACTTCGGCCGGCTGCTTGCCGGGGAGGGCGCAAGGCTTCCGTCCTCGCTCGATCTGGTGTCGCTGGTCTACGACAACGCCGACCTGCTGCCGCCGGGGGACGCCACGACCCGGATGGCGCCGCTGCTCGCCGACCGGCTGGTGGCGCTCGACCTGCCGTCGCGGGCCGGACCGGCGCTGGAGCGGCTGATGGCGAGCACGGCGGCTGGCGGCCCGCGTGCCGAGATCGGCGCCAGGCTCGCCGAGATGCGGCTCGAGCAGGGTGACACCGCGGCGGCCCTGTCGGCCCTGGACAGGTCGGCCGCCCAGGGTCTTGCCGACGATCTGGCGAACCGGCGGGCGATGCTCCAGGCCCGTGTGGTCGCCAGCCAGGGCAACCTCAACCGTGCGATCGCCCTGCTCGCCGCGCTCCAGACGGCTGATGCCGCGGACCTTCGCGCGCGCCTGCTTGCCGATGCGCACGACTGGCCGGGCGCGCTCGCGGCACTGTCCCAGCTCGCCGACATGCGCGTTCCCGCACAGGGCGTGTTGACCGCGGCCCAGGAGGATATCGTGCTGCGGCAGGCTGGTGCTGCGGCGCAGGCCGGCGACGATGGCACGCTCCATCGGCTGCAGGTCGGCGCCGGGGCGCGTCTGGCGGCAGGGCCGCGCCGGGACCTGTTCCGCCTGCTCGTGTCGGCTCCGGTCCAGGCGGCTGCCGACCTTCCCCGGGCCGCGTCCGAGCTTGCGATGGCGCGGACCGCCGCGACCGGCCTGCAGGCGATCAGCACGCGCTGAGCAGCGCGCAGGGTGGTTCCGTCACCGAACGCGCCGGCCACTAATATTTCGCGATACCGCCGGGTCGGTGCCGAATTTCGCTGGACACGCCGTGATCTCTCTCGGCGGGCCGATTTGTGCTTGCGTCGGGCTTCCATACTCCCTATCTCCGGCGGCCTTGGCCCAAGGGGACGTAATCGTCCAACAGGCCGTCTGCTGGTTTGGGGGTACGTGATGAACGCACTTGCTCAACTGGGGATGGTCTCGGAACTTCCGAGCAATAACCAGATGTCCGCGGCTTCTTTTCCGGCTTTCGCCGATGGGGAGCAGAAGGATTATTTTGTCGAGAAAGACGGGATGAAGTATGCGGGTGCGCATCTTCTCGTTGATCTCTGGGGGGCGACCAATCTCGCGGATCCCAAGGCAATCGACTGTACTTTGCGTCGTGCGGCCTTGGCCGCAGGTGCCACCATACTGCACAGTCATTTCCATCATTTTTCACCTAATGGCGGTGTGTCCGGTGTGATCGTACTGGCGGAAAGCCATATCTCGATTCACACCTGGCCCGAGCGTGACTTTGCTGCCGTGGACATCTTCATGTGTGGTGCTTGCGATCCGCACTTGGCGATCCCCGTGATGCAGACGCTGTTCCAAGCTGACAGGGTCGAGATCGACGAGCAGCGGCGCGGCCGCGTGTTCTAGGCTGCCTGGCTGCGACGGCTCGGTGCGGCGCACCGGGCCTTCCTGCATGCCAAGGAACCGAAGCAATGAACGAGCACTGGATCGATGAGACGCTGTACCCCGGTTGGGGACAGCGCTTCAAGGTCATACGCGAGCTTGCGCGTACAAGAAGCGCGATGCAGGACATCGTCATCGTAGAAACTGAGAGCCACGGCCGAGTTCTCGTTCTCGACGGTGCAGTTCAGATCACCGAGGCTGATGAATTCGTCTACCAGGAGATGATCGCCCATGTGCCCCTCCTGGTACACGGCGACGCTCGGCGTGTCCTGATCATCGGGGCGGGAGATGGGGGCGTGCTCCGCCGAGTTCTGCAACACCGGCAGGTCGAGACCGCGGTGATGGTGGAGATCGATGGCGAAGTAGTTCGACTCGCGCGCGAGTTCCTGCCAGCGATCGGCGGTGCGGCGTGGGAAGACCCAAGGGCCACGGTCATCGTAGGTGACGGGATCGACTACGTGATGCGGGCCAAAGATGCCTCATTCGACGTGATCATCGTCGACAGCACCGATCCGGTGAGTGTCGGAGAGGCCCTGTTTACTGATGCATTCTATCAGCAATGTGCCCGGGTGCTGACGCCTCGCGGACTGGTGGTGAACCAGTCCGGCGTTCCGTTCATGCAGCCGCAGGAACTGTCAGACACGTCGCGTCGGCGGGCGCGGCATTTCACATACGTCGGCGCATACGTGGTGGCGGTGCCGACGTATGTGGGCGGTTTCATGACTCTGGGCCTAGCGTCGCGTTCTCGACCGACGGGCCAGTTTGACGTCGAGATCGTTCAGGCTCGTGCCGCAAAAGCCGGCATCCTCGGTCTCACACGATACTGGAGTCCGGAAGTGCAGGTGGCCGCCTTCGCGCTTCCGCCCTACATCGCGGATTGTCTGCGCTAGGACACAGGCTTCCACCTTCCGTGACTCAGGGAACAGGGTCTGCCGGTGGCTGGTCACTGACCACGTCGGGTGCGTGCTCGACGTTTTCCGCCCCACTCCGCGTCCCGCCGAACTTGTCGGCGCCACCCTTGTCCGGGGCGCCGGGCTTCTTGTGGTTGCCTGTGTTCTGCTGACCGTCCGTGTGCTCGATCGTCTCTTCCGTGTGAGGCTGCTGCATCGTGTTCTCCTGCTGCGGCTTGAACGCTTCGGAAGGCAGGGGTTGCACGTCGCGGCCGTCACCACGGGGCGAGGACGTCACGGCAAGGCGAAGCTCTGCACGAGGCTGCCGCACACCAGGCGCCAGCCATCCACAAGGACGAAGAAGATCAGCTTGAATGGCAGCGACACCGCGGCCGGTGGCAGCATCATCATGCCCAGGCTCATCAGCACGCTGGACACAACGAGGTCGATGACCAGGAAGGGCAGGTAGAGCAGGAAGCCCATCTCGAACGCCCGCCGGAGCTCGCCCACCATGAAGGCCGGCACCAGGGCTCGCCATGGGGTGTCCGCGGCGACGGCGGGCTGCGGCAGGTGGCCGAGATCGAGGAACAGCTGCAGGTCGGCGTTGCGCAGGTTGGCCGTCATGAAGTGCCGGAACGGTTCGGCGGAAAGCCTGAGTCCGTCCATCTCGCCGATCTTGCCGTCGGCGAGCGGCATCAGCCCGGCGGTCCAGGCCTGATCGAGCACCGGCTGCATGACGAAGAAGGTCAGGAACAGGGCGAGGCCGATGATCACGGTGTTGGGCGGCGTTCCCTGCGCGCCCAGGGCGCCGCGCAGCAGGGACAGCACGATGACGATGCGGGTGAACGCCGTGACCATCACCAGCAGGCTGGGCGCCAGCGAGAGCACGGTGACGAGCGCGGTGATCTGCACCAGCCGGCTGGTGGCGCCGGCTTGCCCCGCCTGGCCGAGGTCGATGCTGACCGACTGGGCGTGGGCCGCAAGCGGCAGCAGCAGGACCAGGGACACGGCCAGCAGCAGCACGCGGCGGTTCACCGGACCGACTCCGGCAGCCAACCGACCACGACGGAGGAGTCCGGGCCGGTCATCAGCATCACCGTCCGTCCGTCGACCATCACCAGGTGCAGGCGGCGCTTGACGTCGAGAGCGACGGTTTCCGTGACCGTCATCCGCTGCCCGGTGCGTGTGGGCAGCGGGATGCCCAGCAGCCTGGCACCTCGGCTGACGGCCAGGATCAGCGCCACCACGACGCACAATGCGGCGATCGCGGCAAGAGGTGGCGTCAGCAGGTTGGTCGGGACCATGGCGCGGCCTTTTTGGCAGCGGGTTGCGGGGGCGGCTCAGGCGATCAGGCGCAGGTCCAGGGCAGCCGTCGTCCGGTCGACCTCCGCCTGCACGGCCACGAGCAATCCGCGTAGACCGGTGCCGAGGTCGGGAGGCAGATCGAGCGTGCGGGCGCAGAGCTGGCCGACGCTGTGCTGCGCGCCCGACAGGTCGACGTCGCGCCCGGCCTCGATCAGGATCCGCGCGGTCGAGAGAGTGGCGATCAGCTGCATCCCGAGATGACGCACCGAGTCCGCCGCGCGCTGGTCGGCGGACCAGTTCTGTACAGGGAAGATGGCGTGCAGCGTCATTGGCCCCATCAAGCCCCAGGCGGGTGAAGGCCGGGTTAACGCTGCCCTTTACTGTTCGGTAACCGGACGGTGGGATGCTGCGGGCAAGCAGATCGGAGCTTGTCATGGATCCCGCCGATATCGGCCTGTTCAGCCTTGCCGAGCGCAGGCTTGCCTGGGTGGACCAGCGTCAGGCCCTGCTGTCGCAGAACATCGCCAATGCGGACACGCCGGGGTACCAGAGCAAGGACCTGTCGCCGTTCGCGGCCCAGCTGGGCCGGCTTGCGCTGAGCCCGTCGGAGAGCGGCACCGCAAGCCTCGGAACGTCGCTTTCCGCGCCTGGGCAGGGAGCCGACCGCGCGCACGAACGTGCGGTGGACGGCAACGCGGTCGGCCTGGAGGACCAGCTCGCCAGGGTCGCGGACTCTGACGGCACCCAGCAGCTCGTGACCGGGCTTTATCACAAGTACATGGGGCTGTTCATGACCGCCTTCGGCAAGTCGTCCTGAGGGGATCGGACATGGACCTGACCACCGCACTCAGCATCTCCGCCCGCGGCATGGACGCCCAGACTTCGCGCTTGCGCGTCATCGCCGAGAACCTGGCGAACCAGGACAGCATGGGCAGCGCGCCGGGCGTCGATCCCTACCGGCGCAAGACCGTGACCTTCGAGCAGCGTCTCGACCCCGCGCTGGGCGCCGCCACGGTCGGCGTGAAGAAGGTCGGCACGGACAAGTCCGACTTCCCGGTGAAGTACGATCCGTCGAACCCCGCGGCGGACGCGAAGGGCTACGTGCGCACGCCCAACGTCAACAGCTTTGTCGAGATCATGGACATGCGCGAGGCGCAGCGTTCCTACAGCGCCAACCTGAACGTGATGCAGGTGTCGCGCGGCATGCTGACACGCGCGATCGAGATGCTGAAGTGAGCACGATCCAGCTCGCCATGCGCGCGGCCGACGCGGTCGGCGCCTACAGCCGGGTCGACACCGGGACCGGCACGGCCGGCATTGGCGCCACCGGCGGCACTGCCGCATCGGGCTTCGGCGACATGCTGGGCCGGGCCATGCAGGGCGCCGTCGACGCCGGCCATGCCGCCGACACGCAGTCGATGCAGGCGATCTCGGGCGGAGGCAGCATCACCGACGTGGTCACCGCCGTCTCCAAGGCGGAGCTGGCGCTGCAGTCCACCGTCGCGATCCGCGACCGGGTCGTGCAGGCATATCAGGACATCATGCGCATGGCGATCTGACCGGCGCGCAGCCACGCCAGTCCGACGCTCTCGGCAAAACGCCAGGAGGCACGATGCAGGAAGTCGACGTGGCCATCGCGATGCACGACGCGGTGATGGTCGCCCTCAAGCTCGGGGCGCCGCCGTTGCTGGCCGCGCTGTGCATCGGTCTGGTGATCTCGCTGGTGCAGGCGGTGACCCAGATCAACGAGGCCACGCTGGCCTTCGTGCCGAAGGTCATGGTGATCGGCGCGGTGCTGGCCCTGCTCGGCCCGTTCATGCTGTCGACGCTGAGCGGCTTCACCCAGGGCCTGTTCGACCGCATGATCGTGGTCGGCAGCCAGTGATCGCCGAGCGACCCCCGCTGCGTCGCGCACCGCAGTGACGCCCGATGACGCCGCCCTGTTCGCCGCCCTGCCTGGCTGGGCGTTCGCCTTCGTGCTGGTGCTGTCGCGGGTCAGCGCCGTGGTGCTGCTGCTGCCCGGCATTGGCGAGAGCGAGCCGCCTGCCATGCTGCGCGCCGGCCTGACCCTGGGGATGACGCTGCTGCTGCTGCCGGTGGTGGCCCCGCTGGTGCCGGCGGCACCCGGGGATGTCTGGCGCGACCTGCTGATGGTGGGCGCCGAGCTGCTGGCGGGAGGGCTGCTCGGCTGGCTGGCGCGCCTGCTGGTGCTCTCCCTACCGATGGCCGGCACCATCATGTCCTACATGATCGGCCTGTCCAGCGTGCTGCAGCCCGATCCGCAGCTCGGCCAGACCACCGTGCTGGCCAAGGCGTTCGGCATGGTCTCCACGGTGCTGGTGCTGTCCACCGGGCTGTATTCGCTGCCGATCGCGGCGCTCGCGGGCAGCTACCGGCTGATCGAGCCGGGGCACCTCCTGCCGGTGGCGGACACGGCGCAGGCGGCCGTGGGTGCGGTCGCGGAGGGCTTCGTGGTGGCGATGCAGCTCGCAGCGCCGCTGCTGTTCGCCGGCACGCTCTGGCAGCTCGGGCTGGCGTTATGTGCGCGTCTGGTGCCGAACCTGCAGATCTACGTGGTGGCGATTCCAGGGCAGATCGTCGGCGGGCTGCTGCTCCTGGCGCTGCTGCTGGTCGGCGTTCTCGAGGCCTGGAGCGAGGCGGTGCGCACCGGCTTCATGCTGCTGCCCGGGCACTGAGATGGCGGAGGCCGAGCGCGAGGACCGCACGGAAGCCGCCAGCCAGAAACGGCTCGACCAGGCCCGCGAGGAGGGACGGGTCGCGATCTCGCGCGAGGTGCCTCACCTGGTCGGGCTGGGTGCGGCCACGCTGATGCTGATGATGCTCGGCCCCCAGCTCGGCCGGCGCGTGATGGCGCTGCGGTTCCTGCCGGCCGGGCTCGACGGCTTCGATGCGCAGCAGGCCGGCGACCTGCTGCGCCAGGCGATGCTGTCGGGCCTGATGATCTGCGGGCCGCTGGTCGCGGCGGTGCTGGTCGCGGGTGTGTCGGCGACGCTGCTGCAGACCGGGGGGGTGCTGAACACCAAGGCGCTGATGCCCGACCTCGCGCGGCTGGACCCGCGGCGCGGGCTGAAGCGGATCGCGGGCAGGGACAGCCTGGTGCAGGCGGCACGCTCGGTGGCCAAGCTGGTGATCCTGGGCGTGATCTGCTGGCACGCGATCAGGGGCGAGCTGCCGGCGCTGGGGCACGCGCCGTTCTGGCAGCCGGCGCTGCTGGCCGACCGTCTACTGCGCGCGGTGCTGCACATCCTGGTCATGCTGCTGGCGGCGCAGGCGGGGATCGTGGCGCTCGACGTGCTGTGGGTGCGCCACGTGCACAACAGGTCGTTGCGGATGAGCAAGCAGGAGCAGCGCGACGAGTTCAAGGAGTCCGAGGGCGATCCGCACGTCAAGGGACGCCGGCGCCAGCTGCAGCGCGCGCGGGCCAGGCAGCGCATGATGGCCGCGATCCCGAAGGCGACGGTGGTGGTGACCAACCCCACGCACTACGCTGTGGCGCTTGCCTACGAGCGTGGCGGCAGGGGAGCGCCGAGGGTGGTCGCCAAGGGCGTGGATGAGGTGGCCGCGCGCATCCGCGAGGCGGCGCGCGAGCACAGGGTCCCGCTGGTGGCCAGCCCGCCGCTGGCGCGCGCCCTGTATCGCGTGGAGCTGGAGGCCGAGATCCCCGCCGAGCATTTCCAGGCGGTCGCCGAGATCGTCGCCTACGTGTGGCGACTCGGCCGGCGCGCCGCGGCGTGAGCGTGGAGGGTCCGGGGCCCCGGGACGGCGCGCCCGGACTGGCCGCCCTGCTGGAGGGCCTGGACACCGGTGCGGCCGTGCTGTTTGCCGGGTCGCCGGTGGCGCAGGTCGTGGTCGATCGCGCGGGGCGGCTGATCCGTGCCAATCCCGCGCTGAGCCGCCTCGTCGGCGTGAGCGGCCGGCTCGACGACACCCTGCACGTGTCGGCACTGTTCATGCCCGCGGCATGGGCCGGGATCCAGGCCGCCCTGCACGCGGTGCTCGCCGGCGCGGGTCGTGCCGGGATCGGGCGCGCCGTTCCGCTGGCGCCGGCCGGTACGGTCGTGGTCGATCTTTTCGCCTGCGCGATCCGCGAGGCGGACGGCGGCGTCGGCGGGGTGCTGCTTCACCTGTGCGACGCCAGCGGACGCGTCGGACTCGAGGCACAGCTCGCGCAGGCGTCGGCGCTGCGCGATGTCGGGCAGCGCGCCGGCGGGGTCGCCCACGACGTCAACAACCTGCTCGCGGTGGTCGCCGCGACGGTGGCGGAGGCGCTCGCTCGACCCGGGCTGGACGGAGCGTCGCGCGACGCGTTCGCGGAGGTCGGGGATGCGGCGCGGCGCGGCGCGGCGCTGGTGCGGCAGCTGCTCGGGGGTGGATCGCCTCGAGCCGCTGCGGTGGTGGCCGGCGTCGATCCGGCGCTGCGTGCGCTGGAGGCACCGCTGCGGCGAGTGCTTGGCGGCATCCCGCTGGTCCGGGGCCCGGGCATGACGGACGCCGCGGTGGCGATCGATCCGGAGGACCTCGACCGGGTGCTGACGAACCTCGCGCTCAACGCACGCAACGCCATGCCGTCCGGCGGCACCCTGACCGTGGGCAGCGGCGAGCGTGAGGTGACGGAGGCGGTGTCGCAGTTCGGCGATGCCGTGGTGCCGGGCCGCTATGTCGTCGTCGCGGTGCGCGACACCGGCACCGGGATGTCGCCCGATGTCATGGCACGGCTGTTCGAGCCGTTCTTCACCACGCGCGCCGGGCAGGGCGGGACGGGTCTTGGTCTGGCCAGCGTGCGCCAGCTGGTACGACAGGCAGGCGGCTTCATCGAGGTGGACAGCGAGCCCGGCAGCGGGACGACGGTGCGCGTGCACCTGCCGTGGTGCGAGGCGGTGCCGGCCGGCCGGCCGGGAATGGCCGGGGGTGGCGGTGCTGCCGGTGCCGCGCCGTCCGGCAGGGGCATGGTGCTGCTGGTGGACGACGAGGCAGGGCTGCTGCGCCTGGGCGAGCGTGCGCTGTCGCGGGCCGGCTGGCACGTGGTCACGGCATCCTGCGTGGCGGACGCGCTGGCCGCCCTGGAGGATGGTGGCCTCGTGCCGCGTGTGATCGTGACCGACCTGGTGCTTCCCGATGGCGACGGGCTCGCGCTGGTGGACGTGGCGCGCCGTCGATGTCCGGGCCTGCCGGCAGTCCTGACTTCCGGGTATGCCGATGACGCGCTCCGGGACAGGGCGGCCTCGGCCGGCGTGACGTTCCTGGCAAAGCCGTGCGGCATGGCCGTGCTGCTGGACCAGGTGGCCAGATCCGCGCAACCGCCAGGCTGACCCTGGTTGTCGTGGCCTGGCGTGGCACCGTCCGGGAAAGGTTGGATCGCCCCTTGAACAAAACAGGAACAGGTGCCTAATTCCCTGGCATGGACACATTTGCTGCGGCACTGCCACCTGTGACACAGTCCCGCCTGTGACACGCAAACCCAGAAGTATGCCGCCGGGACCACTCGGTGAGGTTGTGGACGCCCCAGGGGAAGGACGCGGCATGGAAAAGAACAAGGCGCTCGAGGCGGCGCTTGGGCAGATCGAGCGCGCGTTCGGCAAAGGCTCGATCATGCGCATGGGCGCCAAGTCGGGCGACGAGCAGATCGAGGTGATCTCGTCTGGCTCGCTCGGGCTCGACTTGGCGCTCGGCATCGGCGGACTGCCGCGCGGCCGCATCGTGGAGATCTACGGGCCGGAGAGCTCGGGCAAGACGACGCTCGCGCTGCACGCCATCGCCGAGGCGCAGCGCAAGGGCGGCACCTGCGCGTTCATCGACGCGGAGCACGCGCTCGACCCGATCTACGCGCGCAAGCTCGGCGTGGACGTGGACAACCTGCTGCTCAGCCAGCCGGACGGCGGCGAGCAGGCACTGGAGATCTGCGACACGCTGGTGCGTTCGGGCGCCATCGACATCGTGGTGATCGACAGCGTCGCCGCCCTGGTGCCGCGGGCCGAGCTGGAGGGCGAGATGGGCGACACCCATGTCGGCCTGCATGCGCGGCTGATGAGCCAGGCGCTGCGCAAGCTCACCGGCTCGGTCAGCAAGTCCAAGACCATGCTGATCTTCCTCAACCAGATCCGGCTCAAGATCGGCGTGATGTTCGGCAACCCCGAGACCACGACCGGCGGCAACGCGCTGAAGTTCTATGCCTCGATCCGCATGGAGATCCGCCGCATCGGGCAGATCAAGGACCGCGATGAGGTGGTGGGCAATCAGACGCGGGTGAAGGTGGTCAAGAACAAGCTGGCGCCGCCGTTCCGGCAGGTCGAGTTCGACATCATGTACGGCGAGGGCATCAGCAAGATCGGCGAGCTGATCGACCTCGGCGTGAAGGCCAACGTGGTGGAGAAGTCGGGCGCCTGGTTCAGCCACGACAGCCAGCGCATCGGCCAGGGCCGCGAGAACGCCAAGCAGTATCTGCGCGACCATCCCGAGATGGCGGACGGCATCGAGAAGAAGGTGCGCGACCAGTCCGGCACCGTGGCCAACACCATGATGGGCGCGCCGGAGCCCGAGGAGGAGAGCGAGGGTGTGCCCGAGTAGCGCACCCGACCTGCTCGATGCGTTGGCCGGAGTGGCCGGGGCCGGTGACATCGACACGGCCGGCCTGTCCTGCGCGGACGTGGAGCTGATCGAGACGGCGCGTCTGGTGCTGGTTCGGCATTACCGCCCGTTCTGGCACATGGTGTCGGCGGCACTGCGCGGGCGGGACGGGCGGATCTGGACCGGGCTGCACCTCGGTGCGACGGTGGGGCGCATGCAGGTCTGCGCCGAGGTCACCGCGCTTGGGCGGGCGATCCTGGAGGGCGACGGCACGGTCGAGTGCGCCGTGGCGCTGCGCCATCCCAAGCCGGAGGAGGCGATGGGGCGCATCGCCGTGGTGCCGCCCTGCGGCGCCTGCCGCGAACTGCTGACTGACTATGATCCGGGCGCGTCGGTGATCGTGCCAGGCGTGGGCGGGCTGCGCAGGGTCGCGATCGGGGTGCTGCTGCCCTTGCCCTACCAGCGCTGAGCAAGGCTGCCCGCCGCCTCGCATTGTCGCGCGATGCCGGCCTGCCGATGGCCGGTGCAGGCCGGGCCTCAGGCTTCCATGGAACGAAACAGGCACAAGGACGTTACCCAGGCATGACGAAGAACAGCAAGACCGACGCGGACGAGCAGGCAGTGCCGTCCTCCGCGACCGAGAATCCCAAGACCGCGCCGCAGGATGGGCCTCCGTCCAACACGATCAAGGACCCGGACCAGTGGACCACCGGGGACGAGACCATGACCGGTGCACAGGCCTCCTACCTCAAGACGCTGTGCGAGGAAGCCGGCGAGGAGTTCGACCCCTCGCTGAGCAAGGCGCAGGCCTCCAAGCGCATCGACGCGCTTCAGGGCAGCACCGGGCGCGGCAAAAGCCACTGAGGTCCGCCATCTGGCGGGGGTGTCCGACAGCCACGCTTGTTCCCGCGGCTGGCGTGTCGCTGGCTGCCTTGCCGGCGTGATTGCTGCGTTGCACTGTCGTCCGGCCGGTTTGCGTGGCACCCACCAGGGGTGCCGCGTCCCGGTCAGGAGGCGATGCGATGGCGAAGATCACGGTGAAGACCCCGGTCGTCGAACTCGACGGCGACGAGATGACCCGCATCATCTGGGCTGCCATCCGTGACCGGCTGATCCTGCCCTACCTCGACGTCGACCTGAAGTACTACGACCTCGGCATCGAGCATCGCGACGCGACGGGTGATCGTGTCACGGTCGAGTCCGCGCATGCCATCCGCCAGTACGGCGTGGGCGTGAAGTGCGCGACCATCACGCCGGACGAGGCGAGGGTGCGCGAGTTCAGCCTCAAGGCGATGTGGCGCAGCCCGAACGGCACCATCCGCAACATTCTCGACGGCACCATCTTCCGCGAGCCGATCATCTGCCACAACGTGCCGCGCCTGGTGCCGCACTGGAGCCAGCCGATCGTGATCGGCCGCCATGCCTACGGCGACATCTACCGCGCCACCGAGATGCGCGTGCCCGGGCCCGGCCGCGTGAGCATGGTGTACCAGCCCGCGGACGAGAACGAGCGGGCGCAGATCCTGTCGGTGCACGAGTTCCAGGGGCCGGGCGTGGCGATGGGGATGCACAACACCCGCGCCTCCATCGAGGGGTTCGCGCGTGCCAGCTTCAACTACGGGCTGACGCGCAACTTCCCCGTCTATCTCTCGACCAAGAACACGATCCTCAAGGCCTACGACGGGCTGTTCAAGGACATCTTCCAGGACGTGTTCGATGCGGAGTTCCGCGACGTGTTCGCGGCGCACGGCCTGACCTACGAGCACCGGCTGATCGACGACATGGTGGCCAGCGCGCTGAAGTGGTCGGGCGGCTACGTGTGGGCGTGCAAGAACTACGACGGCGACGTGCAGAGCGACATCGTGGCGCAGGGGTTCGGGAGTCTCGGCCTGATGACCAGCGTGCTGCTCAGTCCGGACGGTCAGACGGTAGAGAGCGAGGCGGCCCACGGCACGGTCACGCGGCATTTCCGCGAGCACCAGCGCGGGCGTGAGACCAGCACCAACCCGATCGCCTCGATCTTCGCCTGGACCCGGGGGCTGGCGTATCGCGGGCGCTTCGATGCCACGCCGGACGTCACCGCGTTTGCTGACGCGCTGGAGCGGGTGTGCATCGAGACGGTGGAGTCGGGCGCGATGACCAAGGATCTCGCCGTGCTGGTCGGGCCGGAGCAGCCGTGGATGAACACGCAGGCGTTCCTGGACCGAATCGACCAGCGCCTGCACGGGGAGATGGCGCGTGACTGACCCGGTTGCGGACGAGCCCGTCGAGAGCGGGGCGGAGGGACTCGCGCGGTTCCCGCTGGCGCGGCGCGGCTTCATGATGAGCGGGCTGATCTCGGGGCTGACGCTGGCCACGACCACGGTGGAGGCGCAGGCGATCCACACCGGCGCGGACGGACTGGTCGCGGGCGAGGTTCAGGTGCCGGTGGCGGACGGCACGCTTCCCGGCTACCGCGCAAGGCCGGACGGGCAGGGTCCGTTCCCGGTGGTGCTGGTGATCGAGGAGATCTTCGGGGTCCACGAGTACATCAAGGACGTGTGCCGACGGCTGGCGCGGCTCGGCTACTGTGCGGTGGCGCCGGAGCTGTATGCCCGCATTGCCGACCTGTCGACGATGACGGACGCGCAGCAGATCGTGCGCGACGTGATCAGCAAGGCGCCGGACGCGGTCGTGCTGTCGGACCTCGACGCGACGGCGGCCTGGGCGACAGGGGCCGCCGAGCGGGGGGATGCGGGGCGGCTCGGCGTGATGGGGTTCTGCCGGGGCGGGCGCGACACCTGGCTGTATGCCGAGCACAATCCCCGGCTGCGCGCGGCTGTGGCATGGTACGGGCCGGTCGACACGCCCGACACGCCGATCCAGCCGCACAGCCCGCTGGACCTGGCGGGCACGCTGCACTGTCCCCTGCTCGGGCTGTACGGCGGGCAGGACACCAGCATCGAGGCGTCCGATGTCGCGACTGCCGCGAGCCGGGCGCGGGCGGCGGGCGGCACGGTGGAGATCGTGATCTTCCCCGACGCGCCGCACGGGTTCCACGCGGACTACCGGCCGAGCTACCGCAAGGTCGATGCGGAGGCGGGGTGGGAGCGGGCGATCGGATGGCTGCGCGGGCACGGGGTGAGGTGAAGGAAGGCCAGGGCTCTGCCCTGGACCCGCAAAGGGCCGGAGGCCCTTTGATCCCTTGACTTAGGTGAGGCCGGTCCAGGGGCGGCTCGCCCCTGGCGGGTCCGGGCAGAGCCCGGCCTTGCTTGCTACTCCTGCCCTTCCGCAAGGCGGGCAGCCCCCGCATTGCTCCGGACGAACATCTGTGCGGTGGCGTGCGAGACGAACACCTGCCGGTCGTGCAGGAAGCCCATGCCGAGGATTAGGTCGACCCCGGGGACCGACCCGTCGGACACCGCAAGCAGCGGGGCGTGGATCGTCTCGCTGCCGACGTGCAGCGTCGCGAAGCGGTGCAGGCGGTTGGTGACCGTGCGCTCGCCGATGCCGCTGCCGGTGACGACGCGGTCGTGCGCCAGCAGCTCGGGCGTCAGGCCCATCGCATCCGCGCCGCGGTCGACCAGCAGGTCGGTTCCGGCGCCGCTGTCGAGCATGGCGGTGAGGCGGTGCCCGTCCAGCTCGACGGGAAAGACCAGGTTGTTGTGCTCGGACAGGTGGATCGGGGTCGGGGCGCTGGCGCCCCACGGCGGGGACACCGCGTCGCAGCCGTGCGCCGTGTAGAAGCTGATCTCGCGGTGGCCGATGTCGAAGCCGACATCGTAGCGCGACAGCAGGTCTTCGCCCGCCAGGCCGGACACCGCCATGTCGCCGCGGCCGAGAGAGCCGAGGGAAGCGGCGTAGGCGTCGATCTTGCGGTAGGTGACGCCGGCGAACAGCAGGGAGTCCAGCCCGACCACCTGGGAGTAGGCGTTGCCGCCCAGCCCGCTCATCCGGCTCGCGCTCATGCCGGGATCGGGCCGCAGGTCGAGGGCGGCGACCAGCTCCGGGGTGACGGTCGTGTGCTCGGCGCCGCTGTCGACGCCGAGGCCGACCACCTCGCCGTTGACTCGGGCCGGCACGACGGCGGTGGCGTTGCGCATCACGACCGGCAGGGTGGAGTGCCACTGCACCATGCAGGCGCCGCCGCCGGGCGCCGCCTGGCACGCGGCCAGCAGGAGGAGGGGCGCGAACCAGACGCGCGTCGTGACACGGGACAGGGTGTCCCGGCGGGTCGTCGATGGCCGCATGAGCTGCTCCAGGTCAGGGTCAGTTTAGCGCGGCGAGTGCTCCGCGCACGGCATCGAACGCCGCCTGCGTCCCGGCGATGTCCGGGCCGCCGCCCTGGGCCACGCCAGGCTTGCCGCCGCCGCCCTTGCCGCCGACCGCGGCGCTGGCGGCCCGCACAAGATCCACGGCGCTGACCCGCGCGGTCAGGTCGTCGGAGACCACGACCACGATGCTGACCTTGGCCTCGGCGGTGGAGAGCGCGGCGACCACGCAGGACTCGCCGAGCTGGCGGGCGATGGTCTCGGCCAGGCCGCGCAGGTCGCGGGCGGCCACGTCGCCGAGGTTGCGGGCTGCGAGGCGGACGGCGCCGATCTCCTCGGTGGCCGCAGCCGCGCCCTCGGTGGCGAGGCGGCGCTGCAGCTCGGAGACCTGGCGTTCCAGGCGGCGGCGGTCGTCGGCCAGGACGGTGATGCGCTCGACCAGTTCGGCGGGGTTCACCTTCAGGGCGGCGGCCGCCTGCGCGAGGCGCGTCTCGGTTGTGACGACCAGGGCCTCCGCGGCGGCGCCGGTCACCGCCTCGATGCGGCGGACGCCCGCGCTGACGGCGGACTCGGAGACGATGCGGAACAGGCCGATGTCGCCGGTGCGCCGGACGTGGGTGCCGCCGCACAGCTCGGTGGACCAGGCGCGGTGGCCGTCGAGGTCGGGTACGCCCATGGCGACGACGCGGACCTCGTCGCCGTACTTCTCGTTGAACAGGGCCATGGCACCCTCGGCGACGGCGGCCTCGGGGGTCATCAGGCGGGTGGTGACCTCGGTGTTCTCGCGGATGCGGGCGTTGATCTCGGACTCGACGGCGGCGAGCTCCTCGGCGGTGACCGGGCGGGGCTGGCTGACGTCGAAGCGCAGGCGGTCCGGCGCGTTCAGGCTGCCCTTCTGCGCGACGTGGGTGCCGAGACGGCGGCGCAGCGCCTCGTGCAGCAGGTGGGTCGCGGAGTGGTGGGCGCGAATGGCGCCGCGGCGGGCGTGGTCGACCTCGGCGGCGACGGGCATGCCGGTGCGCGCGGTCCCTTCCTCGACGCGGCCGAGGTGGACGAACAGGTCGCCCAGGCGGCGCTGGGTGTCGGTGACGACGATGCGCAGTCCGTCGCCGGAGAGGGTGCCGGTGTCGCCGACCTGGCCGCCGCTTTCGCCGTAGAACGGGGTCTGGTTCAGGACCACGGCGACCTCGGTGCCGGTGGCGGCCTCCGCGACGATGGCGCCGCCGGCGACGAGTGCGAGGATCTGCGCCTCGGAGGTCTCGGTCGCGTAGCCGAGGAACTCGGTGGGGCCCACGGCCTCGCGCAGCTCGAACCAGACGCGCTCGGTGCCGGCGTCGCCGGAGCCGGCCCAGGCGGCGCGGGCGCGGCGGCGCTGCTCGGCCATGGCGGTCTCGAAGCCCGCGACGTCGACGGCGCGGCCCTCCTCGCGGAGCGCGTCCTGCGTCAGATCGAGCGGGAAGCCGAAGGTGTCGTAGAGCTTGAACGCGACGTCGCCGGGCAGCGTGGCGGTCTCGCCCAGGCGCGCGGTCTCCTCCGCGAGCAGGCCGAGGCCGCGCTCCAGCATCGCCTTGAAGCGGGTTTCCTCGAGCCGCATCGTCTCGCCGATCAGGGTCTCGGCGCGGACCAGCTCCGGGTAGGCGCCGCCCATCTGGCGGACGAGCGCGGGCAGCAGGCGGTCGAAGGTCGGGTCGCGCGTGCCCATGCGGTGCAGGTGGCGCATGGCGCGGCGCATGATCCGGCGCAGCACGTAGCCGCGGCCCTCGTTGGAGGGCAGCACGCCGTCGGCGATCAGGAAGGCGGTGGCGCGCAGGTGGTCGGCGACCACGCGGTGGCTGGCGCGGAACTCTCCGGCCGACGGCTGTCCGGTGGCGTCGACGCTGGCGGCGATCAGCGCGCGGAAGGTGTCGGTGTCGTAGTTGTCGCCGACGCCCTGCAGCACCGCGGCGATGCGCTCCAGGCCCATGCCGGTGTCGATGGAGGGACGGGGCAGGAGGGTGCGGGTGCCCTTCTGGCCGGGTGTGGGAGGCGGCCCCTCCTCCTCCTGCATGAACACGAGGTTCCAGATCTCGGTAAAGCGGGCGCCGTCCTCGTCGGGGGAGCCGGGCGGGCCGCCGGCGACACCCTCGCCGTAGTCGTAGAAGATCTCCGAGGAGGGGCCGCACGGGCCGGTGTCGCCCATGCGCCAGAAGTTGTCGTCGGACGCGATGCGGATGATGCGGCGCTCGTCCAGGCCGGCAATGCGGCGCCACAGCTCGGCGGCCTCGTCGTCGTCGTGGTACACCGTGACCAGCAGACGGTCGGCGGGGATGCCGAAGGTCTGGGTCAGCAGCGTCCAGGCCAGCTCGATCGCGAGCGGCTTGAAATAGTCGGCGAAGCTGAAGTTGCCGAGCATCTCGAAGAAGGTGTGGTGGCGCACTGTGTAGCCGACGTTGTCGAGGTCGTTGTGCTTGCCGCCGGCGCGCAGGCACTTCTGCGCCGTGGCGGCGCGGGTGTAGGGGCGGCGCTCCTGGCCGGTGAAGACGTTCTTGAACTGCACCATGCCGGCGGCGGTGAACAGCAGCGTCGGGTCGTTGCGCGGCACCAGCGGGCTGCTCTCCACCACGCGGTGCTCGCGGGCGGCGAAGAAGTCGAGGAACGCCGCGCGGATGTCGTTGCTTGACAGGGCAGGGGGCATGGGGCTCGGGCTTGTCCTGGATGGTGCTGTTTCCAGTAGCGCACGCGTCTGCGGGGCGGAAGGGAGGAAGGCCAGGGCTCTGCCCCTGGACCCCGCCAAAGGCTCGCCTTTGGAATCCTATACTTAAGTCAGGGGATCAAAGGGCCTCGGGCCCTTTGCGGGTCTGGGCAGAGCCCAGCCTTGCTTGCCTCTCGACCGGAGCATCCCCCCCACGCACAATGCCGCGGTGAGCAAGCGTGTGTATCTGGCCGGGCCGGACGTGTTCCTGGCCGACGCCGCGGACAGGGGCGAGCGGCTGAAACGGATCTGCGCCCGTCACGGCTTGGCCGGCGTGTTCCCGCTCGACCCGCTGGAGGGCGAGCCGCCGGGGTGGGCCTTGCTGCCGCCGGCGCGCGCGATCGCGTTGCGCAACGAGGCGCATATCCGCGGGTGCGACGCGCTGGTCGCGAACCTGACGCCGTTCCGGGGGCCTGGGGCGGATGGCGGGACGGCCTACGAGCTGGGTTTTGCCCGCGCGCTGGGGCGGCCGGTGTTCGGATGGAGCAACGCGGCGGGCAGCTATCTGGAGCGGTGCGCGCGCTGGCCGGGGGCGGTGCGGGTGGGTGCTGCGTGGCGGGACCCGGACGGGCTCGAGATCGAGGCATTCGAGTTGCCGGACAACCTGATGCTGGCGTGCGCGGTAGCAGAGGTGGTGGCCGGCGCGCCAGGGGCGGGGTGGGGGGACCTCGCGGCCTGCGAGCGGTGCGTGGCGCTGGCGGCGGGGGTTCTGGGGAAGTAGGGCCAGGGCTCTGCCCTGGAGCTGCCAAAGGGCGAGCCCTTTGGAAACCACACCTTAAGTAAGGCCGGTCCAGGGGCGGCTCGCCCCTGGCGGGTCTGGGCAGAGCCCAGCCTTGCTTCGCTTGCGGGCCTACAGGCCACCAGCGAGCGGCCCGAGCGCGGCCTGGACGCCGAACTCTCCCGGCAGCGCACCACGCGGGAACAGCCGCGTCACGTGCCCCATCTTGCGGCCCGGGCGTGCGTCCGACTTGCCGTAGAGGTGCCCGATCAGGCTTGGCGCCGCCATCACCGCGGGCCACAGCGCGGTCTCGTCGGGGCCTACGAGGTTCTTCATCACGGCGTCGGAGTGGCGGGTGGCCTGAGGCAGCGGCAGGCCGGCGACGGCGCGCACATGCAGCTCGAACTGGCTGGCCGGGCAGGCGTCCAGCGTCCAGTGGCCGGAGTTGTGGGGACGCGGCGCGATCTCGTTGACGAGAACTTCCCCGTCGGCCGCGACGAACATCTCCACCGCGAGCAGGCCGACCAGGCCGAGCGCCTCGGCGATCCGTCGGGCCGTGTCCTGCGCGAGGCCGGCCGTGGCGTCGGTGACGCGGGCGGGGGCGAGGGTCAGGTCGAGGATGCCGTCGCGGTGGCGGTTCTCGACGGTGTCGAAGGCGGAGACCGCGCCGTCCGCGCCGCGCGCCACCACGACGCTGACCTCGCAGGCGAAGTCGACGAAGCCCTCGAGGACCAGGGGATGCGGCGAGAGGTCGTGCCAGGCGGCGTCGAGGTCGGCCGGGGCACGCAGCAGGGCCTGGCCCTTGCCGTCGTAGCCAAGGCGGGTGGTCTTGAGGATCGCGGGCAGGCCCAGTTCAGCGACTGCCCGGCCGAGGCCATCGCGGTCGTGGACGGCGCGCCAGGGGGCGGTCGCGATGCCGGTCTCGTTGAGGAAGGTCTTCTCGGCGATGCGGTCCTGGCTGAGGCGGAGCACGGCGGGCGAGGGGTGGACGGGGCGCAGCGAGGCGAGCAGGTCGAGGCCCTCGGCGCTGACGTTCTCGAACTCGAAGGTGACGACGTCCACGGCCTCGGCGAAGGCGCGCAGGATCGCGGGGTCCTCGAAGTCGCCAAGCGTGACCTCGTCGCAGACCTGGCCGGCGGGGCTGTCCGTCTCCGGGGTCAGCACGTGGCAGCGGTAGCCGAGCCGTGCCGCGGCGATGGCGGACATCCGGCCGAGCTGGCCGCCGCCGACGATGCCGATGGTGGCGAGCGGCGGCAGGGCGCCGTCCCGGGCGCCATCCTGGGCATCGGTCGGGCGGGCCGGGGCGGGCGCACTCACGACGGGGCGCCGGCGACGGCCTCCGTCTGCGCGTCGCGGTAGGCGTCCAGGCGCCGCGCGAGCGCCGGGTCGGACAGCGCCAGGATCGAGGCGGCGAGCAGGGCGGCGTTGACCGCGCCCGGCCGGCCGATCGCCAGCGTGCCGACCGGGATGCCGGCGGGCATCTGCACGATGGACAGCAGGCTGTCCACGCCGTTCAGCGCTGCGGATTCCACGGGCACGCCGAGCACCGGCAGCGGGGTCCAGGCGGCGCACATGCCGGGCAGGTGGGCGGCCCCGCCGGCGCCGGCGACGATGACCCGCAGCCCGCGGTCCCGTGCGCCGCGTGCATACTCGGCGAGGCGGTCGGGGGTGCGGTGCGCCGAGACGATGCGTGCCTCGTGCGCGATGCCCAGGGAGTCCAGCGTGTCGGCGGCGTGCTTCAGGGTGGCCCAGTCGGACTGGCTGCCCATGACAAGACCGACCAGGCATTCTGTCATGCCGGGCGGTGGCTGCCCGGCGGCGGGGTGGGTCTCGCTCACGCGATGCTGTCCGGGATGAGGCGGCTCTCCAGCCGGCCGATCTCGTCCTTGAGCAGCAGCTTGCGCTTCTTGAGCCGTTGCAGGTGGAGCTGGTCCATGGGCTGGTCCACGAGCCGCGCGATCACGGTGTCGAGGTCGCGGTGTTCGCTGCGCAGCTCGTGGAGGTTGCGGAGCAGCGAGTCACGATCGGTCAGCATGGCATCTCCGTCACGGGCCACGCCCGCCTATCACGGAATGCGGCGCGGACCTACAGGCGGCACGGTGCGGTCACAGGGCGGGCATGACGGCCGATTCGGCTGGCGATGCGCGCGGACGCGGTATTACCGTGCCGTGGCAGGCCGGAGACATCGCCATGACGGACACGGCGTCGTTCCGGCCATGCGTCACCAGCGAAGGAGGCACCATGACCCTGAGCGCCAGACTCGAGAGCCTGAAGGATCGCCACGCCATCCTGGAGACCCGGATCTCGGACGAGGACCACCGACCCCGGCCCGACACTGCCGCCCTGGCGCAACTCAAGGTGAAAAAGCTGCGGCTCAAGGAAGAGATGGAGCGGCTCCAGGATCAACCCTGAGCCGCAGGCCGGGCGAGGATGCTCGAGCGACAACGCCGCGGGGCAAGGCTGGTATGGCCTTGCCCCGCACCATTCCAGCCGCGAGGCGGTAGGGCGGAGGTGGCCGCGCTAGGCGGCCTCCTCGGCCTCCGGGACCGGCGGCGGCGGCACGGCCAAGCCATCACGGGTCAGACGGTCGTTCGCGGTCTGCACCATGCCGTTCAGGTCGGTCTGGCTGCACAGGCCCAGGATCACCGGGTCGCGCGGCTTGATGTTCGCGCTGTTCCAGTGCTGCCGGTCGCGCACCTTCTGGATGGTGTCCTTGGTGGTGCCGAGCAGCTTGACAACCTGGATCTCGGTGAGCTGCGGGTAGTTGCGCAGCACGAAGGCGATCGCGTCCGGGCGGTCGTTGCGCTTGGCGACCGGGGTGTAGCGGGCGCCGCGCGAGCGCTTCGGCGCGAGATTGGCAGCCGGCACCAGCTTCAGGCGCAGGGTGTCGTCCTTCTCGCAGCGCGCGATCTCGTCCTGGGCGAGCTGCATGTTGGCGACGGGGTCGTAGCCCACGATGCCCTGCGCCACCTCGCCGTCGGCGATCGCCTGGACCTCGAGCGGGTGCATGCCGCAGAAATCGGCGATCTGGGTGAAGGTCAGCGCGGTCTTCTCGATCAGCCACACGGCGGTGGCCTTCGGCATCAGGGGCAGCGTCATTGGAATCTTCTCTCAAGCGCCGGCGTCTGTCCGGCGCAGGGCGTCACTGTCAAGGGCCGGATATGGGGCAGTGCCGCATGGCGGGTCAAGGCGGATCGTCCACCCGGCGCGACGTGGCAACGACAGTGGCCTCGATCCGGATGCACGGGGTGAGCGAGCCGTATGGATACGGGGACCGGGCGTGATGCCCGGTCTCCGCCAGTCCGTCGCGGTTCAGGCGGCCTGGGTCTGCGCCTCGGCGTCGTTGGCGATCGCGGGTGCCGCGGTCGCGCCGATCGCGATCCGGCGGGGGCGCAGGGCCTCCGGCACGACGCGCTTAAGGGCAACGTGCAGCAGGCCGTGCTGCAGGTCGGCGCCCTCGACGACGAGGTGGTCGGCGAGCACGAAGCGGCGCTCGAACGCACGGCCGGCGATGCCACGGTGCAGCATCTCAGACTTCGGCGCGTCGGTGGCGACGCGGCCGCTGATGACCAGCGTGTTGTCGCGCACGACGAGCTCGAGGTCGGCCTCGGAGAAGCCCGCGACCGCCATCGTCAGACGGTAGGAGTCCTCGCCGGTCTTCTCGATGTTGTAGGGAGGGTAGGACGGCGCCGGGGCCGCCTCGGCGGCGGTGTCGACCAGACGAGCCAGGCGGTCGAAGCCGATGGCGGTGCGGAACAGCGGTGCGAGATCGTATGTCATGATGCTGCCTTCTGCTTGAGCAAGGGAGTGGTGCGGACCTCCCGAAAGGGACGGCCCAGTCGTTTTCCGAAGCCCCGTTCGGGCGCCTCGGACCACTCCGAAGTGGGCAGACGGAGGACCACGATCAAGGGCTCGGCGGTTCCCGGGAACCGTCGAGCCCTGATCGATTTCTCGTGACACTGCTGACCTGCGACGGGCGTGCCGCAGGAAGCCCGGCCGTGCGGCCGGGCTGGATGGGCTACTTGCGGGAGCCGATGCCGGCGAAGCGCTTGTTGAACTTGGCGACCTGGCCACCGGTGTCCATCATGCGCTGGATGCCGGTCCAGGCCGGGTGGGACTTCGGGTCGATGTCAAGGCGGATGGTGTCGCCGGCCTTGCCGTAGCAGGAGCGCGTGGTGAACTGCGTCCCGTCCGTCATGACGACGGTGATCTCGTGATACTCGGGGTGGATCCCGGACTTCATGGCGGCTTCCCGTGATGGTGCCGCCGATCCCGACCGGCAGCGCAGGCGCGAGGTATAGACGCGGCACGGGGGGGGCCGCAATGCCGTGGCGGTGGCCAAGGAAGCAAGGCCGGGCTCTGCCCGGACCCGCAAAGGGTCCGAGGACCCTTTGATCCCTTGACTTAAGTACAGGATTCTCAAGGCTTGCCTTGAGCGGGGTCCAGGGGCAGAGCCTCTGGCCTTCCTTCCTTAGTCCTGCGGCACCCGCGGCGGCCCGTGGCGCCCTTCCTGGCGCTGTGCCTGACGGAACACCTGGTCGGCCAGCAGGCGCTGGTCCGCCGGCATCGCCTCGTAGAGCGCGCGGAAGCTGGCGGACAGGTGCTGCAGCATGTCGGCGCGCGCCTGCGCGGCCTGTGCCCGCTCCGCGAGCCCGTCCGCCGCCCCTGGCGGTGTTTGCGCCTGCCGGGCGCGGAACCGGCCCTCGGAGTCCAGGGCGTTGCGCAGCATGGTGTCGGCGAACTGGTCCCACAGCGTCTGCTGGGCGGGCGAGATCCTGAGCTTGCGGTGCAGGGCGTCGATGCGCTGCGCCACCGCCTCGCGCACTTGGCTGCGCTCGGCGGGGCGTGGCGGGGCACCCGCAGGCCCGCCCGGACCACTGCCCGGAGCGGGGATCGTCGGGACAGGGTGCGCGGCCGGCGCGGCACCTGCGGGCGCGTCCGCGGCCGGCGGCTCGACGGTGCCGCGCGCCGCCGCGGGGTCGGCCCCGAGCCGGACGGCACCCGCCCACCCCGCCGCGCCCATGCAGAGCACGGCCGCCGCAAGCCCGGCCCGTGCCCGCGCGGACAGCGGCAGGCGCCAACCCCGTGCGTCCGGCGGCACGTCGCGTCGCGGACCGAGTGCCCGCGCCATTCAGGCCGGGACCGACCGCTGGTACTGTGGCGGCACGGCGGCCGCGGTGCCGAGGGCGCGGGCGGCGTGGTTGGTCCAGTTCGGGTCGGCCAGCACGGCGCGGGCCACGAACACCAGGTCGGCGCGGCCGTTGGCGACGATCTCGGCCGCCAGCTCCGGGTCGCGGATCAGGCCGACCGCGCCGGTGGGGACGCCGGCCGCGCGCACCGCCTCTGAGAACGGCACCTGGTAGCCGGGGTACAGCGAGGGGATCTGCTGCGTGGGTGACAGGCCGCCGGCGGAGCAGTCGAGCAGGTCGACGTCGCCGCGCGCCTTGAGCCTGCGCGCCAGCTCGACGGTCTCGGCGATCTCCAGGCCGCCGGGGACCCAGTCGACGCAGGACAGGCGCACGAACAGCGGCAGGTCGTCCGGCCACTCGGCGCGCACCGCGTCGATGGTCTCCATCAGCATCCGCGCGCGGCCGGCGAGGTCGCCGCCGTAGCGGTCGTTGCGGGTGTTCGACGCGGGCGAGAGGAAGCTGTGCAGCAGGTAGCCGTGGGCGGCGTGCAGCTCGACGATGCGGAACCCGGCCTCGCGGGCGCGTCGCGCGGTGGCGGCAAATTGCGCCACGACGTCGGCGATCTCGGCCTCGGTCAGGACGTGGGGCGTCACGGCATCGTCGCTGATCGCGAGCGCGCTGGGCGCCGACGGCAGCCAGCCGCCGTCCTCGGGGCGGATCGGACGGCCGCCCTCCCAGGGGCGCTGGCTGCTGGCCTTGCGCCCGGCGTGGGCGATCTGCATGCCGGGCACCGCGCCGGAGTGCGCGATGATCGCGGCGAGGCGGGCGGCGAACGCCTGCTGCTCGTCGGTCCAAAGGCCGAGGCAGCCGTGGGTGATGCGCGCGTCGGCGGAGACGTGGGTCGCCTCGGTGAACACGATGCCGGCGCCGCCCGCAGCCTTCGCGCCGAGATTCTGGATGTGCCAGTCCCAGCCGAGGCCGTCGGTGGCGCTGTACTGGCACATCGGCGCCACGGCGACGCGGTTGCGCGCGGTCACCGAGCGGAAGCCGATCGGCTGGAACAGCAGCGGCGTGGGGCGGGCCATGGCTCGGCGTCTCCTCCTGGGCTTGGCGGACAGGCGCCTCGGGACGCGCCTGGCCGCCGGCGCGGCATCCGGATCGGCCCTGCGCGCAGGGTTGAACGCCTTTCGCGGCGCAAGCTCAAGTGCGGGAAGGGCGGAGGCAAGGAGCCCTGTCCCGGTGATCCAAGGTGGGGACCCCGCCAAGGACTCGCTCCTGGAAGCCTGCTGTTCGGGGTGGGGCGCCTTCCGGGGGCCGGTCCAGGGGCGCTGCCCCTGGCGGGTCCAGGGCAGAGCCCTGGCCTTTCCCTGTCTGCCGGTCGCGCGCCGGCCCGCGGCCGTGCCAGGATCGCGGGCATGAACATCCTGTCCGTCCAGTCCTGGGTCGCCTACGGCCACGTCGGCAACAGCAGCGCGATGTTCCCGCTGCAGAGGCTCGGCGCGGAGGTGTGGGCGGTCAACACGGTGCAGTTCTCCAACCACACCGGCTACGGCCATTGGACCGGGCAGGTGTTCGCGCCGGAGGCGGTCACCGCGCTGGTCGACGGCATCGAGGCGCGCGGCGTGCTGGGCGGGTGCGACGCCGTGCTGTCGGGCTACATGGGCGACGCGGGCACCGGAGAGGCGGTGCTGGACGCGGTGCGCAGGGTGCGCGCGGCCAACCCGGCGGCGCTGTACTGCTGCGACCCGGTGATCGGCGACACGGACACTGGGGTGTACGTGCGGCCGGGCATCGCCGGGCTGCTGCGCGAGCGCGCGGTGCCGGCCGCCGACATCCTCACGCCGAACCGCTTCGAGCTGGAGCTGCTGTCCGGGATGGCGTGCGGCAGCGTCGCGGAGGCGGGCGGCGCGGCCCGGGCACTGCGCGGGCGCATGGCGGGCGGGTCCGGCGATGGCGGCCGGGGCACGCCGGCGGTGCTGGTCACCAGCCTCGACGGGGCGGACACCCCGGCCGACGCGCTGGACCTGCTCGCGTCCGGGGCGGACGGGTGCTGGCGGCTCCGCACGGAGCGCCTGCCGCTGGCCGTCAACGGCGCCGGGGACGCGATCGCGGCCCTGTTCCTGTTCCACATGCTCCGGGAAGGCTCCGCGCGGCGGGCGCTGGAGATGGCGGCGAGCTCGGTGGCGGGGATGCTGCGCGAGACGCTGCGCTCGGGCGGGCGCGAGATCGCGCTGGTGGCCGCCCAGGAGGAGTTCGTGCGGCCGTCGAGGATGCTCGTGGCGGGGGCGTGCTGACGGGCAGGTGAAGCAAGGCTGGGCTCTGCCCAGACCCGCCAGGGGCGAGCCGCCCCTGGACCGGCCTTCTTAAGGGGTGCGTTCCAAGGGCGCAGCCTTTGGCGGGGTCCAGGGGCAGGGCCCCTGGCCTTGCCTTCCTGGCCGGCCGCCTCGGAACCAGGGCGGGAGGCCTGCTTTACGCCTTCGTCCCGTCTTGATCGTGCCGTATGGCTGACGCGGCGCGGCGGCAGGTCGCCGGGCGAGGGGTTGGCCGAATGAGCGTCTTGCAGATCTACCGCCGCGTGCTCGGGCTGCTGGCGGGCGACCGCCGGCTCGCGATCACGCTCGGGCTGGCCAACATCGTCGTCGCCGGGCTGCAGTTCCTCGACCCGCTGCTGTTCGGCCGCGTGGTCGGCCTGCTCTCCGCCTCGGACCGCCTGCCGCACGACGAGCTGTGGCAGCGCGCGGCGACGCTGATCCTGGTGTGGCTCGCCGTGGGCGCCACCGGGATCGGCGCCAACATGCTTGTGGCGCTGCACGCCGAGCGCATGGCGCACCGCAACCGCCTGGCCGCGATGAGCCGCTGCTTCAGCCACGTGATCTCGCTGCCGCTGTCCTTCCACGGCGACAGCCACTCCGGGCGCCTGATGAAGATCATGCTGGGCGGATCGGACGCGCTGTTCTCGGTGTGGCTGCAGTTCTTCCGCGAGCAGCTCGCGACCTACGTCGCGGTGATCGTGCTGCTGCCGATCACGATGCTGATGAACTGGCGGCTGTCGCTGTCGCTGGTGGTGCTGGTGGTGCTGTTCGTGGCGGTGACGCTCGTCGTCGTGCGGCGCACCGAGGCCGGGCAGAAGCAGGCCGAGCAGTACCAGGGCGCGCTGGCCGGCACCGCGCAGGACGCGCTGGCCAACGTCATGGTGGTGCAGTCCTTCGGGCGGCTGGCCTCGGAAAGCCGGCGCTTCGGGCAGATCATGGAGCAGGTGATCCGCCACCAGTTCCCGGTGCTGAACTGGTGGGCGATGGTCAACGTGCTGACGCGGGCGGCCTCCACGCTGGCGGTGATCTCGATCGTGCTGATCGGCACGCTGCTGCACCTCGAGGGCAAGGCAAGCATCGTCGAGATCGTCTCGTTCATGGGGTTCGCGACGCTGCTGATCGGGCGGCTGGAGTCCGCGGTGGCGTTCTCCTCGCGGCTGTTCATGCAGGCGCCGGGACTGGCCGAGTTCTTCAAGGTGCTCGACGCGCGTTCCTCCGTGCCGGACCGTCCGGGCGCGCCCGAGCTGCAGGCGCCGCGCGGCGAGGTGGCGTTCGAGGAGGTGGCGTTCGCCTATCCGGGCGGGCCGCGCATCCTGAACGACGTCAGCTTCGTGGCCAGGCCGGGCATGTCGGTGGCGCTGGTGGGGCAGACCGGGGCGGGCAAGTCCACGGCGATGAACCTGCTGCAGCGCCTGTGGGACCCGGTCGCAGGCTCCATCCGCATCGACGGCCAGGACCTGCGCGAGGTCAGCATCGAGAGCCTGCGCCGCTCGATCGGCGTGGTGTTCCAGGAGAGCATGCTGTTCAACCGCTCGATCATCGAGAACCTGCGCATCGGCGCGCCCGACGCCAGCGACGAGGACGTCGAGCGCGCCTGCCGCCTGGCCGACGCGCACGAGTTCATCATCCGCCAGCCGCAGGGCTACGACACCGTGGTCGGCGAGCGCGGCACCACGCTGTCGGGCGGCCAGCGCCAGCGCCTGGCGATCGCGCGTGCCGCGCTGAAGAACCCGCCGATCCTGGTGCTCGACGAGGCGACGAGCGCGCTGGACGCGGCCACGGAGGCGCGCGTGTCGCGGGCGATGACGGCGCTGATGCGCGGGCGCACGACGTTCATCATCGCGCACCGGCTGTCCACGGTGCGCGACGCCGACGTGATCCTGGTGTTCGAGGGGGGCGAGATCGTCGAGCGCGGCAGCTTCGACGTGCTGCTCGCCCGCCGCGGGCGGTTCGCGGAGCTGGTGGCGACGCAGCTCGCGGGGAGCGGAGCGCAGCAGGCTGCGGAGTAGCCGCGCTGGCACAGCAAGGCCAGGGGCTCTGCCCCTGGACCCCGCCAAAGGCAAGCCTTTGGAATCCGGTACTTGAGGGAAACAGGTTCAGGAGCCGCTCGCTCCTGGCGGGTCCGGGCGTAGCTGGCCAAAGGTTCCAAGCCCGCTTGGGCCGCTGGAATGGCGAGCGAAGGGAGAGCCCGGCCCTGCCCTCCTGCGGGTCGGGGCCGTGTCCCTCCTCTTGTGCGGGTGCGAGCCGACCATTTGAACGCGGCTCGCGTCGTGGCGCATGGTTGTCCCCCGTCCACGCGAGCCAGGAGATCGTCATGACCGTCGCCTGCATCCTCAAGAGCAAGGGCGCCGACGTCGCCCACGTGTCGCCAAGCGACAGCATCGCCGCGGTATCATCACTGCTGGCCGCGCGCAGGATCGGCGCGGTGCTGGTGCTGGATGCCGCCGGCCAGCTCCTCGGCATCGTCAGCGAGCGCGACATCGTCCGCATCCTCGCGCGCGAGGGGGCGGCGACGCTGGGCATGACCGCGGCCCAGCTGATGACCTCCTCGCTGGTCACCGTGACCCCGTCGACGACCGTGGCCGAGGCGATGACGCTGATGTCGGCGAACCGGGTGCGCCACCTGCCGGTGCTGCTGGACGGGGCTCTGGCCGGGCTGGTGAGCATCGGCGACATCGTCAAGACGCGGCTGGAGCAGCAGGCGCACGAGGTGGACAGCCTGCGCGCCTACGTGTCCGGCGGGGTCTAGCCGTCCCTGGCCGGGGCTGCCCGGCCGGGCAGCCCCGGCGCGGAACCGGCAAGCGAGGTTGGGTTCTGCCCACACCCGCCAACGGCCGAGGCCCTTGAGAACCAGGACTCCGGGGCGGAGTCCCTTCGAGGCGTAGTGTGCCGCAAGGCCGAGGGAGGCCGGTCCAGGGACGCTGTCCCTGCCGGTCCAAGGCAGAGCCCCGGCTTCTGAAACCAAGGCACTGCCGTCGTCTCCTGGGCCACGTCGCGCGCCCTGCCTTCCCCGGCACTCGCGCTGACGATCCCTACCCGCAACGGCGTCGTCATAGATGCGGTCCCTTCCAGTGGCGTCGTGACCGCGGTCCGAGGCCGATCCCGAGTGGCCCCTGCCATCGCGGGAAAACGTTGGCTGCGCGGCCTGTCCGCCGTCTAGTGTCGGTCACGCAACAGAAGGATGCATGCCCCATGGCGCTGCCGATCAATGCACCGCGCTTCAAGGCGCCGGGACTGCTGTCCGAGTTCCGCGCCTTCATCATGCGCGGCAACGTGGTCGACCTCGCGGTCGGCATCATCATCGGCGCTGCGTTCACCGCGATCGTGCAGAGCCTGGTCAAGGACATCTTCACGCCGCTGATCGGGCTTCTGGTCGGCGGCATCGACTTCAGCAACATCTTCATCGTGCTCAAGGGTGCGCCGGCGGCGACGCTGGCGGAGGCGGTGGCAAAGGGCGACGTCACGCTCAATGTCGGCGTGTTCCTCAACGCGGTGATCTCGTTCGTCATCGTGGCAGCCGCGGTGTTCGGCATCGTCAAGGCGCTGTCCTCGATGCAGCGGCGCAAGGAGGCGGACGAGACGCTGCCGCCGACCACCACAGAGACGCTGCTCAAGGAGATCCGTGACGAGCTGCGGAGCGGGACCCGGACGGCGGCCTAGGCCGGACCGGAAGCAATTATGGCGCTGCCTTCCTGCATCGAGGCCAGCAGGCAAGGCCGGGCTCTCCCTCCGCTGCCATTCCGACGACCCGAGCGGGTCGCCGGAACCTCCGGCATCTACGCCCGGACCCGCCGAAGGGCCGAGCCCTGTGGAACCCCTGTCCTTAAGGAACGGATTCCAAAGGCCTGCCTTTGGCGGAGCTTGAGGCAGAGCCTCAACCTTGCTTGCCTGACCAGTGATGCCCGGGAGCCGTTGACATCAGGCGTCGCAGCCCGACTCCCGCAGCGTCTCGACGACGGCGTGGGGCGGCACGTCGCTGCTGGTGAACGCCTGGCCGATGCCGCGCACGAGGACGAAGGCGAGGCGGCCATCGCGCATCTTCTTGTCGCGCTGCATGTGCGCGACCAGGGCGGCGGCTGAGTGCCGGCGGGGCAGGGCGTCGACCCGCGACGGCAGCCCTGTCGCGGCGATGTGCGACGCGACCCGTGCGGCCTCGGCCTGCGGGCACACCCCGAGCCGGGCCGACAGCGCGAAGGCGAGGCACAGGCCGAGGCCGACCGCCTCGCCGTGCAGCAGGCCCTGGCCGTAGCCGGTCTCGCGCTCGAAGGCGTGGGCGAAGGTGTGGCCGAGGTTGAGCAGGGCGCGGCCGTCGGAGGCGGCCTCCTCGCGCTCGTCGTCGGCGACCACACGCGCCTTGAACGCGCAGGCGCGCAGCACCGCCTCGGCCTGCGTGGCCGCGTCGCCGGCGAGCAGGGCGGCCGCGTGGCCCTCGCACCAGGCGTACAGCGCGCGGTCGGCGATCAGCCCGGCCTTGACGATCTCGGCGTAGCCGGCGCGCAGCTCGCCTGCCGGCAGGGTCGCGAGCACCGCGGTGTCGGCCAGCACCACCAGCGGCTGGTGGAACGCGCCAAGCAGGTTCTTGCCCTGCGCGGTGTTGATCCCGGTCTTGCCGCCGACGGAGGAGTCGACCTGGGCGAGCAGGGTGGTCGGCACCTGCACGAAGGGCAGGCCGCGCAGCACGCTGGCGGCCACGAAGCCGGCGAGGTCGCCGATCACGCCGCCGCCGAGGGCGATCACCGTGGTGCGGCGCTCCACGCCGTGCTCCAGGACCTCGCCGGCGACGCGCCCGTAGGTCGCCACGCTCTTGGAGGCTTCGCCTGGGGGCACGACCACCGCGTGCGCCTTGATGCCGACGTCGCCGAGGCTGGCGAGCAGCACGGGCAGGTGCAGCGCCGCCACGGTCTCGTCGGTGACCACCACGCAGCGCTTCTGCGGCAGCACCGGGGCCAGCAGCGAGCCTGCGCGGCCCAGCAGATTGTCGCCCACGACCACGTCGTAGGACGCGGCCTGCAGGCGCACCGCGACGCGTTCCGGCGCGCGCCAGCCGTCCAGCGCGGCCACGACGTTGCGGGTGGTGACGTCGGGGCTGTCCTCGCCGCTGTCCACGATGATGTCGGCCTCCGCGTAGGTGGGGTGGCGCTGCGCCATCAGGGCCGACAGCGTGCCGACGGGGTCGGCGTTGGCCAGGAGGGGGCGGTGGGAGCGCCCGGCGACCCGGCGCGCCAGGACCTCGAGCGAGCAGCGCAGCCAGACGCTGGTGGCGCCGGCGCGGATCGCGGCCCGGGTCGAGGCGTCCATGAACGCCCCGCCGCCGGTCGCCAGCACGAGCGGCGGCCCGGCCAGCAGGCGGCGGATCACGCGCCGCTCGCCCTCGCGGAAGCTGGCCTCGCCGTAGCGGGCGAACAGCTCGGCGATCGAGCAGCGCGCGGCGGCCTCGATCTCGGCGTCGGCGTCGCGGAACGGCAGGCCGACCCGCAGCGCGAGGCGGCGGCCGATCGAGCTTTTCCCCGCGCCCATCAGGCCGACGAGCACGATCGAGCGCGGCTCGCCGGGCGTGCCCGGGCGACGCGACGCAGGATCGCGGGCCGCGGCCACCGGCCTGGCGGGCGGCGCCTCGCGCGGGACGCGCGGCACCGGGGGGCTCGCCGGGTCCGGCTCCGCCCCGAGATGCGCCAGCCAGCCGGGCTCCGGGATCATGGCACTGTTGCGCGTCATCGCGGCGGAGGCTAGCACACGGCCGGCTTGCAGGGCCATTCGGCCGGGCGCGACCGTTCGCCCCGTGCATCGAGTCGGCCACGCCTTCGGCGGGGCAGCAGTTGAGGGGAACCATGCGCCGCACCTTCCTGATCGCCGCCGGCGCCGGCGTGGCGCTCCTGGTCCTGATCGTCATCCTGCTGGGAGCCTTCCCGCCGCGGGCGCACCCCGTGGCGGTGCAGCACGTGATCCCCAACGACCACTTCCAGACGCGGTGAGGCCCGGCACAGCCCCAGCCGTGCCGGCCGAGGTGCCGCCGGAGGCACCCGCCGTCGTGCCGAAGCCCGAGGCTGCCGGCGCGCGGGCGGCGGCCGACCGTCATGTCGAGGCGTTCCTGGAGATGCTGGTCGCCGAGCGGGGCAGCGCGCGCAACACCTGCTGCGCCTATGCCGCCGATCTCGCCGACTTCGGCTCTCACGCGGCGCGGGCGGGGGAGGGCGTGGCGGCCGCCGCCACGGCCACGCTGTCGTCCTACCTGCGCGGCATGGCCGATGCCGGGCTGGCGCCGCGCACCGTGGCGCGCCGGCTGTCGTGCCTGCGCCAGTTCTTCCGCTTCCTCGCGCGCGAGGGTGTCAGGCCGGACGACCCGACGCAGCTGCTCGACTCCCCGAGGCTGCCGAGATCGCTGCCGAAGTACCTGACGGAGGCCGAGGTCGACGCCCTGCTGGCCGTGGCGCTGGAGGGACGTCGCGGCCTGGTGGCGCGGGCGGCGCTGGAGATCCTGTATGCGACCGGGCTGCGCGTCTCGGAGCTGCTGTCCCTGCCGCGCGCGGCGCTGAGCGGGGACGCGCAGGTCCTGCTGGTGCGCGGCAAGGGGGGGCGCGAGCGCATCGTCCCGCTGTCGGACAGCTCGCGCCGGGCGGCAGAGGCGCTGCGGGCGGGCTCGGGCGAGTCGCGCTGGCTGTTCCCGGCGCGCGATCCCAGGCAGGCCCTGTCGCGCCAGGCCTTCGACCCGGTGATGAAGGAGGCGGCGCTGGCGGCCGGGCTCGACCCGGCCCGGGTGTCGCCGCACGTGCTGCGGCACTCCTTCGCCTCGCACATGCTGGCGCGCGGCGCGGACCTGCGCAGCCTGCAGACGCTGCTCGGCCACGCCGACATCGCGACCACGCAGATCTACACGCACGTCCTGGCCGAGCGGCTGCAGCGCCTGGTGGAGGCGCACCACCCGCTGGCGCTGCGGGGCGGGGACCCGGTGGCGTGAGGCAGCAAGGTTGAGGCTCTGCCTCAAACTCCGCCAGGGCGAGCCGCCCTGGACCGGCCTTGCCTAGGGAAGCCGGTCCAGGGGGCTCGCCCTGGCGGGTCCCCGCCTTCAAGCATGGGGCGGAGCCCTGGCCTTGCTTGCCGCCTTCCTGGCGCCGTTCGCCGATGCTAAGCCGCGCGGATGCGTCATTTCCTGGACTTCGAGAAGCCCGTGGCCGAGCTGGAGGCCAAGATCGAGGAGCTCCGTCAGATGTCGGAGCCGGGCGGCCTCAACATCGCCGACGAGGTGGCCAAGCTCACCGAGAAGGCGGACCGCCAGCTCCGCACCACCTACGCCCGGCTGAGCGCGTGGCAGAAGACGCAGGTGGCGCGCCACCCGGACCGGCCGAGGGCGCTGCACTACATCGCCTCGCTGATCACCGAGTACACGCCGCTCGCCGGTGACAGGGCGTTCGCCGAGGACGCGGCGATCGTGGGCGGGCTCGGGCGGTTCCGCGGTGCGGCGGTGGTGGTGATCGGCACGGAGAAGGGCACCGACACCGACAGCCGGGTGCGGCACAACTTCGGCTCCGCGCGGCCGGAGGGCTACCGCAAGGTGCGCCGGCTGATCGAGCTGGCGGGGCGGTTCGGGCTGCCGCTGCTGACCTTCGTCGACACCGCCGGGGCGTTCCCCGGCATCGACGCGGAGGCGCGCGGACAGGCGGAGGCGATCGCGCGCTCGATCGAGGCGTGCCTGGAGGCGCCGGTGCCGATCCTGGCCACCGTGATCGGCGAGGGCGGATCCGGCGGCGCCATCGCGCTGGCCACCGGCGACCGGGTGCTGATGCTGGAGCACGCGATCTACTCGGTGATCTCGCCGGAGGGGTGCGCCTCGATCCTGTGGCGCGATGCGGGGCAGGCGCAGGTCGCGGCCGAGGCGCTGCGGCTGACGGCCGCCGACCTGAAGTCGAAGCGGCTGGTGGACGAGGTCGTCGCCGAGCCGCTGGGCGGCGCGCACCGTGCGCCGGAGGACGCGATCGGCCGCGTCGGCGAGGCGCTCGCCCAGGCGCTGCCGGAGCTGGTGGCCCTGGACGGCGCCACGCTGCGCGCCAGGCGGCGGGAGAAGTACCTGGCGATGGGACGCGAGGGGGCGGCCTAGAGGGTGTCATGAACCCGGCAACAGCTCCGTGTCCGGAAGGGACAGCAAGAACCTTCTTTTTCTGAAGAAAAAGAAGCAAAAAGACTTTGCCCATGAGGTCCTGGCCGCACGGGCAGGTCCGGGCCCAGGGGGGAAGTTCTTTGGTTCTTTCTTTCAAGATAGAACGTGCTTTCTTCCTCCTGCGAGGCACGAAGTCGGGCTTGCAGGCTCATGACACACTCTGAGGCCGTGTCCGGCGCGAGACGCGTCCGCTGCCGGCCCCGCCCGGTCGGAGCGGCGTCCTTAACAGGAGCTTAGGGCTCGGCCGCCTATCCTTGCGGTCCGGGCGAGCATGTCGCCGCCGTTTCGTGGGGTGATGTGCATGGCTGCGACGCTGGTGTTCCTTGGCGCGACCTCGGCAAACGACAGCCAACTGTTCGAGCTCGGAGGCACGGGGCCGGCGGCGGTTGACCTTGCCGGCTATCCGGTGGGCGGGAGCCCTGTCGCCGACCTGACTCCGTTCGCCAGCGGCCTCTACTTCAACGGCGGGAATGGCACCGACACCGGCCTGTGGGTGCTGCACGGCGCCTCTGCGCCCGCGGTCTCCCTCACCGCGGGGCTGTCGCCCGACCTCGATCCGACGAACCTGACGGTCGTCGGCGCCACGCTGTTCTTCAGCGGCCTGGACCCGGCGGGGGATGTCGACCTCTACGTCAGCAACGGCACCTCGGCGGGAACGGCGTCTGTGCTGCCGGCTGGCGCGGCGGCCTCGGGCCTGGCGCCGAACTGGTTCGCGAGCCTTGGCGGGATGCTGTACTTCTCCGGCCGCGACAGCAGCGGCAACGCGGACCTGTGGGTGTCCGACGGGACCTCGGCCGGCACGGCCGCGCTCGCCGTGGCCAACACCGACACGCAGAACCTCGGCGGCTTCGGACCGGGCCTCGACCCGACCAACCTCGCCGTGGCGAACGGGAAGATCTTCTTCTCCGGCTACGACGCCGCGGGCACGAACACGCTCTGGGTGTCCGACGGCACCGCCGCCGGCACGGCGGAGATCCTGGCCGCCGGGGCAGCGTCCGCAGGCCTGGCGCCGACCACCTCGAACATCGCGGCGTTCGCCGGCAAGGCCTGGTTCGCCGGCACCGACTCCGCCGGCCGTGTCGATCTCTGGTCCAGCGACGGTACCGCCGCCGGCACCACCGCGCTGGCGATCGCCGGTGCCGGCTCCGGGGGTGTCACCCCGGTCTCGCTCACCGTGTTCGACGGCGCGCTCTACTTCGGCGGCGTTGCCGCAGATGGCACCGCGGGGCTGTGGAGGTCGGACGGCACGGCCGCCGGCACCACGGAGCTTGCGGTCGCCCTTGCCGGGACGAGCGGCCTGTCGCCCGTGGCCGTCGACTCGTCCGACAGCCCGGACGTGGCGATGACGGTGTTCAACGGCGCGCTGTATTTCGCCGGCACCGGCGCGGACGGCACCTCGGACCTGTGGACCTCGGACGGCACCGCCGCCGGCACGGTCCCCGTCAGCGTCGCGGGTGCGGCCGCCTCCGGCCTGCTTCCCTCGGATTTTTCCGTGGTCGACCTGGCCGCAGCCGCGGGCACGGTGCCGGCGGCGACCGGCACCCCTGCCGCGCCGGTCACCGCCCTGCCGGCCGGAACCGGGACGGGCACCGTCGTCACCACGGTGGCCGGCGGGTCCGGCAGCCTGTTCCTGACCCCGACCGGCGGCCAGAGCCTGGTGACCACGACGGCCAGCGGCAGCGACACGGTCGACAGCCGGGGCACCGACACGATCAACGCGGGCGGCGGCAGCACGGTCGTCTACGCGTCGGGTGCAACGGCGACGGTGAACGGCGGTGCGGGCACGCTGGTGTTCGTGGCGGGTGCGGGCAACTACACCGCGGGCGGCGGCGCGGGCGTGGACTTCCTGTATGGCGGCGCCGGCAGCGATGTGCTGACCGGCGCCGCCGGCGTCAGCAGCATCCTGGTCGCCGGCTTCGGCAACACTACGCTGATGGGTGGGGCGGGCAGTGCGGCGCTGATGTATGGCGGCGAGGGCAGCAGCAGCTTCACCGGCAGCGCGGGCGGCGGCGACACGATGGTGGGCGGCGGCGGCGGCAACACCTACTTCATGACGAATGGCGACATCGCGTTCGGCGGCCCGACCGGGCCGGACGTGTTCAATGCCGGCACCGGCTCCGCGCTGATCGTCGAGGGCCCTGGCGCCACCGACGTCGTGCTGGGCAGGGGTGCCGCCACGGCGTTCGCCGGGAGCGGGTCCGACACCTACACCGTCACGCAGGGCGTGGGCGGCAGCGCGGCCATCATCGGGTTCAAGGCCGGCGACCACATCGCCCTGTCGGGCTACGCGGCGCAGGAGGCAGGCAGCGCACTCGGCCATGCGACCGTCGGATCGTTCGGCACCTCGCTGCATCTCTCCGACGGCACCGAGGTCACGCTGTTCGGCGTCACGCTCACGGCCGCGGCGATCACCACGTCCTAGAGGCTGCTGCTGACCTCCCGGCTTCGGTTCCGCGTGCTGCGACAGACAGAAAGCATGTTCTTTCTTGAAAGAAAGAACCAAAGAACTTTGCCCACAAGGCTTTGGAACCAGCCGCAGGACCGTGATCTTACAGGCAAAGTCTTTTTGCTTCTTTTTCTTCAGAAAAAGAAGAGTCTTACTTTTCTGCGAGTACGGCATGGCGCCATTATATCCGCAAAGGCCTCCAGGCGTCGCCTGGGTCTTCCGGCTGGAAGCGGTCGAGCCCTGCCCAGGCCGTCCAAACGCCTGAAGTCTCCCGGGACCCCGTATGCAGACATGGGATCCCAGGAGGCTTCCTGGCGGGTTTGGAGGCAGGAGGTCCTGGGTCTGCGCCTGCGCCGCCGCCGTGGCCGCGGCGCAGGCACGCGCCTAGTTGATCGCGGGCGGGAGGAGCTGGTTCTGCCGAAGCTGGTAGATCCACTGCCGGAGGGACTTGCCCTGGACGACGTCGTCGAAGCGGTAGGGCGCGATGAACACCGAGGTCCGCACCTTCAGGCCGGGCTTGAGCGTGAAGAAGCCGTGGATCCCGAAGTAGGAGTTGTTGGCGGCGCTCTGGTTGGAAGCCTCGATGATCTTCGCCTCGTCGGAGAACGAGACGATGGTCACGCACTGGTGGCCCGAGTCGTCGCACATGCTGGCCCAGTCCTCGGTCATGGTGAAGTCCGAGCTGGTGCCGTCGTTGGTGCGTCCCGGGAAGGCGATGACGCCGTAGGCGCCCTGGGCGACCGAGGAGTGGCTGACGGGCTCGGCCATGGCGTTGTACGGGTTGGCGCCCTTGTAGTAGTAGATCTGGCTGCCGATCGCGCCGTGCGTGAAGATCGCCGGCAGCTCCTGGAAGTCCTGGAACATGGTGCGCAGGGTGTTGTCGCCGACGATGTCATAGGTGAGCTGGGCGAAGGGGCCGATCACCTGCGAGGTCTGGGTCCAGGTCAGGCCCGGGACGTTGGTGCTCTTGGAGTAGTTGTTCGGGGCGGTCTTCGTCACCGCGACGTAGCCTTTCGCGGGCGAGGTCGTGGTGTCGACGTAGTTGTTCGGGTCGCCGTACCAGCAGTTCAGCGACACGGCCTGCACCGGGTTGAAGCCGGCGCCGGCGTCCTGGCCGGCGTTGGCGCAGCCGACCTCGTGGACGTCGTCGCTGACGTTGTCCATGGCGAGCTCCTCGTGGCACGGCTCGTTGGCGGCGGGATGCTTGGCCTTGCAGGCCGCCTCGGTCGGGTAGGGGGTGTTGTCCCAGCCGGAGGTGTTGGGCGGCAGGAACGCCTGGTCGGGGTTGAAGGCGAACCAGCCCCTGGGCGCGGTGGACGGGGCGTAGCCGAGGTCGTCGCCGTAGAGCGCCATCTGCACGGCGCCGCCCGGGTTCTGCTGGATGCGGTCCATCTTGTCCGTGCCGTACAGCTCGAACACCGTGCCGCCAAAGCGGCGGTTGACGCCGAGGCGGACGTAGTCGTTGTACTGGTAGACCGTGTCGGCGGTGCGGCGCGCCATGTAGCCGGCCCAGCCGCACCAGTCCATGTTGGTGAGCAGTCCGCTGGCGCCGGTGTCGCCCTGCATCTGGTTGTGGCAGTCGACCGGGGCGAACTTCGTCTCGTCGACGTGCGCCTTGCCGGTCTGGTTGCACGACACCAGCGCGCTGGCCGGAGCGGGCGAGGAGCATGACGTTCCGCCCGACACCGACAGGCACTGCGACAGCCGGTTGACCTGGGCCTTGCACCAGGCGGCGCCGGTGCGGCCGGCCGACGTCGCGAACACCTGGGTGACCGTGCCGTAGCCGAACGGAGCGATGACGTTGGGCTGCGCAGCCACCGGCGCCTGGTCGATGAACGCCGCGCGGCCGGGGACGGCACTCGTCGCCAGCAGGGCCACTGACGCCGCCGTGGTGCAGAGCAGGCTTTTCACGATGCGGGTCTCCGTAACGGGTTTGTGATCACCCGGAACCTGCCCGACCCGATCTAAAATATGATTAACGTCTCTTCACAAGAGACAACTTCCTGTCATCGCGCATCCTTCGCCTGCGGCCGTGCATGCGCCTGGGATGGCCGCCCACGACACCCGGCAGGCGATCCGGTGACCTGGATGCGCCCGGTTTGCCGGCCTTCGAGGCCGACTTGCCGAGGCCTGCCTGCGCGTGACCGGTCCGAGACCGGGCGGCAGGATCTCCGGTTGCGGCGTGCCGGAGTGCTCCGTGCGGCGGGCAGCGTGGCGTCGCGGATGCCCTTGCGCTCTCCGGCACCGCGACGCTGCGGCCCAGACCGGGGGCTCAGACCCGGGGGCTCAGACCGGGGGCTCGCCCTCGACCGCGTCCAGGCCCTGCGCCCGGATGATCTCCGCCGCCTCGGCGATCACCGCGTCGAGCAGCGAAGGGTTGGTGCCCTTGGCCACCAGCGCCACGCCGTTCGCGTCGCCCCGGTGGTAGGGGTAGCTGCCCAGGTCCACGGACGGGTGGCGGTCCTGCAGCGCGCCGAGCGGTGCTGCGATCGTGCCCTCCATCAGGCCGGCGGCGTGCACGGTGCGCGACGCCACCGGCACCCCGCCCGGCAGCCGCGGCTCCAGCCAGTCGAACATCGCCTGCATGATCCTCGGCACGCCGGCCATGACGTGGACGTTGCCGATGGTGAAGCCGGGCGCCACGGAGACGACGTTCTCGATCAGCGTGGCGCCGCGCGGCAGGGTGGCCATGCGCTGGCGGGCGGCGTTGAACTCGCCCGGCCTGTAGTGGCGCTCCAGCAGCGCCCAGGCCTCGGGGTGGGGCTCCCAGGGCACGCCGAACGCCGCGGCCACGCACTCGCTGGTGATGTCGTCGTGGGTCGGGCCGATGCCGCCGGTGGTGAAGACGTGGTCGAAGCGGGGGCGGGTGTCGTTCAGCGTGGCGACGATGGTGGCTGCGACGTCGGGGATCACCCGGACCTCGCGCAGCGGCAGGCCGATCGCGCCGAGGCGCTGCGCCAGGAAGCGGATGTTGGCGTCCTGGGTGCGGCCGGAGAGGACCTCGTTGCCGATGACCAGGAGGCAGGCGGTGGGGTTCATGGGCGGCTCCGGGCGGGGAAGGGAAGGAAGCAAGGCCGGGCTCTGCCCGGACCCGCAAAGGGCCCGAGGCCCTTTGATCCCGCTACTTAAGTATAGGATTCCAAAGGCGAGCCTTTGGCGGGGTCCAGGGGCAGAGCCCCTGGCCTTGCTTGCTTGTGGGTCAGAGCAGGTCCCGCAGCAGCGGCACCAGCGGTTTGTCCGCGGGCGGCATGTCGTACTCGGCGAGGCGGTCCGCACGCACCCAGGCCATCGCCTGTCCCTCGCGCGGCTGCACGAAGCCTTTCCAGCGGCGGCAGACGTAGAGCGGCATCAGCAGGTGGAAGCGTGTGTAGTCGTGGCTGGCGAAGGCGAACGGGGCGAGGCAGGCCTGGGCCACGTCGATGCCGAGCTCCTCGCGCAGCTCGCGGATGAGGGCGGCCTCCGGGGTCTCGCCCGGCTCCAGCTTGCCGCCGGGGAACTCCCACAGCCCGGCCATTGAGCGGCCCTCCGGGCGTCGGGTCAGCAGCACGCGGCTATCGCTGTCGATGAGCGCGCAGGCGGCGACCAGCAGCAGCGTCGACCCGCCGTGCGGCGCGGGTGCGGACACGGCAGCGGCAGCGGCGGCGGGGGCGGGCTGGTCCGCGGCGAACAGGTCGTCGCGGGTTGCGGCGAAGCGGGCGACGTCGACCGTGCCGCCGCGGGCGAGGAACGGCTCGCGCCCCTCGCCTGCGGCCTGGAAGCCGATGCGGCGCAGCACCGCGGCGGAGGCGAGGTTGTCTGTGGCGGCGTGGGCCTCGAGGCGGTCGAGGTCGAGGTTGGCGAGCGCCCAGCGCGCCAGCCGGCCCGCCGCCTCGGTGGCGACGCCGTGGCCCCAGAACTTGCGCCCGACCCAGTAGCCGAGGTGGCCGACGCGGCGCTGCGCGTCCAGGCGCAGGCCGACGCAGCCGATCAGCAGCTCGCGCCCGTCCTCCTCGCCGGTGATGACCAGGTGGCAGGCGCGGCCGCCGGCCAGCTCCTCGGCAGCGCGAACGATCCAGGCGTCGGCGGCCGTCTTCGGGTAGGGGAACGGCAGGCGCGAGAGCATGCGCACCACCGCCCAGTCGTTGACCAGGCGGAAGATCGCGTCCGCGTCCGACGCGACCGGGGGACGCAGGCGGAGCCGTTCCGTAACCAGGGGCGCGAAGCCGGCGCCGAGGCCGCCTGCGGGTGCCGCGTCCGGAGCGGCCGGCAGGGCGGCGGCGTTCGCGTCGTCGGCCACGCCGTCCGTCACCGCGGGCGGTCCCGGGCCGGGTGCGGGCGGGCGGGCGGATGCTGTGCCGGCACGAGGGGTCCTTTCCGGCGCGGCCGTCAGCTCCGGTAGCTGCCGTTGATGTCGATGTAGCCGTGCGTGAGATCGCAGGTCCAGGCCGTGCCGCTGCCGCGGCCCAGGCCGAGGTCGACGGTGATCTCGACCTCGCGGCCCTTCATGTGGGCGACCACGGGCGTCTCGTCGTAGTCGGGCACGACGGCGCCGTCGCGGGCCATCCAGGTGCCGCCGACGGCGACGGAGAGGGTGTCGCGGTCCGCGGGCTCGCCGGACTTGCCGACGGCCATGACGATGCGGCCCCAGTTGGCGTCCTCGCCGGCGATCGCGGTCTTGACCAGCGGCGAGTTGGCGATGGCCATCGCCACGCGCTGCGCCGAGCGCTTCGAGACGGCGCCGGTGACGTCGATGCGCACCAGCTTCTGCGCGCCCTCGCCGTCGCGCACCACCTGGATCGCCAGCTCCAGCAGCAGGTCGGCGAGCTGCTCGCGGAAGTCGCGCAGCACGTGGCCGCCGGCGTCTGGGACGTGCTTGTGCTCGGCCTGCGCGGTTGCGAACAGCAGCACGGTGTCGCTGGTCGAGGTGTCGGAGTCCACGGTGGTGCGGTTGAAGCTGGTTGCGACGCCCTTCGCCAGCGCGTCCTGCAGCGCCTGGGCCGGGATCCTCGCGTCGGTGGCGACGAAGCACAGCATGGTCGCCATGTCGGGCGCGATCATGCCGCTGCCCTTGGCGATGCCGGTGATGCGGACCTCGTGCTTCCCGATGCGCGCGATGCGGGTCGCGGCCTTGGGGAAGGTGTCGGTGGTCATGATGCCGCGGGCCGCGTCCGCCCAGCCGTCAGGGCTGAGGCCGGCGTGCAGCGCGGGCAGGGCGGCCACGATGCGGGCGGGATCGAGCACCTCGCCGATCACGCCAGTGGACGCGAGGAACACCTGACGCGGCTTGCAGTCGAGCAGCTCGGCGGCGGCCTCCGCGGTCGCGCGCGTGGTGTCGCGGCCGGCGCGGCCGGTGAACACGTTGGCGTTGCCCGCGTTGACCACGACGCCGCGGGCGTGGCCGCCCTTCAGCGCGTCGCGGCACCAGTCGATGGGCGCGCCCGGGCACTTGTTGCGGGTGAACACGCCGGCGGCGGAGGTGCCGGGGGCGAGCTCGATCATCACCAGGTCGGCACGGTTCTTGTAGCGGATGCCGGCCGCGGCGGCGCCGAGGCGCACCCCCGCCACGGGCGGCAGGTCCGGGAGCCCGATCGCGAGCGGCGAGAGGGTGGTCACAGGGGGGTGCGGCTGGAGAGAGCAGGCGAGCAAGGCTGGGCTCTGCCCAGACCCGCAAAGGGTCCGACGACCCTTTGATCCCTTGACTGAAGGGAAGCCATCCAAGGGGCTTCCCTTGGCGGGGTCCAGGGGCAGAGCCCCTGGCCTTCCTTGCTTCCCGCGCCGTGTGGCGTCATTGCGCGGGCGGCGGGGGGGTGACACCCTCGGCGGCGGGTGCCATCTCGCCCGGCTTGATCGACGCGCCGGCGACGGTGAAGCGCTGAACCTTGACCTGGCTGCGCGCCTTCTCCAGCGCCGTCTTGACCGCGTTCTGCACGAGGCTCTGGCGGATCTCGTCGTGCGCCTGGGCGAAGTCGACGGGCGGCGCGGTGCGGGTGCCGAGCACCTGGATCACGTGGTAGCCGTAGCGGGTGTGGATCGGCTCGGGGGTGAACTCGCCCTGCTTCATCGCGAAGGCCGCGGTGGAGAACTCGGGGAGCATGTCGCCCTTCTTGAACCAGCCGAGATCGCCGCCGTTCTGGGCGCCGGGGTCCTTGCTGTCCTCCTTGGCGAGCTTCTCGAAGTCGGCGCCGCCTTTGAGCTGCTTGATGATGTCCTTCGCCTTGCCCTCGTCGTCGACCAGGATGTGGCGGGCGTGGACCTCCTCCTCGCCGGGCTTGTTGGCGTAGTCGGCGTCGTACTTGGCCTTGATCGCCTGGTCGGAGATCAGGGGCGTCACCTCGCGGGTCAGCACCGCGTTCTGCAGGGTGGTGTCCTCGGCGCGGCGCAGCTGGTCCTGGACCTCGGGCGTCTTGTCGAGGCCTTCCTTCTTGGCCTCGATCACCACGGCCTGGCGGTCGATGAGCTGGTCGAGCAGCATCGGGTAGAGCACCGGCTTCGGCATGCCGCGCAGCTGCTGCGGCAGGGACTCGGCGGCCACGGTGAGGTCCGACATCTTGATGTCGTGGCCGTCCACGCTGGCCAGCACCGGGTCGCCGGGCGGCAGGCCGGCCAGGGTCGGCGAGCCGGGGGCGTAGGGGACCGGGCGGCCGTCCGGGCCAACCTGGGTCGCGCCGGCCTGGGCGGGCGAGGCCTCCGCGTCCGCGTCGGTGCCCTGGGCGGCGGCCTGCGCCGGGGTGGCCTGGGCCGGCGGCTTCTGGGAGGGCGGCAGCAGGGCTGCCGGCGGGGCGCCGGTCGGCGACATGGCCGCCTGGGCGGGTGCGCCCTGGGCGCCGGCGGGCGGCTTCTGGGAGGGCGGC
>CAXSFE010000003.1:0-73383 GCA_964236585.1 uncultured Acetobacteraceae bacterium
GTGGCTGTCCGGGCAAATGTCATCGTCGTGCTGCTCCGAGAAAGACTGCGGGATTGCGCAGCGGCAGCAGCAAACGCCATGCCAGAAATGTGAACACGATCGCGAGAAAGTTATGAAACCAAATCCCTGCAGGACCCGTACGCAGACACCGCAACGGGGTGCGCCATCAAGCGGCCCCGGAACGACTCCCCGCCGCGCGACGCCGCCGCTTCCCGATCGCTCTCAGGACCCGGAGCGCCGCTGCCTCTTTTCAAGTCATTCGTCCGCCATCTGTAACAAAACTGACTTAAACCGTGCCAACACGTCGCGGCGCCGACATCGCCTGCATGGCCGAAACGAACCTGCGCCGCGTCACCTGCCTGCAAGCTCCCTGGCAGCCAGGCCGTGCCGTGCCGTCAGCGCCGGAAGGTCCAGGCCGGGGATGGCGCCGTCCTCCACGACCCAGCGCCCGGCCACCATGACCCGGTCCGCCCGGTGCGCGCCGCACAGCACCAGCGCCGCCAGCGGATCGCCCGCGCCGGAGAACCTCAGCTCGTCCAGCGTGAACAGCGCGAGGTCCGCGGCCGCGCCCACCGCGATCCGCCCCAGCTCCGGCCGCCCGAGGCAGTCGGCCGAGCCCTGCGTGGCCCAGCGCAGCGCATCCAGGTGGCCCACCGCCTCCACCCCGTTCGCCCCGCGCTGCAGCAGGAAGCCGGCCCGAACCTCCTGCATCAGGTTGGACGCGTCGTTGGACGCAGACCCGTCCACCCCCAGCCCGACCGGGACGCCTGCCGCCTCCAGCTCGCACACCCGGCAGACGCCGGACGCGAGCAGCTGGTTGGAGCACGGGCAGTGCGTGACCCCCACCCGTGCGCGGCCCAGCCGGGCGATCTCGGGCGCGGTGAAGTGGATGCCGTGCGCAAGCCAGGTGCCCGGACGCAGCCAGCCGCACTGCTCCAGGTAGTCGAGCGGCGTGCAGCCGAACCGCTCCTGGCAGAACGCGGCCTCGTCGGCGGTCTCCGCCAGGTGCGTGTGCAGCCGCACGCCGCGCGCCTCCGCCAGCGCCGCCGTGTCGCGCATCAGCCGCGTGGTGACGGAGAACGGCGAGCAGGGCGCAAGCGCGATCTGGAGCATCGCGTGCGGGGCCGGGTCGTGCAGCCGCTCGATCAGCCGGGCGCTGCTGTCCAGGATCGCGTCGGCGTCCTGCACGACGCTGTCGGGCGGCAGGCCGCCGTCACGCTGCGACAGATCCATCGAGCCGCGCGTCAGCACGGCGCGAATGCCCAGCCGCCCCGCCGCGGCGGCCTCGATGTCGATCGCGTCCTCCAGCCCCGCCGGGAACACGTAGTGGTGGTCCGTCGTGGTGGTGCAGCCCGACAGCAGCAGCTCCGCCATGGCCACCGTCGCGGCCACCTCCAGCGCGTCCGGCGCAAGCCGCGCCCACACCGGGTAGAGCGCCTGCAGCCAGCCGAACAGCGTGCGGTCCATCGCCGCCGGCAGGCACCGGGTCAGCGTCTGGAAGAAGTGGTGGTGCGTGTTGACCAGCCCGGGCAGCACGACGTGCCGGCTGGCGTCCCAGCGCCGCGCGGGCCGTGCGGGCTCGCCGCCTCGCGCTACCAGCTCGACGATGCGCCCGTCCTGCACGACGAGGCCGCCCTCGGCCTCGCCCAGCACGGCGAGGGGGTTGCGCAGCCACAGGGCGGAGGATCGTTGCGTCATCCGTCCATGGCATGACGTTTGCGTGACCAAGGCAAGCGCAAACAGGAGGGCTCCCGTGCAACAGGCGACTCTGTCATCCGCCACGCCCGCACCGCTGCGCCTCGTGATCCTGGCCATCCAGCACGTGCTGGTGATGTATGCCGGTGCGGTCGCCGTGCCGCTGATCCTGGGCGCCGCGCTGAAGCTGCCGCGCGACCAGGTGGCGCTGCTGATCAACGCCGACCTGTTCGCCTGCGGCATCGCCACCTTCATCCAGGCCTACGGCGTGGGCCCTGTCGGCATCCGCCTGCCGGTGATGATGGGCGTCACCTTCGCCTCGCTCTCGCCGATGCTGGCGATGGCCAACAACCCGGGGCTCGGGCTGCCCGCGATCTTCGGCTCGGTGATCGCGGCCGGGGTGTTCGGCATCGTGGTCGCGCCGTTCATCAGCCGCCTGCTGCGCTTCTTCCCCGCCGTGGTGACCGGCTCGATCATCACGGTGATCGGCATCACGCTGATGCGCGTGGGCATCAACTGGATCGGCGGCGGGCGGACCACGGCGCCCGACTTCGGCGCGCCCGGCTACCTGGGCATCGCGGCGCTCGTGCTGGCGATCATCCTGCTGCTGCTGCGCTTCGGCACCGGCTTCGTGCGCAACACCGCCGTGCTGATCGGCATCGTCGCGGGCTACCTGCTGACCCTTGCCCTGGGCTGGGGCGGGCTGACCGGCCTGGACTCGCAGCCCTGGCTCGCGGTCGTGACACCGCTGCAGTTCGGCATCCCCCGCTTCGACCCGGTGGCCTGCCTGTCGATGTGCCTGGTGATGGTGGTCATCATGATCGAGAGCACGGGGATGTTCCTCGCCCTCGGCACCATGGTCGGCCGCCCCGTGACGCAGACCGACCTGGCGCGCGGCCTGCGCGGCGACGGCGTGGGCACGCTGATCGGCGGCCTGTTCAACACCTTCCCCTACACCTCGTTCTCCCAGAACGTCGGCCTGGTCGGCGTCACGGGCATCACCAGCCCGATGGTGTGCGTCGTCGGCGGCGTGGTGATGCTGCTGCTCGGGCTGCTGCCCAAGCTCGCGTTCATCGCGGCGTCCGTGCCGCAGTGCGTGCTGGGCGGGGCAGGGGTCGTGATGTTCGGCATGGTGGCCGCGACCGGCATCCGCATCCTGGCGAGCGTCGACTACGAGCGGCACCGCGGCAACGTGTTCATCGTCGCCGTGTCCATCGGCTTCGGCATGATCCCGCTGGTGGCGCCGACGCTGTTCCACGCAGCACCTGACTTCCTCAAGACGGTGCTCGACAGCGGCATCCTGCTGGCCTCCGTGGTCGCGGTCGCGCTCAACGTGTTCTTCAACCCCGGCGAGCTGGCCACCGACGCGCACGCCGCGCCGCTGGTCATCGCCGACCATGCCTGACGCACAGGGGGACGACCCATGCCGCTGATCAGCCACACCTATGGCAAAGGCCGCGTGCGGGTCATGCGCATCCACCGCGACGGCGACTACAACGAGGTGCGCGAGACCAGCGTGAAGATGATGCTCGACGGCGATTTTGCCCCTTCCTACACCGATGGCGACAACCGCTTGGTGATCGCCACCGACACCATCAAGAACATCGCCTACATCGTCGCCCGCGAGACCCTGACCGCAGGCCCAGAGGCCTACGCGCAGGCGATCGCCGAACGCTTCCTGCAGCGCTACGACCAGGTCAGCCAAGTGACGGTGTCGCTGCACGAGACGCGCTGGACCCGCGCCAGCTTCGACGGCAAGCCCCACCCGCACAGCTTCACGCTCGACGCCAACGGCAAGCCCACCGTGACGCTGGTCGCACCGCGCGGTGCCGCGCCCTCGGTCACCTCGGGCATCGCCGGCTACACCTTCCTCAAGTCCACCGGATCCGGCTGGGTGGACTTCGTGACGGACGACTACACGATCCTGCCGCCCACGACGGACCGCATCGCGGCGACGGCCATGGACGCGCAATGGACCTGGCTGTCGGCGCCGGCGGACTACGAGGCGGCCAACGCCCTCGTGCTGTCGACCATGCTGGAGGTGTTCGCCACGACCTACAGCCGCGGCGTGCAGGACAGCCTCTACCGCATGGGCGAGGCGGCGCTGGCCGCGGTGCCGGAGCTGGCGACCGTGCGCATGGCCTGCCCCAACAAGCACTACCTGCCGACGAAGCTGGAGCCGTTCGGCATGTCGTCGGACAACACGGTGTTCATCGCGACCGACGAGCCGCACGGCCAGATCGAGTGCCTGGTCGGCCGCTAGGCGCCGCCGTGGAGTCTGAGGAAAGGCAAAGAAAGCAAGGCCTTCTTTTTCTGAAGAAAAAGAAGCAAAAAGACTTTACCCATTTGGTCCCTGGCCCCATGAGCAAAGTTCTTTGGTTCTTTCTTTCAAGAAAGAACATACTCGCTTGCTTCCCAGCAGCCGCTTAGGCCATGGACCTCCCGGAGATCCGCGCCGTCGCCCGCCCCCGCACCCGCGACGAGGTGCCTGCCGTGGCCGAAGGGTCCGCATACCTTGCGGGCGGAACCTGGCTGTTCTCCGAGCCGCAGCCGGGGCTGCGCACGCTGGTGGACCTGGCGGGCCTGGGCTGGCCGGCGCTGGAACCCTCGGCCGATGGCCTGCGCATAGCCGCCACCTGCACCATCGCGGCGCTGGAGGCGTTCGAGGCGCCGCCGGACTGGCGCGCGGCCCCGTTGTTGCCCGCATGCTGCCGGTCGCTGCTCGGCTCGTTTAAGGTCCGCGCGGTGGCCACCGTGGGCGGCAACGTCTGCCTGTCGCTGCCGGCCGCGCCGATGCTGGCGCTGTGCGTCGCGCTCGACGGGGTGGCGCGGCTGTGGCGGCCGGGCGGCGCCGAACGCAGCGTGCCGATGGCGGCCTTCACCACAGGCCCGCAGCGCACCGTGCTGCAGCCGGGCGAGCTGCTGCGCTGCATCGACCTGCCGGCCGCAGCACTGCGCCGGTGGGGCGCCTCGCGGCAGGTGTCGCTCACGGCGCACGGGCGCTCGGCCGCCCTGCTGGTGGCGACGACGGGCGCGGACGGCTTCGCCCTGACCATCACCGCCTCGACCGTGCGCCCGGTGCACGCCGCCTGGCCGGCGCCGCCCACGGCCGCGGCGCTCGACGCCCACGTCGCGACCCTCCCGGCGGAGCTGTGGCTCGACGACGTCCATGGCGCTCCGGCCTGGCGCCGCCACATGACAGGTCGGCTGGCGGCGGAACTGCACGGGGAGCTGCTGGGATGAGGGTGCTGCACGTCAACGGGATCGCCCAGCCCTGCGACCCCGCGCCGGGCCAGTGCCTGCGCACGCAGCTCCGCGCCCTCGGCTGGTTCGGGGTCAGGAAGGGCTGCGACGCCGGGGACTGCGGCGCCTGCACCGTGCTCGTGGACGGCCAAGCCGTGCAGAGCTGCCTCTACCCCGCCTGGCGGGCGGAAGGCCGCGCGGTCACCACCGTCGAGGGGCTGGCCGCCCCGGACGCCAGCGAGCTGCACCCCCTGCAGCGCGGCTTCATGGACGCCCAGGGCTTCCAGTGCGGCTTCTGCACCGCGGGCATGCTGGTCACCGCCAGCAGCCTGACGCCGGCGCAGCGCCTCGACCTGCCGCAGGCCATGAAGGGCAACCTGTGCCGCTGCACCGGCTACCGCGCCATCGGCGACGCCATCGCCGGCGTGCGCCACGTCGGCGCGCTCCCGGGCAGCCACGCGGCCCCCGACGCACGCGCCGTCGTGACGGGCGCCTCGCGCTACACGATGGACACCGACATGCCCGGCCTGCTGCACATGCGCCTGCTGCGCTCGCCGCACGCCCACGCCCGCATCCTGTCCATCAACCGCGCCGAAGCGCTGGCCATGCCCGGCGTGGTCGCCGTGTTCACCCACGAGGACGCGCCGTCGCGGCTCTACTCCACCGCCCGCCACGAGGACCACCGCGCCGACCCCGACGACACGCGCCTGCTCGACGACGTCGTGCGCTTCGCAGGCCAGCGCGTCGCCGCCGTGGTCGCGGACACCGAGGCCGCCGCAGAGGCCGGCTGCCGCGCCCTGGCCGTGCGCTACGAGGTCCTGCCCGCCGTGTTCGACCCCGTCGCCGCCATGCGGCCCGGTGCCCCCGTGCTGCACGACAAGCCCGCCAGCCGCATCGCCGACCCCGCGCGCAACATCGTGGCCGCGGTGCACGGCGCGCACGGCGACATGGACGCAGGCTTCGCCGCCGCAGACCGCGTGGAGGAGATCGCCTGCGACCTGCAGCGCGTGCAGCACGCCGCCCTGGAGACCCACTGCGCCATCGCCTGGACCGACGAGGGCCGGCTCGTGGTGCGCAGCTCCACGCAGGTGCCGTTCCTGGTGCGCCAGGCGCTCGCCGACCTGTTCGGCCTGCCCACGCACCGCGTTCGCGTGCTGTGCGAGCGCGTGGGCGGCGGCTTCGGCGGCAAGCAGGAGATGCTGGTCGAGGACGTCGTCGCCCTGGCGGCCCTGCGCCTGGGCTGCCCCGTGAAGCTCGAGCTGACCCGCGCCGAGCAGTTCAGCGCCACCACCACGCGCCACCCGATGCGCGTGCACGTCCGCGCCGGCGCCACCAGCGACGGCACGCTGACGGCGCTGCAGGTGGACGTGGTGGCCGACGGCGGCGCCTACGGCAACCACACCCCCGCCGTGCTCGAGCACGCCTGCGCCGAGCTGATGACCCTGTACCGCTGCCCCAACACCCGGGTCGACGCGGTCGCCGCCTACACCAACACGGTGCCGTCCGGCGCCTTCCGCGGCTACGGCCTCGGCCAGACCCTGTTCGCCCTGGAGCAGGCGATCGACGCCCTCGCGCGCGGCCTGGGCATCGACCCGTTCGCGTTCCGCCGCCGCAACATGGTGCGCCCGGGCGACCGGCTGGCCTCGCCCCACGGCACGCTGGACGACATCGAGTTCGGCTCCTACGGCCTCGACCAGTGCCTGGACCTGGTCGAGGCCGCCCTGGCCGCCGACCCCGGCGACGCCGCCCCCGCCCCCGCCGGCGCCGAGTGGTGCGTGGGCCAGGGCGTGGCGATGGCGATGCTGGCGACCTCGCCCCCCTTCGGCCACCGCGCGGAGTCGCGCCTGTTCCTCGCGGCCGACGGCGGCTTCGACCTGCTGGTGGGCTCGGCCGAGTTCGGCAACGGCACCTCGACCACCCACTGCGCGGTCGCGGCGGAGGTCCTGGGCACCACGCCCGCGCGCATCCGGCTGCAGCGCTCGGACACCGACCTGGTCGGCCACGACACCGGCGCCTTCGGCAGCACGGGAACGATGGTCGCCGCGCGCGCGACGGAGACGGCGGCGCTCGCCCTGCGCGAGCGCATCCTGGACGCGGCCTCCGCCCTGTCCGGGTGCCCCCTGGACGAGTGCCGGCTGATCGAGGGCGCCGTGCTGTGCGGCAACCGCGCCGTCCCGCTCGGCGCGCTGCCCGGCGCCGGGGCCGGCCTCGCGGTGATGCGCAAGGCCGACGCCACGCCGCGCTCCCTCTCGTTCAACGTGCACGGCGTCCGCCTCGCGGTGAACCGCGGCACCGGCGAGGTCGTCGTGCTGCGCAGCGTCCACGCCGCCGACGCCGGGCACGTGATGAACCCGATGCAGCTGCGCGGCCAGGTCGAGGGCGGCGTGGCGCAGGGCCTCGGCGCCGTGCTGCACGAGGTCGTGCGCATCGGCGAGGACGGCGCGGTCACCAACCCGGCGTTCCGCGGCTACCACATCCCCGCCTGGGCCGACGTGCCGCGCACGGAGGTGCTGTTCGCCGACACGCACGACCGGTTCGGCCCGATGGGCGCCAAGTCCATGAGCGAGAGCCCGTTCAACCCGGTGGGCGCCGCCGTCGCCAACGCCATGGCCGACGCGACGGGCATGCGGTTCACCGCGCCGCCGTTCACGGCGGACCGGGTGTGGGCGGCGCTGAACGCATAGGCAGAAAGCAAGGCTGGGCTCTGCCCAGACCCGCCAGGGGCGAGCCGCCCCTGGACCGGCCTCACTTAAGAGAGGGCGATCCAAGGGCCCAGCCCTTGGCGGAGTTTGAGGCAGAGCCTCAACCTTCCTCGCGTTTCAGGAAAACGCCGCCGCATCGAACCCGTCCGCCAGCACGCCGCGCGGCCGGATCATCCCGTAGGGCGCGACGGGCAGGTAACGCCCGCTGCCGGGGCTGGCCCGCACAACCCCGTCCTGCATCACTACCTCCCCGCGCCGCAGGGTCGCGACCGGCCACCCCGTGACCTCCAGCCCCTCGTAGGGCGTGTAGTCGATGGCGTGCTGCATCAGCGCGTTGGTCAACCGCGTGCGCCGGCCCGGGTCCCACAGCACCAGGTCGGCGTCCGCGCCTGGCGCGATGCGGCCCTTGTCGCGCAGCCCGAACAGCCGCGCAGGCTGGCCCGCGGTCAGGCGCACGAAGTCGGACGCGCTGATGCGCCCCGCCGCCACCCCCTCGCTCCACAGGATCGGAAGCCGCGCGGCAAGGCCGGGCACGCCGTTGGCGATGGCGGTGAACGGCGCGTCCACGCCCGCCGACCGCTTGCCGCGCGGGCCCGCGAAGCTCCAGCCGCTGTGGTCGGAGCTGACAACCTCCAGCGTGCGCGCGCGCAGCGCCTCCCACAGCCCCGCCTGGGCGGCGGCGTCGCGCGGGGCAGGGCTGCACATGAACTTGGCCCCCTCGAATGCGCCCTCCGCGCCCGAGCGGTCCATGTCGGCGGCGGTCAGGACGAGATACTGCGGGCAGGTCTCCGCCCAGACCCGCACGCCACGCGCCCGGGCACGGGCCACCTCCTCCGCCGCCTGCGGGCACGAGACGTGGAACACCTCGATCGGCGTATCCACCAGCTCGGCGAGCGCGATGGCGCGGTGCGTCGCCTCGCGCTCGACCACCTCCGGGCGCGACCAAGCGTGATACTTCGGCCCCGTCCGGCCGGACGCCAGCAGCGCCGCCGAGCGCCACGCGATCGCGTCGTGGTTCTCGCAGTGCACCGTCACCAGGCAGCCCAGCCGCCGTGCCGCGGACAGCACGGCCAGGTACTGCCGGTCGTCCAGCCGCAGCGGGTCGTAGGTCAGGAACACCTTGAGGCTGCGCACGCCCGACGCCACCACCTGCGGCAGCTCGTCGCGGATCACCGCCTCGCTGGCGTCCGCGATGATCTGGTGGAACGCGTAGTCCACCATGGCACCCGCCGCCGCCAGCCGGCGGTACTCCGCGAGCGGGCCCAGCACGCCCCCGCCTTTGAACTGCGTGGAGAAGGTGACGACGCTGGTCGTCCCGCCCGCCAGCGCCGCGGTGCTGCCGGTGGCAAAGCTCTCCTCGTCCGTGCCGCCGCCTTCCTGCAGTTGCTCGAGGTGGCAGTGGCTGTCCACGCCCCCCGGCAGCACCAGCAGGCCGCCGGCGTCGAGCACCGGGCCGCCGTCCAGCCGCTCCGCCAGCGCCGCGATGCGCCCGCCGCGCACCCCCACGTCGGCGCGGAACTCGTCGCTCTCGGTCACGACGGTGCCGCCGCGGATCACCAGGTCGAACTCGGGCATGGTCCCTCCGCGCGAAGGCTGGCGGCACGGGCGTTGCTTGGCAAGCCGGGAACCAGGAAGGCCGGGCCATGCCGCTGACGCTCGACGACCTGAACGCCATGCCGGCATCGGACTTCGCCGCAGCCCTGGCCGGCATCTTCGAGGACGCCCCCTGGGTCGCGGAGCAGGCCGCCGCCGCCCGGCCGTTCGCCACCATCTCCGTGCTGCACGAGGCGATGCTGGGCACCGTCCAGGCAGCCCCGCCCGAACAGATCCTCGCCTTCCTGCGCGGCCACCCGGAGCTGTCCGGACCCACGGCGCTCGCCGGCGCCCTGGGCGAGGCCTCGGCCGCGGAACAGCGCGCTCTCGGGCTCGACCAGGCCGCCGGCGACCTGTCCGCCCTGAACGCCGCCTACGGCGCGCGCTTCGGCATCCCGTTCATCGTCTGCGTGCGCCGCCACACCCGGCTCTCCCTGGTCGCCCAGTTCCGCCGCCGCCTGGACCTGGACCCTGCTGCCGAGCACGCAACCGCCCTGGAGGAGATCGGCCACATCACCCGCCTCCGCCTGGTGGACCGGGTCGAGGGCACCGGCGCGCCCGTGGTGCACGGCTCCCTCACCACCCACGTCCTCGACGCCACGCTGGGCCGCCCGGCGGCGGGCGTCGACGTGGCGCTGCTCGAGGTCGGCGGCAGCGAGCCGCAGCTCCTGGCGAGCGCCGTCACCGACGCGCAGGGCCGCACCGCCCGGCCGCTGCTGCACGGTGCGCCGCTCCGCACCGGACTCTACGAGCTGCGCTTCGACATCGGCCGCTACTTCGCCACCAAGGCCCCGGGACAGCCGCCGTTCCTCGGCGTGGTCCCGATCCGGTTCGGCATCGCCGAGCCCGAGGCGCACTACCACGTCCCCCTGCTGGCCAGCCCCGGCGCCTACTCCACCTACCGCGGCAGCTAGAAAGCGATACGGACCTGCTACGGAAGAATCACTCTTGATCTCGACAGAAGAAAGCAAGGCCCTTCTTTTTCTGAAGAAAAAGAAGCAAAAAGACTTTGCCCTGGAAGACTGAGGCTCGTCCACGCTCCGAACCCAATGGGAAAAGTTCTTTGGTTCTTTCTTTCAAGAAAGAACACGCTTCCTTCCTGCTCCGGCGCCGGGAGTAGGATCCTTCGATCCTCACCGGGCGGTCTGATCGGCCCTCGCGGCGTAGGGGTGCGACGAGGCCAGCGGATCGGCCACGAAGCCGCGCCAGGCGGTCCCGTCGAGGCCGACCGTGACCAGCAGCAGGCCGCCCGCCAGCGCGAAGTTCTTGAGGAAGTCCCAGAACAGGTCGCGCCCCTTGCTCTGCCCGGACTTCCAGAAATCGCCCGGCGCCCAGAACCGCTTGAACAGCAGCGCCGTGGTGCCGCAGTAGCCGGCGAGGACGAACGCGGCCAGCCGGTCCGCCACCCCGGTGAGGATGCCCAGCGGCGTGAGGATCTCGACCGCGAGCCCGACCACGATCAGGGCGGTCGCCGCGCCGCGTCCCGGGGCGATCTCCTCCGCCTGCCCGACAGCGCCGCCGAAGTTCAGGAGCTTGTCCAGCGCGCTGAACGGGAAGAACAGGCAGACGAGCAGGTATCGGACGACAATGGCGACGACGAGGCTCATCAGCTCGATCTCCCGATGCCGGAACACAGATCAGCCAACGGCAGGCGGGTGGATAGAGCAGAGCCCGGACAGCATCAAGCCCGCTTCGTCTCGGCGACAGGATCGGGAACCGGCATGAACGGGAGCGTGCAGCGGGCGCGGGGCGTTGCGATGCGATCGTCCTCGGCGCAGGCGGCCGCACGACCGCCTGCCGGCCTCAGAACACGGCGTGGTCGCCGCGTTCGGGCGCCACGCCCCCTGCCACCAGCGACGCGTAGAACGCGAACAGCGTCTCGCGCCCGGTCGAGGGCGTGGCGTCGGCATCGTAGCACCCCGTCCCCGGGTTCAGCACCAGCATCGACTCCGTGGCGTAGTAGCGCCCGATCCGCGCCAGCTCCGCCTTGTCCGCGAGCGACGGCGCGACCCGCCCGGCCGCGCCCAGCGCGCCGACGATGCCGTCGAGCAGCGCCACCGGCACCTGCCGGAAGTGCGGCGCGCGGCCCAGCAGCGCGAACAGCGCCTCGCCCTGCTGGCGCGGGGTGATCGCCGCGCCCGGCCCGCCGATCGGCAGCACGCGGCCGCGCCGCCCCTCGTCCTCCAGGCAGTCGGCGAGATACTCCGCCAGGTCGCCGTCGCTGATCGGCTTGCACGCCGTGAGCCGGCCATCGCCGAACACCAGGAACGGCCTGCCGCGCCGCACCCGCTCGACCTGCCCGGACAGCGACTTGAAGTACGCCGTCGGCCGCACGATCGAGTACGCCATCCCCGACCCGATCAGCGCCGCCTCGAACGCCAGCTTGGCGTGCTGGAACGCCAGCCTCGGCCGCTGCACGCAGATCGCCGACAGCAGCACGAAATGCCCGACCCCCGCACCTCGCGCCGCCGAAAGCACGTCGAGATGCGCCCGGTGGTCGACCGCCCAGGCATCCCGGGGCGCCCCGGTGCGCGACGCCATGCACGACACGACTGTCTCGAAACGTTCGCCGCGGAAGCCGTCTCGGGCGATGGCCACGGCATCGCCCAGGTCGACGACCCGAACCTCCGTCCCCTCGAACGCAGGCGCACCGCCCGGACGCGGCCGCACGAGGCACACCACCGCGTGCCCACGCCGCAGCAGCACGCGCAGCGTCGCGCGGCCGATGGTGCCGGTGGCGCCGAGCAGGCAGACCCGCATCGGCGCGGCGCGGCGGGCAGGGGGGTCGTCCGTCATCGCCCGAGGCCTGCCCGGCCGACGCGGCCCCTCGCGCCGGAGCGCACCCAGAAGCGCGCGAACAGGAACAGCGCCGCGCAGCTCAGCCCGACGATGATCCCCACCCACATGCCCGACGCCCGCAGCCCACCCAGCAACGCCAGCAGCAGCCCGACCGGCATCCCCAGCCCCCAGTAGCTCAGCGCCGAGATCGCCATCGGCACCCGCGTGTCCTTCAGCCCGCGCAGCGCCCCGCCCGCGGCAACCTGGATGCCGTCGGAGAACTGGAAGATCGCCGCGAACCGCAGCAGCAGCCCGGCACTGGCCGCCACCGCCGCGTCGTGCGTGTAGAGCGCGACCAGCGGGCCGGGGAACACCGCGATGACCGCGCACGACACCGACTGCGTGAGCAGCGTGAGCCCGATCCCCACCAGCCCGGCCCGGCGCGCGCCGCGCGGATCGCCGCGCCCAACCGCGGCGCCCACCCGAATGGTGATCGCCATCGCGAGGCCCAGCGGCACCATGAACGCGACGCCCGCCACGTTCAGCGCCAGCTGGTGCCCCGCGACCACCGGCGCCCCGAAGCCCGCGATCACCAGCCCCGCCGTGGTGAACAGCCCCACCTCCAGCAGCAGACTGACCGCGATCGGCCCCCCCAGTCGCAGCAGTCCCAGCAGCAGCGCCGCGTCCGGCCCGCGCCGCCCCAGCCCCCACCCCAGCGCGCGGTAGCGCGGGCTCGCCCGCAGATAGGCCCCAAGGGCAAGCGCCTCCAGCCACAGCACCGCCGCCGTCGCCAGCCCGCTCCCCTCTGCCCCCAGCCCGGGCACTCCCAGGCCGCCGTACATCAGGACATACCCCACCGGCGCCAGCACCAGCAGCCCGAGCAGCCCCACCACCATGCCGGGCAGCGCCAGCCCGAGCCCGTCCGACAGCCCGCGGCACGCCAGCAGCAGCGCCAGCGCCGGCACCCCGAGGCTGATGGCGCGCAGGAAGCCGCCTGCGCCGGCCACCAGCTCCGGTGCGACCCCGGCCGCCGCGACCAGCGCCGGCCCGCCCCACCACACCGCCTGCTGCAGCACCACGCCCAGCCCCAGCGCCAACCACAGCGCCTGGCGGAACAGCGCCCCCACCTCGCGCGCACGCCCCTCGCCGCGCAGCTGCGCCACGCTGGGCGGCAGCGCCATCATCACGCCGGTGACCGCGACCAGGGCCAGGCCGAACACGTTGCCCCCCACCGACGTCGCCCCCAGCACGCCGGCGCCGAGATGCCCCGCGAGCACGTTGTCGACGACCTGCATGCCGATCCCCGAGAGCTGCCCGATCACCAGCGGCACCGCCAGCCGCACGAGAAGGCGGGCCTCCCGCGTCGTCGCGGCGCGGGAGACGGTCGTCACGGACATGGCGGGGCGCATCCTCGATGGGGCGCGCAACACGACACGCCGGCCCGGCCAAGGCAAGCAAGCCTGGGCTCTGCCCAGACCCGCAAAGGGTCCGAGGACCCTTTGATCCCTTGACTTAAGGAGTGGATTCTCAAGGCAATCGCCTTGAGCGGGGTCCAGGGGCAGAGCCCCTGGCCTTGCTTCACGTCCCCGCCAGCGCCACCAGCCGCTCGACTCCCGCCCGGCTCCCCAGCACCGCCGCCAGCTCCGCCCGCCCCAGCGCCGCCAGCCCCCCGGCCAGCGTGTCCGCGTCCTCCAGCCTCGCCATCCCCAGCACCAGCGCCGCGTCGATCGGCTCGCCCCTGCGCCGCGCCCCCTCGGGCAGCGCCGCGAGGTGGTGGCGCCGCAGCACGCCGTCGGCAACCAGCCGCTCGACCCCCCCGCCGCCCTCGAAGCGCGCCATCTCGGGCAGCAGCTCCGCCGCCCGCCGCACCACTGCGGGCGCCGCCGCCTCCTCGGGGATGCGCAGCACGCCCAGCCGCCGCAGCGCGACCCCGACTGGCCGGCTCGCCGTCAGCACCGCCAGCGGCACCGCGAGCGCCAGCCCCAGCAGCACCGGCGTCATCCACAGGAACAGCGCCGGCGACACCGACCAGGCCACCGCCGCCAGCACCAGCCCGAACGCGGCATACGGCCAGTACAGCCCCCAGACCTGCCGGAACGGCACCCGCCCGTCGTCGCGCTTCTGCGTGGCCCAGCCGGAGTCGCGTCCCGCCAGGATGCTCGCCACCGCCCCGGTCTGGATCAGCATCGCCACCGGCGCGATCAGCGCGCCCAGCACCGTCTCCACCAGCACGCCCAGCAGGGCGCAGGCCGCCCCGCCGAACCCCCGCCGCATCTCCCGGTCGAACAGCATCGCCCCGTACGCCAGCAGCTTCGGCGCCAGCAGCACCGCCATGGTCCCCGCGAACACCCACTTCGCCAGCACCGGATCGACCTGCGGCCAGTCGGGGAACAGCGACTTGGCGCTCCCGAAATACTCCGGCCGCACGAACCGCGCCTGCAGCGAGATCAGCACGCCCGCGAGAAGGAAGCACAGCCACAGCGGCGAGGTGACGTACGAGCCGATGCCCATCAGCAGGTGCAGCCGGCTCACCCAGTGCAGGCCGCGCGCCCGGATCACCTTGGCATGCTGCAGGTTGCCCTGGCACCAGCGCCGGTCGCGCACGGCGACGTCGGCCAGCGAGGGCGGGCTCTCCTCGAAGCTGCCGGGCAGGGCAGGGACCATGTGGATCGCCCATCCCGCGCGCCGCATCAGCGCCGCCTCCACGAAGTCGTGGCTCAGGATGTGCCCGCCGAACGGCCTGCGCCCCGCGAGCAGCGGCAGCCCCGCCTGCCCCGCGAAGGCGCGCGTGCGGATCACCGCGTTGTGCCCCCAGTAGTTGCCCTCCGAGCCGTGCCACCAGGCGATGCCGTGCGCGATGAGAGGCCCGTACAGCCGCCCCGCGAACTGCTGCATCCGCGCGAACAGCGTGTTGCCGCCCACGATGGTCGGCAGCGTCTGGATCAGCCCCACGTCCGGATGCGCCTCCATCGCCGCCGCCAGCCGCACCAGCGCGTCTCCCTCCATCAGGCTGTCCGCGTCCAGCGTCACCATCTGCGGATACGCCGCCCCGAAGCGGCGCACCCACTCGCCGACGTTGCCCGCCTTGCGCCCGACGTTCCTCGCCCGGCGCCGGTAGAAGATGCGCCCGTGCCCTCCGGTGCGCTCGCGCAACGCCAGGAACGCCTGCTCCTCGGCGATCCACACGTCGGGGTCGGTGGTGTCGCTGAGCACGAAGATGTCGAACAGCGCGATCCGCCCGGTCGCCACCAGGGAGTCGTTGATCGCCGCGAGCCCCGCCATCACCCGCGCCGGGCTCTCGTTGTAGGTCGGCATCAGCAGCGCCGTGCGCGCCGACTGCGGCGGCAGCGCCCCGCCCGCCGCGATGCCCAGCGCCCCGCCGCCGCGGCGCAGGACGGAGAAGAACCCCGCGAGCGCGCTGGTGAACGCAAGCGCGATCCACGCGAACAGCACCACGAACAGCCCGAGCACCCCGAGCCCGAGCGCGCTCGGGCCGCGCCCGTTCAGCACGTGGTACATCTCCCACGCCGCCCCCGCCGTCAGCGCCGCCGCCCCGCCGATCACCGCGACCCTGCGCAGGCCCAGCCCACGCGGCGCAGACGGCCGCCCCGCCTGCAGCCCCTCGCCCGAGGCCGCCGCGCGCAGCGACTGCTCCGCCATCGCGAGCGGCGCCTCCTCCGGCAGCGCCGGGAACCCCCGCCCGTCGCCCTCGACCGCCGCGAGCCCCGCCTCCGCCCCGCTCACGCCGTCCAACGGTAGATCCAGTTCTCCGTCAGCCGCCCGGTGTCGTCGGCCAGGAAGCAGTGCATCTCCACCAGCCGCGCATCGCCCGGCACCAGGACGAAGCTGACCCGCCACACGGACAGCTCGGCCACCTCCGACACCACCACGGTCTCGATCCGCCCGGCGCCCGCCCCGATGTCGGCATGGATCGACGGGTGCGGCTGCAACGCCTTCATCGACTCGCCGGCGAAATCGACCACGAAGAAGCGCGACCCCGCCGCCTCCGCGCCACCCATCCGCGTGTCGGACACCCGCCCCGCCGCCACCGCCGCGGCCCCCGGCGCCGCGCCGCCCGGCGGCGGCCCCGCCTGGACCGGTCCCGCCTGGGCGACATCCGCCCACCCCCAGTGCATCCGGTAGGTGAACACGTGCTCGCCGTGCGCCGCGAGCGCCTCCTTCGGCCGCCAGAACGAGACGATGTTGTCGTTGACCTCGTTCGCCGTCGGGATCTCCACCAGCACGACCGCGCCCGGCCCCCAGTCCCCGATCGGCTCGATCCACAGGCTCGGCCGCCGGTTGTACATCACCTCCGGGTCGAGGTAGTCGGCGAACCCCCGCTTGCGCTGCATCAGCCCGAAGCCGTGCGGGTTGGTGTCGCCGAAGTCGCTGACCTGCAGGTCGCGCGGGTTGCACAGCGGCCGCCAGATCTGCTCGCCCCGCCCGGTGAGCATCGACAGCCCCTCCGAATCGTGCGCGGCCGGCCGCCAGTCGTCGACCCCGAGCCGGTCATTCGCGTCGAAGAAGAACATCCCCGTCAGCGCGGCGATCCCCGGCGTCGCGATGTCGACCCGCGGATACAGCACGCTCTCCACGTCGAACACGGTCTCGTCGCCCGGCCGCACGGTGAAGCGGAACGCGCCCGTGGTGCTGCGGCTGTCGAGCAGCGCGTGGATCACCAGCGAGCTCGCCCCCGGCTGCGGCCGCTCCAGCCAGAACGTCGCGAACCGAGCGAACTCCTCGCCCTTTGGGTCGCCGGTGCCGATCGCGAGCCCGCGCGCCGACAGCCCGTACACCTGCCCCTTCGCGACTGCGCGGAAATAGCTGGCACCCAGGAACACGCACACCTCGTCGAGGGTATCCGCCCGGTTGATCGCCGCGTGGATGCGGAACCCCGCGAACCCGAGCGCCTCGCTCCCCGGCGCCTCGGCCGGCCGCGTGGCGGGCTCGGCGTAGTCGAACAGCTCCACGCCGTAGGGCACGCGCACCGCCTGGCCGCCCGCGACCTCGAGGATGTCGACCCGCTCGCGATACAGGAACCCGCGCGAGAAGAACTGCGCCTGGAACCCCAGATCCTGCCCCCGCCACAGCGCGTGCTCCGCACGGAACCGGATGCCGCGATACTGGTCGTACGTCAGGTGCTCCAGCGCCGGCGGCAGCGCGGTGTCCGGCGCTCGGTAGGGCTGGCGCGACATCGCCTGCGCCAGGCGCCGCACGGTGCCGCCGTCGAACGGCCCGGGCGCCGCCGCCGCCGGCGGGTCCGCAGCAGGTGCCGCGGCCGACGCCGGAAACACCGGCCAAGCCAGGGCGAGAAGCGGGGTGCCCGCTCCCGCCCGCAGCAGCGTACGTCGTTGCAACAGCCATCCTCCCTGCCCGCCGGACCCCGGCCTACATCTTCCGGTTGCAGGATAGTCCGCCATGATGGCCATGTCGTGGCCCACGAGCCCGTCGCCACGCCCGCCCGTCGCCGCCCACCCCGGAGGTGCGCGTAGGGGCTTTCATTGACTTGGCAGTGCCCTGGCGTCTCCGCAGGAAGGCAGGACTCTTCTTTTTCTGAAGAAAAAGAAGCAAAAAGACTTTGTCCATGGGGTCACGGGCTCCCGGCCGGCTCCGGAGCCTCTTGGACAGAAGTTCTTTGGTTCTTTCTTTCAGGAAAGAACATGCTTTCTGTCCGTCATGGCGCACGGCAACGGGGTCGGAAAGTCCGTAAAGCCTCTAGTCGTTCAACGCCTCCAGGAACAGGCGCAATCGAGCCAGGAACGCCTCCGGATGGCCGAGGCCGGACTCCTGGCCCGCGGTCACGTCGCGCCGCATCGCAGCCAGCCCGCGTTGCGCCATCGCCTCGAGGCTCGCCGCCAGCGCCGGCTCCGCCTCCACCGCGGACGCGAGATCGGCCCTGGACAGCCGGTAGGCGCCGAGCGGGGTCAGCGCGGTCGCCGTCGCCGCGTAGGGCGAGCCGGTGACCAGCCCGGCCGTCCCGAGGCTCTCGCCGGGGCTCATGCGGTACACCACCCTCGGACCGGCCGCCTCGTCGACGACGATCTCGAGCGTGCCGGAGGTGACGATGAACAGCGCCTCCGGGGTGTCGCCCTGCCGCACCAGCACGCCCCCGGGCGCGAGCTGCACCGCGACGAAGCGCTGCGCCAGCAGGTCGCGCTGCGCCGGCTCCAGCACGCCGAACAGGTCCGAGTCCGCCAGCAGTTGCTCGCGCGTCGGCGGCAGGCCGGGCGGCAGCGTGCCCGCGCCGGGCACCGCCAGCGCGATCCCCGCATGATGCAGGTGGCGATGCACCTGGCCGAGCAGCTCGTCGCGCGCCCTGACCAGCAGCTCGCTGTCCGCGACCGAGAAGCTGATCGCGTACGAGAGGCCATCGCCCTGCATCCCGGTCAACGTGACTCCCGGCGCGGGATCGTCGAGCGGCACCCGGCACGCGCGCGCGGCGGCGAGCAGGACCGCGGCGCAGCGCTCCGGCGCCACGGCGGCATCCAGGCTGACGCCGAGCGTCTCGCGCCGCATCGGCGTGGGCGCGCTGTGGTTCACAAAGCGCGCCTTGGCCATGACGCTGTTCGGCACCACGGCCGTGTCGCCCTGCCCGGTGGCGATCTGGGTCGAGCGCCAGTTGACCTGGCTCACGTGGCCCTCCACGCCGCCCTCGACCGAGATCAGATCGCCGACCTTGTACGACCGCTCCAGCCCCACCGCGATGCCGGAGAACACATCCGACAGCGTGCTCTGCAGCGCCAAGCCGAGCACGATCGCGATCACCCCCGAGGTCGCCAGCAGCCCGCGCACCGGCACGGAGAACGCGAACGCCACCAGGGCGAGCACGGCGCCGACGTAGATCGCGCCTCCGAGCAGGTCGGACAGGATCCGGGTCTCGCGCGGCCTGTGCTCCAGCACGAGCAGCAGCCGCACGAAGCTGACCGCGACCCGCGCGCCCAGCAGCCACCACCCCGCCTCGACCAGCTGCCCCCAGAACGCCGCCTTCGCCCCGAGCCCGCCGAGCTGCGGCGCCAGCGGCGAGCCGAACAGCCGCACGACCACCACCGAGGCGAGCGCGAACACCGACAGGCGCAGCACCAGCCGCGCCCACCCCGGCCAGCGCCGCGCGAGGCGCGGCCCCGCAAAGCCCGTGAGCAGTAGCACGCCCATCGTCAGCAGCCCGACCGCCGGCCGCGTCACCATCGCGCGTCCCTGCGGCCAGGTCGGGCCCAGATCGGACGGGCATGTTGCCGGCCGGCGACGCGTTGGGGCATTGTCCGGCCGGCCTCCGCGTCGTCGAACCGCCGCGGACCTTCGCCGCTCGTCGCGCGGCGAGCCGGGGTCGCCGACGCAGATGCCAGCAGGAGCCCGCGATGACCAGCCCCGGCGACCACGCCCTGACCGCCGAGGAGCTGCAGACGCTGGAGGCCATCCTGGCCAGGCTGTCCGGCCCCGGCGCCGACCTCCCGCCGCCGCTGTTCCGCTTCGTCACCGAGGTGGTGGCCACGCCCAACGTCGACCTGCTGGTGCTCGACGACGCGGAGGGCGTGCTGCTCGCCTGGCGCGACGACCCGTTCGGCCAGGGCTGGCACGTCCCCGGCAGCATCATCCGCCACCGCGAGGAGATCGCCCACCGCATCGCCGCCTGCGCCCGCGACGAGCTCGGCTGCGAGGTGCAGGCCGGCGACGGCCCGCTCGCCCTGGTGCAAATCTTCGACGACCGCGGCCACTCCCTCTCGCTCTGCTTCCGCGCGACGCTCGCCGGCACGCCGACGCGACGCGTCCTGGAGGCCGGCGAGACCCCCGCCGCCGGCGACCTCCGCTGGTTCGCCTCGCCCCCGGCCGAACTCTACCCCAGCCACCTCGTCTACCGCGACCTGCTGGACTCCCTGGGCCGCCCGGGCAGCACGGTCCCGGTGTTCACCCAGCACGTCGGGCGGCGCGACGCGGCCCAGGCCTCCCCGGAGGGGGCCATCGCCCCCGACCCGGCGCACGGGCTGGCGGAACCGCTGGCGTGACCGCAAGGCAAGCAAGGTTGAGGCTCTGCCTCAAACTCCGCCAAGGGCTGGGCCCTTGGATCGCCATCTCTTAAGTGAGGCCGGTCCAGGGGCGGCTTGCCCCTGGCGGGTCTGGGCAGAGCCCAGCCTTGCTTCCTTGACCCGCCCTGGCAACCCGCAGCCCCACCGCGCCTTACTCCCGCATGCAGACACCCGCGCTCGCCTTCGTTGAGGACGCCCTCTCCGCCCTGGAACGCGCCCTGCACGAGCGCGGCGCCCCCCTGCGCAACGTCCAGCTTGCCACCGCCTCGCCCGCCGGTCCCCCCGGCCTGCGAACGCTGGTCCTGCGCGACTTTAGCCGCGCGCCTGCCACCGCCGAAATGCACACCGACGCGCGGGCCGCCAAGGCACGAGACATCGCCCTCGCCGGCCAGGTCACGCTGCTCGCCTGGTCCTCCACCGAGCAGCTGCAGCTCCGCTTCGAGGGCACCGCCCGCCTGCACCGCGACGACGACGCCGCCCGCGCCCGCTGGGACACGCTGTCGCCAGCCGCCCGCGCCACCTACGGGCTGCGCACCACGCCGGGCACCCCGATCGACGACCCGCACGGCCTCGCCCACCTGCCGCCCGACGAGCAGTACCGGCAGTTCGCGGTCATCCTGATCGCCCTGGCCGAGGTCGACGTCCTCCGCCTCGGCCCAGGCGGCCAGCAGACGCGCGCCCGCGGCCGGTTCACCCCCTCCGGCATCGCCGCCGGCTGGATCAGCCCGTAGGCGTCGCCGGCACCCGACGCGACCCGCCCGGCCGCGCGACAGGAGACGCCCCATGACCGACACCGCCACGGCCCCCGGCGACACCAGGGTCGCGCTCGTCACCGGCGCCGGCAGCGGCGTCGGCCAGGCCGCCGCGCTGGCGCTGCTCGCCGACGGATGGTCCGTGGTCCTGGCCGGCCGCCGCGCCCACGCGCTGCACGACACCGCCCGCCAGGCCGGCGACGCCGCCTCCCGCACCCTGGCCCACGCCGCCGACGTTGCCGACCCCGCCTCCGTCGGCGCCCTGTTCGCCGCCGCCCGCGCGCGCTTCGGCCGCCTCGACCTGCTGTTCAACAACGCCGGCACCGGCGCCCCCGACACGGCCTTCGAGGACCTCTCCCTTGACGACTGGAACCGCGTCCTCTCCGTCAACCTGACCGGCATGTTCCTCTGCGCGCAGGCCGCGTTCCGCCAGATGAGGACGCAGTCGCCCCGCGGCGGCCGCATCATCAACAACGGCTCCGTCTCCGCCCACGTGCCCCGCCCGGGATCGGCTCCCTACACCGTCACCAAGCACGGCGTCACCGGCCTGACGAAGACCCTCTCGCTCGACGGCCGCGCCCACGGCATCGCCTGCGGCCAGATCGACGTCGGCAACGCCGCCACCGCGATCTCCGCCACCATCCAGGCCGGCACCCGCCAGGCCGACGGCCGCCTCGCCGCGGAGCCGATGATGCACGTCCGCGACGTCGGCCGCAGCGTGGCGCTGATGGCGTCCATGCCGCCCGACGCCAACATCCCGTTCCTGACGGTCATGGCCAGCGCGATGCCCTACATCGGCCGGGGCTGACACAGGGCAGGCAAGGCCAGGGGCTCTGCCCCCATGCTTGAAGGCGGGGACCCCGCCAAGGGCCGGGCCCTTGGATCGCCTCCCTTAAGTCAAGGGATCAAAGGGTCCTCGGACCCTTTGCGGGTCTGGGCAGAGCCCAGCCTTGCCTGCCTCTCCCGCCCCGCACCGTCCCATCCATGCTATGTTCTCGACGCGACCCGCTCCTGGCTCCCCGCCAGGCCTCCGCGGGACCGCCGCACGACGAGGGGAGCCTGCCCGCCATGGTCCAGTACGCCGGGATCGCCGACGTCGCCCGCCTGGTCGCCCGCACCGGTACCGACGCCTTCCTGCTCGGCCTCGTCTCCGCCATCGAGGCCGACTTCCGCCGCTGGGAGGCGTTCGAGAAGACCGCCCGCCTGGCCAGCCACTCGCCGTCCGGCGTGATCGAGCTGATGCCGATCTCCGACGGCACCCACTACGCGTTCAAGTACGTCAACGGCCACCCCGGCAACACCGGCGCCGGCCTGCTGACCGTCACCGGCCTGGGCGTGCTCGCCGACGTCGCCACCGGCTACCCGGTATTCCTGTGCGAGATGACGCTGGCAACCGCCTTGCGCACCGCCGCCACCTCCGTGCTCGCCGCCCGCCACCTCGCCCGCCCCGACTCCCGCATCATGGCGATGGTCGGCCTCGGCGCGCAGTCCGAGTTCCAGGCCCTGGCGTTCCGCGCGGCGCTGGGCATCGACCGCCTGCGCGTCCACGACACCGACCCCGCCGCCACCGCGAAGTTCCGCGCCAACCTGCGCAGCGCCGGCTTCGAGATCACCGACGCCGCCTGCGCCGCCGACGCCGCCCGCGGCGCCGACATCGTGACCACCGCCACCGCGCTCAAGGCGCACGTCCGCGTCCTGACGCCGGCGATGATCGAGCCGGGCATGCACCTCAACGCGATCGGCGGCGACTGCCCCGGCAAGACCGAGCTGGACCCAGACATCCTGCGCCACGCCAGCGTGTTCGTGGAATTCCTTGACCAGGCGCGCATGGAGGGCGAGATCCAGCAACTGCCCTCCGACTTCCCCGCCACCGAACTCTGGCGCGTCATCACCGGCGCGGCACCCGGCCGCCACCATGCCACGGAGGTCACCGTGTTCGACTCCGTCGGCTTCGCCCTCGAGGACTTCTCCACGATGCGCTACCTGCGTGACCTTGCCACCCGCACCGGCCTGTCCTCGACCCTGGACCTGGTGCCCGACCTCGCCGACCCGAAGAACCTGTTCGACCTGCTCGCCCCCGACGCCGCGCCGGCGCCCGCCTTCGCGCAGGCCCTCGCCTAGATGCCCGACATCGGACCCGGCGCGGACACAGGAGCGGGCAGGGGTCTCGGCCTGCTCGACGACGTTGCCTATGCCCCCGACGAGGCGGCCCTCCTGCGCCCCCTGCTCGACCGCGCGGCCCTTTCGCGCGATCGCGAGGCCCGCGTCGACGCCCACGCCACCCGCCTGATCGGCGCCATCCGCACCCGCGGCGGCCTGGGCGGCCTGGAGGAAATGCTGCGCGAGTACAGCCTCTCCACCCGCGAGGGCCTGGCTCTGATGGTCCTGGCCGAGGCCCTGCTGCGCGTCCCCGACTCCCGCACCGCCGACGCCCTGATCGAGGACAAGCTCGGCGCCGCGGACTTCACCCGCCCGCACGATGCCCCGGGCGCGGCGCCGCTGGTCAACGCCTCCGCCTGGGCGCTCGCCCTGTCCTCGCGGGTGATCCAGCCGCACGAGACCCCGGAGGGCGTGCTCGCCCAGGCCGTCAAGCGTCTCGGCGTCCCCGCCGTGCGCGCCGCCACCCGACAGGCGATGCGCGTGATGGGCGGCCACTTCGTCCTCGGCCAAACCATCAACGAGGCCCTCCGCCGCGCCGGCTCGCGCGCCGGCCGCGTCTACCGCTACTCCTTCGACATGCTCGGCGAGGGCGCGCGCACCGCCGACGACGCTGCCCAGTACGCCCGCTCCTACGCCGACGCCATCGAGGCGATCGGCCGCGCCGCCGGCAACCGCCCGCTCCCCGACCGCCCCGGCATCTCCGTCAAGCTCTCCGCGCTCCACCCCCGGTATGAGGCCACGTCCCACGCCCGCGTGATGGCCGAGCTGGTCCCCCTGGTCACGACCCTGGCTCGCGCCGCCCGCGCCCACGACCTGAACTTTACCATCGACGCCGAGGAGCAGGACCGCCTGCAGCTCTCCCTCGCTGTGATCGAGGCAGTGCTGCCCGACCCGGTGCTGGCCGGCTGGGACGGCTTCGGCCTCGCCGTCCAGGCGTATGGCCGCCGCGCCTTGCCCACCATCGACGCCATCGCCGGCCTCGCCGAGCGCCTGGACCGCCGCCTGATGGTCCGCCTGGTCAAGGGCGCCTACTGGGACACCGAGATCAAGCGCGCCCAGGAACGCGGCCTCGACGGCTACCCCGTGCTCACCCGCAAGCCCGCCACCGACCTCGCCTACCTCGCCTGCGCCGAGCGCCTCCTCGCCCTGCGCCCGCGCCTCTACCCGCAGTTCGCCACCCACAACGCCCTGACCGTTGCCTCCATCCTGGAGCGCGCGGGCGGCAGCGATGGCTACGAGTTCCAGCGCCTGCACGGCATGGGCGACGCCCTGTATGCCGCGCTGCTGCGCGATCATCCCACGCTCGCCGTGCGCACCTACGCCCCGGTCGGCGGCCACGCCGACCTGCTCGCCTACCTGGTCCGCCGCCTGCTGGAGAACGGCGCCAACTCCTCCTTCGTCGCCCAGGCCGCTGACCCCTCGGTGCCGATCGCCCGCCTGCTGCAGCGCCCCGCCGACGCCCTGCGCACCGCGCCCGAGCACCCCCTGCCGCTCCCCGCCGCCCTGTTCCCCGGCCGCCGCAACAGCGCCGGCGTCGAGTTCGGCGACCACGCCTCCCTCCAGGCCCTGCTCGACGAGGTCGCCGCCGGCCGCGCCCGCCCGCCCGCCCCGCCCGCCGCCGCCATCCCCCTCGACGCCGCGATGCAGACTGCCCACCGCGCCCAGCCCGCCTGGGACGCCCTCGGCCCCGACCCCCGCGCCTCTGCCCTGGACCGCGCCGCCGACCTCGTCGAGGCCGAACGCGGCCCCCTGCTCGCGCTCCTCGTCGACGAGGCCGGCAAGACCCTTGACGACGCCCTCTCCGAGCTGCGCGAGACCGTGGACTTCCTGCGCTACTACGCGGCCCAGGCCCGCGAGCTGTTCCGCCCGCAAACCCTCCCCGGCCCCACCGGCGAGAGCAACACCCTGACCCGCCACGGCCGCGGCGCCTGGGCCTGCATCTCGCCCTGGAACTTCCCCCTCGCGATCTTCACCGGCCAGGTCGCAGCCGCCCTGGCCGCCGGCAACGGCGTCCTCGCCAAGCCCGCGCCCCAGACCCCGCGCATCGCCGCCGCCGCCGTGCGCCTCCTGCACCGGGCCGGCGTCCCGCCCGACGTCCTCCACCTCGCCCCCGCCGACGCCGGCCCCGCCCTCGTCGCCCACCCGCTGACCGCCGGCGTCGCCTTTACCGGCAGCACCGCCACCGCCCGCGCCATCAACCGCGCGCTCGCCGCGAAGGACGGCCCCATCGTCCCCCTGATCGCCGAGACCGGCGGCATCAACGCCATGGTCGTCGACGCCACGGCCCTCCCGGAGCAGGTCGCCGACGACGCCGTGACCAGCGCCTTCCGCTCCGCCGGCCAGCGCTGCTCCGCGCTCCGCCTGATCTGCGTGCAGGCCGACGTCGCCGACCGCATCGCCGCCATGATCGCCGGCGCCGCCGCCGAGCTCCGCCTCGGCGACCCCGCCGACCCCGCCACCCACATCGGCCCCGTGATCGACGAGGCGGCAAAGGACCGCCTCGACCGCCACATCATCAGCATGAAGGCCACCGCCCGCACCCTCCACGCCGGTCACGCGCCACCCGGCCGCTTCGTCGCCCCCCACCTGTTCGAGATCGAGCGTGCGAGCGACCTCGGCGAGGAGGTCTTCGGCCCCGTCCTCCACCTGGTCCGCTGGCGCGCCGACCGCCTCGACCCCCTGCTCGAAGCCCTCGCCGCCACCGGCTACGGCCTCACCCTGGGCGTGCAGAGCCGCGTCGACACCTTCGTCGCCCGCGTCCTGTCCCGCGTCCCCGCCGGCAACGCCTACGTCAACCGCAGCATGATCGGCGCCGTCGTCGGCAGCCAGCCGTTCGGCGGCCAGGGCCTGTCCGGCACCGGCCCCAAGGCCGGCGGCCCCGACTACCTCCGCCGCTTCGCCACGGAACGCACCGTCACCGTCAACACCGCCGCTGCCGGCGGCAACGCCGCGCTCCTGACCTCGGGCCGCTGACCCGCATGGTGCGGGCAGCAAGGTCGGGCTCTGCCCCAACCCGCCAGGGACGAGCCGCCCCTGGACCGGCCTCCCTTAAGAATCGAATTCCAAAGGCTCGCCTTTGGCGGAGTTTGAGGCAGAGCCTCAACCTTGCCTTTCTTCCCTGCGCCCTCTCCGCCTGCGCCGCCGTCCTCCCGCCCTCCGCCTTCGACGGCGCCCAGCCCGAGTTCCGCCCCGACACTGCCTTCGCCGGGACCACCTCCTCCTCCGGCGTGCTGGAGGACGCGTCCGGCGCCCCCACCCGCCGCTTCCACGTCACCGGCACCGGCGACGTCCTGCCCGACGCCACCCTGCGCCTCGCCCAGGACATCACCTTCGACCACGACCCCCCCACCCACCGCACCTGGCTGCTGCGCCGCCTCGACGACCACCACTACGCCGGCACCCTGACCGACGCGTCCGGCCCGGTCCGCGCCGAGGCCTATGGCCCGCTGTTCCACCTGCGCTACCCGATGAAGAGCCCGTTCGCCGGCACCATGGAGCAGTGGCTCTACCTCCAGCCGGACGGCCGCACCGTGGTCAACGAGGCCACCGTGCGCGTCCTCGGCGTCGTCGTCGCCCACCTCTCCGAGCGCATCACCCGCGAGACGCCCTGAGCCGGGGGCACGCGGAAGAAGGCAAGGCTGGGCTCTGCCCAGACCCGCAAAGGGCCGGAGGCCCTTTGATCCCTTGACTTAAGTCCAGGTTTCCAAAGGCTCGGCCTTCGGCGGGGTCCAGGGGCAGAGCCCCTGGCCTTCCTCGCCTGCCGCTCCCCCGCCCCGGCAACGATGGCGGCCCGGACCTTCCAGCCCGGCGCCGCTTCCACCCGGCCGCACCTACCCCGCCAGGTCGCGGAACCCCCGGTGCAGCTCGAACTCCGGCGACGTCACGGTGCGCTCCACCTGCGCCACCCTGGCCTCGACCGCCGCCAGACGCTGCTGCAGCACCGCCACCTCCGGGTCGCGCGACCGCGCCGGCGCCACGCCCGCGCCCGTCCGCCCACCCCCACCCCCGGCTCCACCGCCCGCGACGCCTCTGCCCCAGCCGTCCCGCAGCGAGGCCGGCCGCCGCTGCCGTGCCACCCGCGCCCGCATTGCCAGACCCGCCGCCGCCAGCACCGCCACCCCGACCAGCCCTGGTGCCAGCCAGCCGGGCGTCCGGGCCGAGCTGGGCGGCGAGACACCGAACGTCATCGTGGGCATCGCCGGCATCGTGGGCATCGTTGGCATTGGCGGCATCGGTGGTGTCGGCGGCATCGCCGGCATCGGCGGCATCGCTGGCATCCCCGCCGCACCTCCGCCCGCCTGGGCCACCCCCGCCGGCGGCTCGCCCACCGTCACCGAGCCGCCCCCCGTCGCCACCTGCGTCAGCGTACCCTCGACCCGTGCGACATCGATGTCCGAGCCTCCGCTCGCCACCAGCCGCGCATCCCGCACGGTTGTCCCCAGGTGCAGGTCGCTGCCCCCCGACAGCGTCGCCGTGACCTCCCCGACCCGCCCCGTGCCCACCGACACGTCGCCGCCGCCGCCGCCGACCACCTCCAGCGTGTCCAGCGACGCGGTGCCGACCGCCACGTCCCCCGACCCCCCGATCCGCAGCACCGCCGCCCCCGACGCCGCGCCCACCGCCAGGTCGCCGCCGCCCCCCAGCGTCGCCTCCAGTCGCTCCGACACCGACGCGACCCGTACGTCGCCACCCCCGGCCTGCGACAGCCGCAGCACCCGCAGCGCCCCGAAATCCGCCTCCCCGCCACCGTGCAGCACCGCATCCACCGGCCCGCCCATCGCGCCCACGTGCCACGCGGCCCCCCCGGACAGGCTGACCGCCAGCCCCGGCGACACGCGCACCACCAGCCGCTCCGCCCTGCGCCCGCACGCCCCCCCGACCCGCACGACCTCGCCCCCACCCGCGGACAGCCCCGGCCCCGACCCTGCCGGCTCCGCCCCGAGGCTGACCTGCCCGGCCTCGCCCACGCGCACCAGGAACGGGTCCTCCCGCAGCTCCACCACCTCTGCGCACGGCTCCTCGATCGCGAGCGAACGGCCTGTCGCGCGCCGCTCCCCTGCCCCGACCTGCGCCCCGCTGCCGCCAGCCTGCCCCTGCGACCGCGCGCCGTGCCCGGGCACGGCCGCCAGCATCGCCGCCACCAGCAACACCTCTCCCAGCGCCGCGACCGCCCGCCGCACCGCCGCCGCCCGCACCGCCCGGCTCCCGCTCATCCTCGTGCCCGGCTGCGCCAGCCTGGCAGGTCCGCGTCGAGCACCCGCTCCAGCGCCTCGATCCTCTCCTCCAGCCGCTCCGCCGTCCGCAGCGCCCCCTCCAGCGCCGGCCCGCCGCTCCCGCTCCCCGCGCTCCGCCCCCGCGCGAACAGGCGCATCGCCACCAGCAGCAGCACGAAGACGAAGATCGTCACCAGGTCCCAGTCCATCGCTCACCCCCGCCCAGCCCCGTCCACACGCGCCCCGCGCACCCGCGCCGCGCCCGCGCTCACTCCACGCCCTGCGCCCCCTTGTCCAGCCGCCGCTTCATCGCCGCCAGCTCGTCCTCCACCGCCGCCTCGGACTCCAGCCCCGCCAGCTCCGCCTCCAGCCCCGCCGGCCCAACCTGCGCGCCCCCGCGCGCGCCCGGCCGCCCGATGTCGTACGCCTCCACCCGCCCCTCCGCCTCGTCGAGCCTGCGCTCCACCGTCTCGAACCGCTCGAACGCGTCCGCCACCCTCTGGTCGTGCAGCGACGCGCGCAGCTGCAGCCGGCTCGCCGCGATCTTGCCCCGCGTCGACAGCGCCTTCTCCCGCGAGCGCGCGTCCGTCAACTTGGCCTGCAGTCGCGCGATGTCGTCGGACTGCGCCGCCAGGCCCTCCACCACCTGGTCGAGCTGCCCCTGCGCCGCCTCGCGCGCCCGCCCCGCGTTCAGCCGCGCCTGCAGCGCCAGCCGCGCCAGGTCCTCCCGCCCGCGCGACAGCGCCAGCTCCGCCTTGCGCGCCCACTCCGCCTCGTCGCGCGCCAGCCCCTCCAGCCGACGCGCCAGCTCGCGCCGCTCGGCGATCGTGCGCACCGTCTGCGAGCGCACCTCGACCAGCGTGTCCTCCATCTCCTGGATCACCAGCCGGATGATCTTCTGCGGGTCCTCCGCACTCGCCAGGATCGAGTTCAGGTTCGAGTTCACGATGTCGGACAGTCTCGAGAAGATGCCCACGGGGCGCGCTCCTGATGCCGGCGGAAAGGAAGGACGCTGACGGCCAGCCGGATCATACGGCCGCCAGGCCGAGCTTCGAAAGGAAGTAAGCCTGGGCTCTGCCCAGACCCGCCAGGGGCGAGCCGCCCCTGGACCGGCCTCCATGGAGTCTCAGGCCGGCGACCGGAGTCTCCAGGGGCGCCGGGGTCCGGGGGGCGGCCTCGCCCCCCGGCCTTGCCTGCCTGCCTTCGGCCGCGCACGCTCCGCCGCTGCAAGGAGTCCCGAAGAGTGGCGCTTTCCGCCAGATACTCGCCCCCCGAGACACAGACCCCGATCGGCGAGGCCGAGTGCTTCACCGCCATGCTGGCCCATGTCTCGACCCTGGCGCCGATCGAGCGGCCGGTATTGGTGATCGGCGAACGCGGCACTGGCAAGGAGCTGGTCGCCGCCCGCCTTGCTCTCCTCTCGCCGCGCTGGGACCGCCCGTTCCTCAAGCTGAACTGCGCCGCGCTCCCGGACACCCTGCTCGACAGCGAGCTGTTCGGCCACGAGGCCGGCGCCTTCACCGGGGCGCAGCGCCGCCGCCAGGGCCGCTTCGAGCAGGCCGACGGCGGCACGCTCTTCCTCGACGAGATCGCCACCGCCTCGCCCGCCGTGCAGGAGAAGCTGCTCCGCGTCCTCGAGTACGGCCGGTTCGAGCGCGTCGGCGGCACGGACACCGTCGCCGTCGACGTGCGCGTGGTCGCCGCCACCAACGCCGACCTGCCGGCGATGGCGCGCGACGGCCGCTTCCGCGCCGACCTGCTCGATCGCCTGGCCTTCGACGTCGTCACCGTTCCCCCGCTGCGCGCGCGCGCCGACGACATCCCCCGCCTCGCAGAGCACTTCGCCCAGCGCATGTCCGTCGAGCTGGGCCGCCGCGGCTTCCCCGGCTTCGCCCCCGCCGTCATCCGCCGCCTGGCCGCCCACCCCTGGCCCGGCAACGTCCGCGAGCTGCGCAACGCCGTGGAGCGCAGCGTCGCGCTCAACCCCCGCCCGGAACGCCCGCTCGCCGACCTCCGCCTGGACCCGTTCGACAGCCCGTTCCGTCCGTTGCCCGACCACGCCCCGCGCCGTGCCGGCGAACCCGCACGCGGCACTCCGGGGCACCCCGGCGACCCGGAGGCCCACCCCGACCCGCTCCGCCAGCCCCTGGAGGGCCGGTCCGGGGAGGGCGCCGGCCAGGCCCGAACCGGCGATGGCCCTACCTCGGCCGGCTGGGCAGGGCGGGGGCCGCCGGCCCCGTCGGACTACACCGGCCGGGTGCGCCGCTTCGAGGCCGCCCTGTTGCGCGACGCCCTGGAGCACACCCGCTTCAACCAGGCCGCCGCCGCTCGCCTGCTCGGCCTCGGCTACCACCAGTTCCGCCATCACCTGCGGTCCCACGCCATGCTCGACGCCGCGCGCCCGGCCAAGTCGGTCGACGTCCCGCCGCCCGCCGCCGGCGCGGACGAGGTCGCGTAGCCCGCCAGGCTCGCCTGCACCCCGCGCTCCGCCTGCACGAACCCCCAGCCGCCCAGCCCGGCGCACGCCAGCAGCACGGCGCCCAGCCCCGCCCCCATCGCCGCCCGCATCGCGACGCCCGACGTGCCGAACGCGGCGGGCTCCGCCAGGTCGCGCGGCACGAACGTCGACGACGCCCGGGTCGGCGCCGGGCGGGCCGGCAGACGGCGGACGCGGGCTGCGGGAAATGCGACGAGGGTGGCGGTCTGGGACACGACAGGCATGGAACATCTCCTGGAGAGCGGCCGGATCAGCCGGACACGACAAGCTTTGCATGCCCCGTGCCACACGACCCTGAACTACAAACCATTGAAAAACATATGTTATTCTAGGAGCACTTTCGCTGCTCAATCTCGATGTGGCAGATGACGCCATCATCGTGGCGGTTTCGGCCATAACATCAGAAAATACTAGAACCCGGCATCTTGCGCGCTCTCGGCAGGGCGCGCTCGCGGCACATCCGCCAAGGATGAACAGGCAGAAGGGCGCCGCAGGAACCATGGCGCTGCGAACACCGACCTTGCTCGCGGGCGAGAACGACCGGGGCGGTCGCCGGTCCTCTCCATCAAGTCCGAACTGCCGGCCCCTCACCCAGGCGCCGCGACCTCGCTTCGAGACGGATTCTCAAGGCAATCGCCTTGAGCGGAGTCCAGAGGCAGAGCCTCTGGCCTTCCTTCCCCACGCCCCGCCCCTGCCCGCCGTGCCTTGTCAGTCTGCCGCTCGCCCCCGCGTGCCCCAGACCAGCCCCATCGACGCCACGGCTGCCGCGGCCGCAGCAAGGAACGCCGCCGGCAGCCCGAACCCTGCCGCGACGACCCCGGTGACCGGCCCGGCCGCCCCCAGCCCGAGGTCGAAGCACGCGAGGAACGCGCCGAGCGCCACGCCCCGGCTGTCCGCCGGCACCCTGCGCACCGCCTCGACGCCCAGCGCCGGGAACACCAGCGAGTAGCCGAGCCCGGTGACCGCCGTGCCCAGCAGCGCCGCCGCCGGCGCCGGCGCGAGTGCGACGATCAGCAGCCCCGCCGCCTCGATGGCCAGGGCCGCGAGCGCCACGCGCGCCCCGCCCAGCCGGTCCGGCAGCCCGGCGAACAGCAGCCGCGCCGCGATGTAGGCCGCCCCGAACGCCGTCAGCGCCAGCCCCGCCCCCGGCCAGCCGAGCGCCGCGTAGCGCAGCGCCAGGAACGCCGCGATGGTCCCGAACCCCGCCGAGGCCAGCACCATGCCGAGCCCCTGCGCCCAGATCGCCCTGACCACCCCGCCCAGCGACGCGCGCGGCCCGCCCGCAACCCGCAGGTCGCGCTGCGCCCATGCCACAGGCACCGCCAGCAGCGGCATCACCGCCGTAGCCCCCGCGACCGCGGGAAACCCGCCCACCGAGGCGAGCACCGCCCCGAGCGGCGCCCCCAGCGCCAGCGCGCCGTACATCGCGATGCCGATCCACGCCATCGCCCGCCCGGCGTGGCGCGGCCCGACGCGGGTGACCGCCCACGCCATGACCCCCGTGGTGAACAGGCTGTCGCCGAGCCCCAGCGCCACCCGGCCCAAAGCCAGCCAGGCCAGCCCCGCGCCCGGCGCCAGCACCGACATCGCATACGCCGGCCCGGTGAGCGCGGTGACCCCCAGCCCGAGCAGCACGACAGCCCTCGGCCCGCGCCGGTCCGACGCAGCACCCGCGAGCTGGCGCGTCAGCAGGGTGACGGCCGCGGACAGCCCGATGACCGCGCCCACGGTCGCCGTGCCGTGGCCGAGCGAGGCCACCTGCACCGGCAGGGTGGAGAGCGGCACCCCCACCGCCGCGTAGCCGAGGAACACGACCAGCGCGAACGGCAGGAGCAGCGTGGTGACGCGGGGCTCGGGAGGGGCAGGGTCCATGCACAGCGCCTAGGGCGCCGGCAGGGAGCAAGCAAGGTTGAGGCTCTGCCTCAAACTCCGCCAAGGGCAGGGCCCTTGGAACCCATCCCTTAAGGGAGGCCGGTCCAGGGGCGGCTCGCCCCTGGCGGGTCTGGGCGGAGCCCAGGCTTGCCTGCCTTGCCCTCGCCTCCCATGCGCGGGCACACTCCTCCTCCAGCACAGCGCGAGTGGCCCGACCGTGATCCCAGCCCCCGACAGCCCCACCGGGCGCCTGGCGCCCCGAGCCGTGGCCTGATCAGGCGCGCCATGTCAGGCTTCTCGCTGCCGGTGCTGCAGGGCGCCGCCGCATGGCTTTGGCTGCTGGCCGCGCTCGGCGCCGCCATGGCGATCACCGGCTCCATGCTGAGCCTCGCGATCACCCGCCACATCGCCGTCCAGACCCGCCGCGCCGCCGAGATCCAGCTCTCCGAGGCCCAGGCCGCCGCCGCCCGCGCCCGCGCCGCCGCCGCCCAGGCCCGCCAGGCGCTCGCCGACGCGAAGGCCCGCGACCAGGCCGGCCTGCTCCGCGACGCCGAGGCCGCCCGCCGCCTGGCCCGCCTCTACCAGCCCTTCGCCCTCTCCGACCGCCAGGAGGCCACCCTCGTCGCCCGCTGCCTGCCCGCCACCGGCACCCGCTTCGACGCCTCCGCCGACGGCGGCGACTCCCAGTCCTTCGAGTTCCTCCAGCGCCTGCGCCCGCTGCTCGACCGCGCCGGCTGGGTCGAGGTCGACTGGACCGGCGACGCTGGCGCGCACACCAGCCCGCCCCACGCCGAGCTGGGCGCCACCTCCGCCCCCGCCGTGATCCTGCTGACCCACGTCGCCGCCGACCCCGCGCTGCTCGACGCCGCCCGCACCCTGCGCGCCGCCCTGCTCGACACCGGCGTCCTCGCGATCCTGCAGTCCACCGACTGGGACGTCGCCGACCCGGACTCCGGCGGGCCCGGCCACGCCCTGCGCGCCGACGTCGTCCACCTCATCGTGAGCCGGCGCGCCTCGTAGGAGCAACGAGCAGAAAGCATGTTCTTTCTTGAAAGAAAGAACCAAAGAACTTCGCCCACAAGGACCCGGAACCGGCCGTGCGCCCCTGACCCCATGGGCAAAGTCTTTTTGCTTCTTTTTCTTCAAAAAAGAAGGCCCTTGCCTTCCTGCGACAACGCCGGGGCGCCCCGGCCCGTGACGCCCTCCGCCCGCCCGCGGCCGCGAAACGCATCGTTCCTTTACGCCCTGACACCTAAGTCCCCTTCACCATTCGGAGGGCTCGTGGCCATGGCGGACATCATCGTGATCGTGCTGGGAACCGGGGGCATCCTGCTCATGGCCGCCTACGCCGCGCTGTGCGAGCGCATCTGAGCATGTTCGACCTGATCCTCGGCGCGATCGTCTCCGCCGGCCTGCTCGTCTACCTGGTCTGGGCGCTCGTGCGCCCCGAAGACTTCTGAGGACGCCGCCATGACCCTCATCGGCTGGGTGCAGATCGCCCTCGTCCTGTCCCTCGTCTTCCTCTGCGCCGTCCCGCTCGGCCGCTACATCGCCGACGTCGTGCAGGGCGAGCGCACCCCCCTCTCCCCCGTCCTCGGCCCCGTCGAGCGCGGCTTCTACGCGCTGGCCGGCGTCGACGCCCGCGCGTCCATGGGCTGGAAGACCTACGCCACCGCCCTGGTCATGCTCCAGGCCGTGCACTTCCTCATCCTCTACCTGATGCTGCGCTTCCAGGACTACCTGCCGCTCAACCCGGCGGGCCAGTCCGGCCTCTCCCCGCGGCTTGCGTTCAACACCGCGATCTCCTTCGTCACCAACACCAACTGGCAGGCCTACGGCGGCGAGACCACGATGTCCTACGGCACCCAGATGTGGGGCCTGACCGTGCACAACTTCCTCTCCGCCGCCACCGGCATCGCCGCCGCAGTCATGGTCGCCCGTGCCTTCGCCGGCAGCGCGCTCAAGGAACTCGGCAACTTCTGGGTCGACCTCACACGGATCACCCTCTACGTCCTGCTGCCGATCAGCCTGCTCTACACCGTCTTCCTGATCGTCTCCGGCGTCCCCGAGACGCTCGCCGGCTACGTCGACGCCACCACGCTGGAGGGCGCGCACCAGACCATCGCGCTGGGCCCGGTCGCCTTCCAGGAGGCGATCAAGATGCTCGGCACCAACGGCGGCGGCTTCTTCAACGTCAACTCCGCCCATCCCTTCGAGAACCCGACCGCGCTGACCAACGTCGTCGAGACCTGGTCCGAGATCGTCATCCCCTTCGCGCTCGCCGTCACCTTCGGCTGCATCGTCAAGGACCGCCGCCAGGGCTTCGCGCTGTTCTGGACCATGGCCATCCTGATGGTGAGCTTCATCGTGCTCTGCTACGCGGCCGAGGCCGGCGGCAACCCGCTGCTCACCGCGCTGGGCGTCGACCCGTCCATGGGCAACATGGAGGGCAAGGAGGTCCGCTTCGGCACCGCGATGTCCTCGCTGTTCGCCGTCACCACCACCGCGACCTCCGACGGCGCCGTGATCGCCATGCACGACAGCTTTACACCGCTCGGCGGCATGATCCCGATGTTCCTGATCCAGCTCGGCGAGATCGTCCCCGGCGGCGTCGGCTCCGGCCTCTACGGCATCCTGGTGTTCGCGCTGCTCGCCGTCTTCGTCGCCGGCCTGATGGTCGGCCGCACCCCGGAGTACCTCGGCAAGAAGATCCAGGCCCGCGAGATCAAGCTCGCCATGCTGGCCGTCCTCATCCTGCCGCTGTGCATCCTGTCGGGCACCGCGCTCTCGCTGGTCTCCGAGAGCGGCCTCGGCTCGCTCGCCAACGCCGGCCCGCACGGCCTGTCCGAGATGCTCTACGCCTGGTCCAGCGCCACCGGGAACAACGGCAGCGCCTTCGCCGGCCTGACCGCCGACACCCCGCTCCTCGACTACGGCCTCGGCGCCGCCATGCTGCTCGGCCGCTTCGCCTTCCTGATCCCCGTGCTCGCCATCGCCGGCTCACTCGCCGCCAAGCCGAAGCTCGCGCCGTCGGCCGGCACGTTCCCGACCGACGGCCCGCTGTTCATCGGCCTGCTGATCGGCGTGATCCTGATCCTCGGCGGCCTGCAGTTCCTGCCCGCCCTCTCGCTCGGTCCGCTGGCGGAACACTTCTCGATGGCGGCGGGGCAGACGTTCTGAACCGCCGAGAAAGCAAGGCCAGGGGCGCTGCCCCTGGACCCCGCCAAAGGCGGAGCCTTTGGAAACCTCGACTTAAGAAAGCCTACGCTTCGCTTCCTTCAATGTTGGATTCTCAAGGCGAGCCTTGAGCGGAGTCCAGAGGCAGAGCCTCTGGCCTTACCTTCCTGCCTCAGCCTCCCGCAAGGACCCCACGATGGCCCAGGCCAATGCCGACACGATCGCCCTCTTCGACGGAGCGATCATCGTCCGCGCCACCCGCGACGCCTTCACCAAGCTCGACCCGCGCCACCTGCGCCGCAACCCGGTGATCTTCGTCACCGAGGTGGTCGCCGCCCTCGTGACCGTGCTCGGCCTGCGCAACCTGGCCACCGGCCAGCCCTGGGGCTTCGCCCTCGCGATCGCCCTCGGCCTCTGGCTGACGGTGCTGTTCGCGACCTTCGCCGAGGCCGTCGCCGAGGGCCGCGGCCGCGCCCGGGCGGAAAGCCTGCGCCGCTCGCGCTCGGACATGATGGCCAAGGTCATCCCCAGCGCCACCGACCGCAAGACCATCCGCACCGTCCCCGCCCCCGAGCTGCGCAGCGGCATGCTGGTCCTGGTCGAGACCAACGACCTGATCCCGTCCGACGGCGAGATCGTCGATGGCATCGCCTCCGTCAACGAGAGCGCCATCACCGGAGAGTCCGCCCCGGTGATCCGCGAGGCTGGCGGCGACCGCTCCGCCGTGACCGGCGGCACCCAGGTCGTCTCCGACTGGCTCGTCGTGCGCATCACCGCCGACCCCGGCTCGACCTTCATCGACCGCATGATCGCGCTGGTGGAGGGCGCAGAGCGCCGCAAGACGCCGAACGAGATCGCGCTCGACATCCTGCTCGCCGGCCTGACCATCATCTTCCTGATCGCTGTCGTCACCCTGGTCGGCCTCGCCCACTACTCCGGCACCGACCTCAGCGTCCCCGTGCTCGTGGCGCTCCTCGTCACCCTGATCCCCACCACCATCGGCGGCCTGCTCAGCGCCATCGGCATCGCCGGCATGGACCGCCTGATCCGCTTCAACGTGGTGGCCACCTCCGGCCGAGCCGTGGAGGCCGCCGGCGACGTCGACATGCTGCTGCTCGACAAGACCGGCACCATCACCTTCGGCAACCGCATGGCCGCCGGCCTCCACCCCGTCCCCGGCGTCGACGAGCGCACCCTGGCCGAGGCCGCTGCCATGGCCTCGCTCGGCGACGACACCCCCGAGGGCCGCTCGATCCTGACCTACGTCCGCGACCGCCACGGCTTCGCCGCCGCCATGCCGCAGGGCGCCGAGGTCGTCGCCTTCTCCGCCAACACCCGCCTCTCCGGCCTCGACGCCGACGGCCGCTCCTGGCGCAAGGGTGCCGTGGACTCCGTCCTCGCCATGACCGCAGCGACCGCCCAGGCCTTCGGCCCCCGCGACGGCGGCACCGCCACCGCGACCGCCGCCGCCCCGCCGCAGGCCTTCACCGCCGCCGTCGACCGCGTCGCCCGTGCCGGCGGCACGCCGCTGGCGGTCACCGCCGAGGGCCGCCTGATGGGCGTCATCGAGCTCAAGGACATCGTCAAGCCCGGCATCCGCGACCGCTTCGCCGCCCTGCGCAAGATGGGCATCCGCACGGTGATGATCACCGGCGACAACAAGGTGACCGCGGCCGCCATCGCCACCGAGGCCGGCGTCGACGACTTCCTCGCCCAGGCCACGCCGCAGGACAAGCTCGACTACATCCGCCGCGTCCAGGCCGAGGGCCGCCTCGTCGCCATGTGCGGCGACGGCACCAACGACGCCCCCGCCCTGGCCCAGGCCGACGTCGGCGTGGCCATGCAGACCGGCACCCAGGCCGCCCGCGAGGCCGGCAACATGGTCGACCTCGACAGCGACCCGACCAAGCTCATCGAGATCGTCGAGATCGGCAAGCAGCTCCTCATCACCCGCGGCAGCCTGACGACGTTCTCCATCGCCAACGACGTCTCCAAGTACTTCGCCATCCTGCCGGCCATCTTCGTCGTCACCTACCCCGGCCTGCAGGCGCTCAACATCATGCGGCTGCACTCGCCGCAGACCGCGATCCTGTCGGCCGTGATCTTCAACGCGCTCATCATCGTCGCCCTGGTGCCGCTCGCGCTGCGCGGCGTGAAGTTCACCCCGATCGCCGCCGCCGCCCTGCTGCGCCGCAACCTGCTGATCTACGGCCTCGGCGGCCTCGTCGCCCCGTTCATCGGCATCAAGCTGATCGACCTCGTCCTCACCGTCCTGGGAATGAACTGATGATCCGCCACCTCCGCCCGGCCGTCGTCCTGGTCGTCCTGTTCACGGCCCTGACCGGCCTCACCCTGCCGCTCGGCTTCGTGGGCGCCGCCACCGCGATCCTGCCCGGCCCCGCCGGCGGCAGCCTCGTCACCCGCGGCGGCACCGTCGTCGGCTCCTCGCTCCTCGGCCAGAGCTTCACCCAGGACAAGTACCTCCAGGGCCGCCCCTCGGCCACCACGATGCAGGACCCCGCCCACCCCGACGACTCCACCAAGACCGTCCCCGCCCCCTACAACGCCGCCAACTCCTCGGCCTCCAACGCCGGCCCCACCTCCAAGGCCCTGATCGACCGCGTCACCGCCGACGGCAGGACCGCCGGCGCCACCCCCGCAGCCCCCGTCCCCGGCGACATGCTCACCACCTCCGCCAGCGGCCTCGACCCCGACATCTCCCCCGAGACCGCCGCCCGCCAGGTCGCGCGCATCGCCACCGCCCGCCACCTCCCGCCCGAGCAGGTCCAGGGCGCCATCGCCGCCCACACCAGCGGCCGCCTGCTCGGCATCGTCGGCGAGCCCCGCGTCAACGTCCTCGCGGTCAACCTTGCCCTCGACGCCGCCCAGCCCTAGGCAGGCGGAATGCCGCGCAAGACAAGCAAGGCCAGGGGCTCTGCCCCTGGACCCCGCCAAGGGAAGCCCCTTGGATGGCTTTACTTAAGTGATGGGATCAAAGGGCCTCCGGCCCTTTGCGGGTCTGGGCAGAGCCCAGCCTTGCTTCCTTCCTGATGCCTGAGCCCCGCCGCCCCGACCCCGACGCCCTTCTCGCCCTGGCCTCCGCCGACGCCCGCGGCCGCCTCAAGGTGTTCCTCGGCGCCGCCCCCGGCGTCGGCAAGACCTGGGAGATGCTGACCCAGGCCCGCCGCCGCCGTGCGGAGGGCGCCGACGTGCTCGCCGGCGTGATCGAGACCCATGGCCGCGCCGGCACCATCGCCGAGGCCGAGGGCATGCCCACGCTCCCGCTCCGCGACATCGAGTACCGCGGCCAGACGCTGCGCGAGTTCGACCTCGACGCGGCGCTGGCCCGACGCCCCGCCATCCTCCTCGTCGACGAACTGGCCCACACCAACGCGCCGGGCAGCCGCCACGCCAAGCGCTGGGAGGACGTCGCCGAGCTGGTCGCCGCCGGCCTCGAGGTCTGGGCCACGCTCAACGTCCAGCACCTGGAAAGCCTCAACGACGACGTCGCCCGCATCACCGGCGTGCGCGTGACCGAGACGCTGCCCGACCACGTGCTCGACGCCGCCGACGAGATCGAGCTGATCGACGTCCCCCCCGCCGAGCTGCGCTCGCGCCTGCGCGACGGCCGCATCTACGCCAGCGAGACCGCCGCCCGCGCGCTCGACGGCTTCTTCCGCGAGGGCAACCTCGCCTCCCTGCGCGAGCTCGCCCTGCGCCGCGCCGCCGCCCACGTCGACGGCGACGTCCGCGACTGGATGCGCCGCTCCGGCGTCACCGGCGCCTGGCCGTCCGGCGAGCGCGTCCTCGCCCTCGTCGGCCCCGACCCGGGCGCGTCGGCCGTCGTCCGCCGCGCCAAGCGCCTCGCCGAGGCGCTCCAGGCCCCCTGGACCGTGCTCCACGTCGAGCGCGCCACCTCGCTCCTGATCGCCCGCCCCGCCCTGGCCCTCGCCGCCCAGCTCGGCGCCGACCTCGACACCCGCGTCGGTTCCGACCTCGTCGCCATCACCCTCGCCGTCGCCCAGGAACGCAGCGCCACCCACCTCGTCCTCGGCCGCGGCCGAGCCCCGCTCTGGCGCCGCCTCACCGGCCGCACCGTCGGCGCGGCCCTGCTGCAGCGCGCCCCCGACCTCGCCATCCACATCATCCCCGCCGCCGACCTTCCCCGCCGGCGCGCGCCCCGCCGCCCGCGCGAGCCGAGGTGGCGCTGGGCCGCCGCCGCCGCCCTCGTCGCGGCCGTCACCGCGCTCGGCTGCGCGCTCCGCCCCGTCGTGCCCGCCGAGGCGATGGGCATGGTCTACCTCGCCGCCATCGTCGCCGGCGCCAGCGCCTGGGGCCTGCCCGCGGCGCTGGCCATGGCCGCCGCCAGCTTCCTCGCCTGGGACCTCTTCTTCATCCCGCCGCTCTACACGCTCAGCATCGGCAGCCCCCGCGACCTGATCGCGCTGGGCGTGTTCGCCCTCGTCGCCACCCTCGCGGGCACCCTCGCCGGCCGCGTCCGCGCCGAGTCCCAGGCCGCCCAGGCCCGCGTCGAGGGCCTGCGCCGCATCGCCGCCTTCAGCCGCCGCCTCGGCGAGGCCTCCTCCGAGCCCGACCTCCTCGCCGAGATCGCCCGCCAGGCCGCCGCCATCGCCGGCCGCGCCGTCCTCCTCGCCCCCCACGGCGACGACGCGACAGGGCCCGACCTCGTCATCCGCGCCACCCAGCCCCCCACCGATGCGCCCCCCGCCGGCACGCCCCCTGCCGACACGCCTGTCCGCGTCACCCTGGACGTGGGCGCGTGGGCCGCCGCCCGCTGGGCCTGGGTCCACGGCGAGCCGGCAGGGCAGGGCACCAGCACGCTCCCCGCCGCCTCCTGGCGCCTCCTGCCGCTCCACACCGTCCGCGGCACCCTCGGCGTCCTCGGCGTCCGCTCCGCAGCCCCCCTCGACGACACCGCCGCGCAGACCCTCGGCGCCCTCGCCGACCAGGCCGCCATCGCCTGGGAGCGCGTGCTCCTCGCCAACGAGGCCGCCCGCACCACCGCCATGGCCGAGACCCAGCGCCTGCGCACCGCCCTCCTCGCCTCCCTCGGCCACGACCTGCGCACCCCGCTCGCCGGCATCCAGGGCGCCGCCGGCACGCTGCGCACCGCCTGGGACAGCCTCGACGAGCCCACGCGCGCCGACCTGCTCGACAGCATCGAGGAGGACGTCGGCCGCATGACCCGCTTCCTCGCCAACATCACCGAGCTGACCCGCCTCGAGTCCGGCCAGATCAGCCCCCGCCTGTCCCGCACCGACCTCGCGGACGTCCTCGACGCCGCCCTCTCGCGCCTCCCCGGCGCCCCCCACGTCGCCATCCGCGTCGCCGACCCTTCGCCCGCAGCCCTGGCCGACCCCGCCCTCCTGGAGCAGGTTCTCGTCAACCTCCTGGAGAACGCCGTGAAATACGCGCCCGCCGGCAGCCTCACCCTCGTGCGCATCACCGCCGAGCCCGGCCTCGCCTGCCTGTCCGTCGCCGACGAGGGCATCGGCATCCCCGCCGACGACCTCCCCCACGTCTTCGACAGCTTCTTCCGCGCCCGACGCGGCGACCGCATCCCCCCCGGAACCGGCCTCGGCCTCGCCATCGCCCGCGGCCTCACCGAGGCCATGGGCGGCCGCATCGACGCCCGCAGCCCCCGCCCCGACACCCCCGCCGACGGCCTCCCCGGCACCGTCCTCACCCTCCGCCTCCCCGCCGCCGCCCCACCTCGCCACGACCTCGCCACCGCCCCGCCATGACCGAGCCCGCCCCGTCCCGCATCCTCGTCATCGACGACGAGCCCCAGATCCACCGCTTCCTCAGGCCCGCGCTCACCGCCGCCGGCTACGCCGTCTCCCAGGCCCTGACCGCCCTGGCCGGCCTGCGCGCCGCCGCCGAGCACGCCCCCGCCGCCATCCTCCTCGACCTCGGCCTCCCCGACCTCGACGGCCAGGAGGTCATCCGCCGCCTGCGCGCCGCCGGCTCCACCCCCATCATCGTCATCTCCGCCCGCGACTCCACCGCCGAGAAGATCGCCGCCCTCGACCACGGCGCCGACGACTACATCGACAAGCCCTTCGCCCCCGGGGAGCTCCTCGCCCGCCTGCGCGCCTGCCTCCGCCGCGCTCGCACCCTTGACGCGGCCCCCGCCCCTTGGCGCCACGGCCCCGTCACCGTCGACCTCGCCCACCGCCGCGTCCACGTCGACGACGCCGAGGTCGCCTTCACCCCCCGCGAGTACGATCTCCTCACCACTCTCGTGCGCAACGCCGGCCTCGTCCTCACCCACCGCCAGCTGCTCACCGCCGTCTGGGGCACCAGCCACGCCGAGGACGTGCAGTACCTCCGCGTCTACGTCGGCCTCGTCCGCCAGAAGCTCGGCCCCACCGGCGCCACCATCCTCCTGACCGCGCCGGGGATCGGATACCGCCTGGCCGAGGGCGACGCGTAGGGCAGGAAGCAAGGTTGAGGCTCTGCCTCAAACTCCGCCAAAGGCACGCCTTTGGAATCCGCTACTGAGAAGATGCGTGTGAAGCCACGTCTGGGAACTGGGGAGCCTGGATGCGACCGTGCTGCTCTGACAACCCGCTACTCATTGATACTCTCAGGATTTGAATACCGACAATCTTGGGTTTTATGGGCTTGGTTTGAATGCTGCCTCGGGAATACCTCATTCAGCTATACTTCTTTCAGTTGCCTGACTCAAACTTCACGACAGTTGTCAATCGATCCTTGTTTCAAGGCGATTCCGAATTTCGCATTTGGGACCTGTATGATCCAGGTTTGTCATCGAACGCATCGCTCGAGACAGTGCCCAAGATCCCACTTGGTCCTAGGGCCCGCTCGGAATCGCGGCATACGCAATCCCGCCGGCTGCCAGCCTTCGGCAATCCCTTACCGTCGGGACCCAACCCCCGGGCCGGCATTCAACTCTCGGGCATCGCCACGCCCCACCCGCCAACGTCCGAGAACGGGGCGCACACCCCGGCGTTCACCGCCCGCTCGCGTCTCGAACGAGCGACACCCGCGGAGGAACACCGAATGGCAGCAGCACCCAGCACTCTCAAGGAGCTCTACACCGCCGACATGCGCGATCTCTGGTCCTCCAACGACCAGATGCAGAAGATCATGCAGTCCTTCAGCGAAAAGGCGACCGACCCGAAGATCAGGCAGCTGTTCGAGCAGTCGGTGGGCGGCATCGCGAAGCACACTGAGGTCCTGAAAGAGATGGCCAACGCGAAGGAAAGCAGCCCCTGCCCGGGCATGCAGGGCCTGGTCCAGGAAGCCACCCAGCACGCCCTCGAGTCCGACCTGCCGCCCGAACTGCGCGACCTGGAGATGATCGCCCAGTACCAGCGGATGTCGCACTACGGCCTCGCCGGCTTCGGCACCGTCGCGGCCTACGCCGAGGCGCTCGGCATGACCGCGGAAGCAGGCAAGCTGAAGTCGATGGTCTCGGAAATCTACAAGGGCGACGAGTTCTCCAGCAGCCTGGCGGAAAACGCGCAGAAGATGCTCGCCCACTAGCCGCGGTCGGCAACGGCGGAGCGGGACAGGCACCCGGCAGGCCGGGTCACCTTTCCCGCATCCGATCTGCAGGCGGGATCGACCAGGTGTGCGCAGCCAGGAAAGCATCCTTCCAAACCCGCGATCCCGTTCCGACGTCTCCGGGCAGAACCAACCATCTCCCGTTGACCCCTACCCCGCCCATGCCCCACTCCCAGCCACGGCAGAGCAGGGCAGAGACTCCAACATCCCATGACCACCCGCAGCAATCCTTGCCCGCGCCGATCGCCCGCTTTCGTGACGCCAGGAGCAGGCAGGACCGAGGCTCTGCCTCAATCTTCGCCAAAGGAGAGCCTCTGGAACCCTCGACGCGGGGAGGGCACTCCGAACGCCCAGCCTCGCCTGCCACCACGGCCAAAGCTCCCCTTTGCCTGACCACCAGCGCGCCCGCGGCGAGCTCCGCCTCGCCCTCCGCCGCCGCGGCCCCCTCACCGTCCTCGAGGACCTGCGCCAGTCCGGCTGCCTGCGCGCCCGCTTCCCCCGCCCCCCCGATCCGGCCTTCCCCGAAGCCGTCCTCCTCAACGTCGGCGGCGGCATCGCCCCCGGAGACCGCCTCGACACCACCATCCGCCTCGCCGCGAACGCCCGCGCCACCATCGCCGGCCAGGCCTGCGAGCGCATCTACCGCGCCGCCCCCGCAAGCCCCCCCGCCCTGGTCCGCACCACCCTGCACGTCGCCCCGGGCGCCACCCTCGAATGGCTCCCCCAGGACACCATCCTCTTCGACCACGCCGCCCTCGACCGCCGCACCGACATCGCCGTCGCCCCCGACTCCCGCTTCCTCGGCATCGAGTCCCTGGTCTTCGGCCGCGCCGCCTCGGGCGAGGTCCTGCACCGCCTGACCCTGCGCGACACCATCCGCCTCCACCGCGACGGCCGCCTGATCCTGCACGACGCCCTGCGCATCGACGGCGACGCCGCCACCCTGCGCCAGCGCGCCACCGCCGCGGGCGCAGGCGCCTCCGCCACCCTCCTCCTCGCCGCCCCCGACGCCGAGGCCGCCCTCGGCCCCCTCCGCGCCGCCCTCCACGCCTTCGAAGCCGGCGCCTCCGCCACGGACGGCCTGCTCCTGGCCCGCATCCTGGCCCCCGACGCCGCCGCCCTGCGCGCCGCCACCACCGCGGCATTGCGGGTGCTGCGCGACGGGCGCACGCTGCCGGCCGTGTGGACGTGCTGAGGGGCCGGATGCAGCAGGAAAGCAAGGTCGAGGCTCTGCCTCGAACTCCGCCAAAGGCAAGCCTTTGGAATCCATTCCTTAAGTATAGGGTTTCCGAAGGGCTCGGCCCTTTGGCGGGTCCGGGCAGAGCCCGGCCTTTCTTCCGATGAACCTGACCCCCCGCGAGAAGGACCACCTCCTGATCGCCATGGCCGCGAGTGTCGCCCGCCGCCGCCTGGACCGCGGGGTGAAGCTCAACCACCCCGAGGCCATCGCCCTGATCACCGACTTCGTGGTGGAGGGCGCCCGCGACGGCCGCAGCGTCGCCGACCTGATGCAGGAGGGCGCCCGCGTCCTCTCCCGCGACCAGGTGATGGACGGCATCTCCGAGATGATCCCCGACGTGCAGGTGGAGGCCACCTTCCCCGACGGCACCAAGCTCGTCACCGTCCACGAGCCGATCCGATGAGAAAACGGATCTCTCTTCCGGACGGGGATCCAAGGGCCCCCGGCCCTTGGCGGGTCCGGGCAGAGCCCGGCCTTCCCTCCCTCCCCGGAGCCGCCCCCCTATGATCCCCGGCGAGATCCTCCCCGCCCCCGGCGACATCGAGCTGAACGCCGGCCTGCCCCGCACCCGGCTGGAGGTCGCCAACACAGGCGACCGCCCGATCCAGGTCGGCAGCCACTACCACTTCGCCGAAACCAACCCCGCGCTGCGCTTCGACCGCGCGCTCGCCCGCGGCCAGCGCCTCGACATCGCCGCCGGCACCGCGACCCGCTTCGAGCCCGGCCAGACCCGCGAGGTCACCCTGGTCCCCTACGCCGGCGCCCGCACCGTCTGGGGCTTCCGCGGCGACGTCTCCGGCCCCCTCGACCCCGCGCCCCCGCCTGCGCCATGACCCGCATCACCCGCCGCGCCTACGCCGACATGTACGGCCCCACCACCGGCGACCGCGTCCGCCTCGCCGACACCAACCTGCTGATCGAGGTGGAGCGCGACCTGACCACCTACGGCGAGGAAGTGAAGTTCGGCGGCGGCAAGGTGATCCGCGACGGCATGGGCCAGTCCCAGCGCACCAACGCGGAGGGTGCCGCCGACACGGTGATCACCAACGCCCTGATCCTCGACCACTGGGGCATCGTCAAGGCCGACGTCGCCATCGCCGCCGGCCGCATCGCCGCCATCGGCAAGGCCGGCAACCCCGACACCCAGCCCGGCGTCACCATCGTCATCGGCCCCGGAACGGAGATCATCGCCGGCGAAGGCAAGATCCTCACCGCCGGCGGCGTCGACAGCCACATCCACTTCATCTGCCCGCAGCAGGTCGAGGAGGCGCTGGCCGCCGGCATCACCACCATGGTCGGCGGCGGCACCGGCCCCGCCACCGGCACCGCGGCCACCACCTGCACCCCCGGCCCCTGGCACCTCGCCCGCATGCTCCAGGCCGCCGAGGCGCTCCCCGTCAACATCGCCCTCTCCGGCAAGGGCAACGCGTCCCGCCCCGCCGCGCTCGAGGAGATGGTCCGCGCCGGCGCCTCCTCCCTCAAGCTGCACGAGGACTGGGGCACCACGCCCGCCGCCATCGACTGCTGCCTCACGCTCGCCGACCGCATGGACGTGCAGGTGATGATCCACACCGACACGCTCAACGAGAGCGGCTTCGTCGAGGACACCATCGCCGCCATCGCCGGCCGCACCATCCACACCTACCACACCGAGGGCGCCGGCGGCGGCCATGCCCCGGACATCATCCGCGTCGCCTCCCTCCCCAACGTCCTCCCCTCGTCGACCAATCCCACGCGTCCCTACACCGTGAACACGCTCGACGAGCACCTCGACATGCTCATGGTCTGCCACCACCTCGAGGCCACAATTCCTGAGGACGTCGCCTTCGCCGAATCCCGGATCCGCCGCGAAACGATCGCCGCCGAGGACATCCTCCACGACCTCGGCGCGCTCTCCATGATCTCGTCCGACAGCCAGGCCATGGGCCGCGTCGGCGAGGTGATCATCCGCACCTGGCAGACCGCCCACAAGATGAAGCAGCAGCGCGGCGCGCTTCCCGGCGACGGCCCCGCCGACAACGCCCGCGCGAAACGCTACGTCGCCAAATACACCATCAACCCCGCCATCGCGCAGGGCCTCTCCCACGAGGTCGGCTCCGTCGAGGTGGGAAAGCTCGCCGACCTGGTCCTCTGGTCCCCCGCCTTCTTCGGGGCAAAACCCGACCTCGTGATCAAGGGCGGCGCCATCGCCATGGCCATGATGGGCGACCCCAACGCCTCGATCCCCACGCCGCAGCCCGTCCACGCCCGCCCCATGTTCGGACAGCTCGGCGGCGCCCTCGCGCAGACCTGCATCACCTTCCTCTCCTCCGCCGCGATGGAGGACGACCTCGGCCCCCGCCTCGGCCTGCGCCGCCGCCTCTCCGCCGTGCGCAACACCCGCGCCGGCATCGGCAAGCGTTCCATGATCCACAACGACGCCACCCCGAACATCGAGGTCGACCCCGAAACGTACGAGGTCCGCGCCGACGGCGCCCTCCTCACCTGCGAGCCCGCCTGCGAGCTCCCGATGGCGCAACGATACTTCCTGTTCTGAGACAGCAAGCAAGGTTGAGGCTCTGCCTCAGACTCCGCCAAGGGCTGGGCCCTTGGATGGCCATCCCTAAGTCAAGCCGGTCCAGGGGCGGCTCGCCCCTGGCGGGTCCGGGCAGAGCCCGGCCTTCCTTCCTCCTGGAGCCCCGCCAATGCGCGCCCACGAGCACCTCCCCGCCGGCCTCTGGGACGACGACCGCCAGGTCGACGCCGTCCTCCTCGACTTCGACGAGCGCCACCGCCGCCGCATCCTCCTCCACACCCTCGGCGGCGCCGAACTGCTGGTGGACCTCCCGCAGGCCACCCGCCTGCGCGAGGGCGACGGCCTGCGCACCGAGGACGGCGGCATCGTCCGCGTCCGCGCCCGCCCCGAGCCCGTCCTCGACATCCACGCACCCCCCGCCACGCTCCTGCGCATCGCCTGGCACCTCGGCAACCGCCACCTCCCCACCCAGCTCCTGCCCGACGCGCTGCGCATCCGCGCCGACCACGTCATCGCCACGATGGCCACCACCCTGGGCGGGCACGTCCACGCGTCGAGCGCCCCCTTCGACCCCGAGCCCGGCGCCTACGCCGCCACCCCCCACGCGCACACCGCCAACGACCCCGGCCACACCCACGGCCCCACCCCCGCCCACGGCGCCAACGACGACCGCCACCCCCGGCCCCCGACGCCTGCGCGATGACCGCCGACATCGCCCTCCTGCGCCTGCTGACCTGGCTCTCCCCCGCGTTCCCCACCGGCGCCTTCGCCCACAGCCACGGCCTCGAATGGGCCACCGAGGCCGGCGACATCCGCGACCGCCCCACCGCCCACGCCTGGCTGGACGCCCTCCTGCGCCACGGCGACCTGCGCTCCGACGCCATCCTCCTCCGCCACGCCCACCGCGCCGCCACCCGCCACGACCACGAAACCCTCGCCACCCTCGCCACCCTCGCAGAGGCCACCGCCTTCGGCCGCGAGCGCCGCGAGGAAACCCTCTCCCAGGGCACCGCCTTCGCCACCGCCGCCCGCACCTGGGGCGACCTCTCCCTCCCCCCCGGCCGCATCGCCCTGCCCATCGCTCTCGCCGCCGCTGCCGCCGCCCACGCGATCGGCGAGCACGCCACCTGCACGGGCTTCCTCCACGCGGCCTGCGCCAACCTCGCCTCCGCCGCCGTCCGCCTCGTCCCCCTCGGCCAAACCGACGGCCTGCGCATCCTGCACGCCCTGGAGCCCACCATCCTCGCCACTTCGGACGAGACCGCCGCCGCCACCCTCGACGACCTCGGCACCGCCTGCCTGCGCGCCGACCTCGCCTCGCTCCGCCACGAGACCCAGCGCACGCGGCTGTTCCGCACCTGACGAAGAAAGAAAGCGAGTTCTTTCTTGAAAGAAAGAACCAAAGAACTTCTGCAAATAAGATCCGAGCCAAACGTCCAAAGCGGGAACCAAATCAGCAAAGTCTTTTTGCTTCTTTTTCTCCAGAAAAAGAAGACTCTTCCTTCCCTCTTCTCAGAAAGCTCCCGCCCATGCCCCGCTCCCCCCACGGCCCGCTGCGCGTCGGCATCGGCGGCCCCGTCGGCTCCGGCAAGACCGCGCTCATGGACGCGCTCTGCCGCGTGCTCTCGCCGCGCCACGACACCGCAGCGATCACCAACGACATCTACACCCAGGAGGACGCCGACTTCCTCGTCCGCGCCGGCTCCCTGACGCCGGACCGGATCCTCGGCATCGAGACCGGCGGCTGCCCCCACACCGCGATCCGCGAGGACGCGAGCCTCAACCTCGCCGGCATCGACACCCTGCGCGCCCGCTTCCCTGGCCTCGACCTCGTCCTGATCGAGAGCGGCGGCGACAACCTCGCCGCCACCTTCTCCCCCGAGCTGGCCGACCTGACGATCTACGTCATCGACGTCTCCGGCGGCGACAAGATCCCCAGGAAGGGCGGCCCCGGCATCACCCGCAGCGACCTGCTCGTCATCAACAAGATCGACCTCGCCCCCCACGTCGGCGCCAGCCTCGCCGTGATGGAGCGCGACGCCCGCCTGCAGCGCGGCGAGCGCCCCTTCGTGTTCACCAACATCCGCGAGGGCCACGGCGTCGCGGACATCGCCGCCTTCGTCGAACGCCAGGGCGGCCTGGCCTGACGCCCCGGCCGGCCAGGCGCAGCGTTGGCGAAGCTCGAGGCAGCACCCCAGCCTCGTCCGCCTGCGCATGCCTCCACGACCGGCCGGGGAGTCGTAACGAGACGGTCATCCTGCCCGTGCCGTTCCTCCCTATGGTGCCGCCGCGCAAACCTGGGGATTTCCCGCCGATGGCCAACGTCTCTCCCCCGATCGCAGGCACCGGACGCTCCGTGCAGGACTGGATCGACGAGCGCCCGCAGTGGCCCGACGGCACCAGCCTGCCGTCCGTGCCGATGACCGGGATGCAGTGGCTGATCTGGTCGCTCGCCGCGGCCGGCAAGTTCTTCGAGGGCTTCGTCGTGTTCATGACCGGCGTCGCCCTGCCGCTGTTCTCCGAGGAGTTCCACCTCGGCTCTGCCGAGCACGGCGTGATCGGCGCGGCCAGCCTGTTCGGCATCCTGATCGGCGCGGTCACGCTCGGCGGCATGTCCGACCGCTTCGGCCGCAAGCTGATGTTCATCGTCGAGATGCTCATCTTCGTGGCTTTCCTCGTCGGCCTGGTGTTCGCGCCGAACTACCTCCTCATCGTCGTCTGCCTGTTCGCGATCGGCCTGGCGCTGGGCTGCGACTACCCGACCGCGCACATGATCATCTCCGAGAGCATCCCGAGCCTGAGCCGCGGCAAGCTCGTGCTCGGCGCCTTCGCATTCCAGGCCATCGGCGCGCTCGCCGGCACCGCGGTCGGCTACGGCGTGCTCTCGACGCTGCCGGAGCTCTCCGCCTGGCGCTGGATGTATGCGATCGCCGTGATCCCCGCCGTGATCGTCACCGTCGGCCGCTTCTACATCGTCGAGAGTGCCAACTGGCTCGCCTCGCGCGGCCAGACGGAGCAGGCCGAACGCTCCGTGCGCCGCCTGCTGACCCGGACCCCGCAGTACCCGACCGACATCAGGCTCGCCACGCGCGAGGGCGCGGACCCGCACGGCGCCTCCTCCACCTCGTTCGCGGCCCTGTTCAACAGCACCAACCGCCGCGCCACCATCCTCGCCTCCGTGCCCTGGTTCATCCAGGACCTCGGCACCTACGGCATCGGCATCTTCACGCCCACCATCCTCGCCGCGGCCGTCGGCAGCGCCAGCCACGACCACGCCCGCAGCGTGATCGACATCATCCACGCCGACATCATCGCGGCCGAAGGCTCGGCGCTGATCACCGCGCTGCTGATCGTGGGCATCGCCTTCGCCGTGGTGCTGGCCGACGTGCTCGGCCGCATCGTGCTGCAGGTCGCGGGGTTCATCGGCTGCGCCGCAGGCCTGGTGATCGCGGCCCTGTCCTCCTCGTTCGAGGGCGGCGCCAGGACGCTGCTGATCTTCGCGGGCTTCATGCTGTTCAACTTCATGACCAATCTCGGCCCGAACGCGCAGACCTACCTGCTCGCCGGCGAGGTGTTCCCGACCGCCATCCGCGGCAAGGGCGCGGGCTTCGCCGCAGCCTTCGCCAAGGTCGGCGCGGTGCTCACCGCGTTCCTGTTCCCCATCCTGCTGTCGGCGATCGGCACCTCGGCGCTCCTCTACGGCCTCGTGGTCACCTCGCTGGTCGGCGCGGCCGTGACCTGGATGTTCCGCATCGAGACCACGGGCGTGAACCTGGACCAGCTCGACCAGGCCGAGCCCGCCGCCGCGCAGCACCGCGCCGCCTGACCCGAAGCCCCGCCCGACACCGCCCACCTCAGGACACCCCCATGCCACACGCACCCAGGAGCCCGGCCGCGGCCGCCGCCCTCGTCCTTGCCCTCGCCCCCGCCGCGCCTGCCCTCGCCGCGCAGCCCGCCCCGATCACCCTGTCCGAGACCGGCTCCACCCTGTTCCTGCCGGTGTTCAAGGCCTGGGCGGACGGCTACCCCGCCGCCCACCCCGGCGTGACCGTCACCACCGACGGCTCCGGCTCGGCCCGCGGCATCGCCGCCGCCATCGACGGCAGCGTCCGCATCGGCGCGTCCGACGCCTACCTGCAGGACGACGAGGCCGAACGCCACCCCGGCATCCTCAACGTCGCCATGGCGATCTCCGCGCAGCTCGTCGCCTACAACGTGCCCGGCCTCGCACAGCCCCTGCGCCTCGACGGCCCCACGCTGGCCGGCATCTACGCCGGCCGCATCCGCGCCTGGGACGACCCCGCGATCGGCGCGATCAACCCGGGCGCCAGCCTGCCGCACCACGACATCGTTCCGGTGCGCCGCGCCGACGGCTCCGGCGACACCTTCGTCTTCACCCAGTACCTGTCCTTCGCGACGTCCAGCCCCGCGGCCGTCGGCTTCTTCACCAGCGCCGCCTCCTGGGCCACCAGCCCAGGCTACGGCACCACCATCGACTGGCCGCGCGTCGACGCCGAGCAGTCCGCCACCGGCAACCAGGGCGTCCTCGACCTGCTGCAGCACACCCCGTACAGCCTCGGCTATCTCGGCATCACCTTCGAGGACCAGGCCGCCCAGGCCAGGCTCGGCACCGCGATGCTGCGCAGCTACTCCGGCGAGTTCCTCGCCCCCTCCGGCGAGACCATCGCCGCCGCCGCCGAGTCCCTCACCCCCCGCACCCCCGCCGACGAGCGCCTGAGCCTCGTCAACGCCCCCGGCGCCAACTGCTACCCGCTCATCAACTACGAATACGCCCTCGTCTCGACCACGCAGCCCAACGCCGCCACCGCGGCCGCCCTGCGCAGCTTCCTGCTCTGGGCCGTGGCGCCGGACGAGGACAACGCGCGCGTGCTGCAGGCCGCCCACCTCCTGCCGCTGCCCGCCCACGTCTGGGTGAGCAGCCACGACCAGATCGAGCGCATCGGCCGCCCGGACCGCCGGACCGCCGCCACGCCCTGAACCCTGCGGCGCACGACGCCGCGAAGACGGCAGGGTCAAGGCTCCGCCCCGGACCCCGCCAATGCCGGCGCCCCTGGACGCCTCCCTTCAAGCGAGGCCGATCCAGGGGCGTCGCGCCCGGCGGCTCCGGGCGGAGCCTTGCTGGCCGACGGGTCGACGAACCGGGTCGTTGCGACAGGCCACGCCGCCGATCCCGACCCCCTCGCCACCGCGCCCACGCAACCTCGCCCCCGCCCGCGCGTCCGGGGCAGGGCAGGGGAGACACCGCCACCGTGACCGCCACCACCGCGCCACCGACCGACTGGAAGCACCACGGCGTCAAGGTCGTCCCCGCCGACACCCTGGATCACAACACCCCGTCCGGCCCCGGCATGGACCGCGCCGCCGCCATCAACCTCGCCCGCGTCGGCGCGCAGAAGCTGTGGGCCGGCACCGTCCGCATCGACCCCGACGCGAAGACCGGCGCGCACCACCACGGCGCCCTGGAGAGCGTGATCTACGTCCTGCGCGGCCGCGCCCGCATGCGCTGGGGCGAGTCCCTCGAATACGTCGCCGAGGCCGGCCCGGGCGACTTCATCTTCATCCCCGCCTACGTCCCCCACCAGGAGATCAACGCCTCGACGTCCGATACCCTGGAATGCGTCCTGGTGCGCAGCGACAACGAGGCCACCGTTATCAACCTCGACATCGAGCCGGTGGAGAAACCCGAGACAGTCCACTGGATCGACCCGACCCACCGCCACCCCTGAGCCGCCCGGCCCGCCCCGGGCCGCACCCGAGCAGCCCGCGGGCCGGCGTGAACAGCACGCGGCCACCTCACCCGCCGGACCGATCGCCAGCACAGCCGCGGCAAACCGGAACGTACGAGACCGGTCAGCCGTCTAACGTTCTATAAACAGAACGACACATTCGCAAAATAGCCGCCCAGTCCCGGCCGCGCATTAACATGCATCATGAACCCAACAGTCTAATTAATATTACAATCTATGCTTTATTCCGCATGAACATTGCGTTGCAAAGGGAATCAGCAACGATCATGTTTCAAAAAAGCATAGAGGAAGGATAAACCGGATGAGCAACCAACTCAGCTCGCCGACCTTTTCCGTGGGTTTCCCGCCCGAGCAGGGGTTGTCCGCAAGACAGCTGGTGTACCGCCTGGCCGCCCATTCCGACCGCCGCCTGGAGATCAGGGGCCGTTTCGAGGGCGGCTGGATACTATGGGTATCTCTGTCCGGCCACACAACGATGTCGGCCACGTCGATCTCCAGCTTCCACCACGACTTCGACGCGGCGCTCGACCACATCTCCTCGCAGATCGTGGAACGAAACTTCTTCTCCGCGGCGGACTGCTCGATGAGCCACGAATACGCCGCGTAGCCTGCCTGACGAACTACCCGCCGAACCGGGATCTCCGGTCCGCCTGCCCGCCGGTCATCGCTGCAGACCACCATGACCCCCCGCCCCACCCACGACGGCGGCCTCCAGCGCCGCCCCGCCTTCCCGGCCACGCTCCTGGCCCCCGATGCCGTTCGCGCCGCCGGCCGCACCGAAACCCTTCGCGTCTCCCGTGTCCCTGACGCCGCCCCCGCGGCTGGAGGCCTCCCGCATGGCTGAAGACCTGCAGATCAAGTTCGGCTACCCGGGCAACAGCTTCGCCTACCAGGGCACCGGCTGGTCGATCCGCGAACCGGACGGCGTGTGGATGCTGGACGGCGAGAGCACGCTGATCGTGCCCCGCCCCAAGCAGCCCGGCGACTACCTGATGGAGTTCGACCTGGAAGGCCTGCTCGCCCCGGGCCGCGAGTTCCAGCGCCTGTCGGTGCGCGTGAACGGCGTGTGCGTCGCCAACCAAGTGGTGCGCGGCCGCGCCCTGGTGCAGTGCTGGGTGCCCTGGTCGGTGCTGGGCGGCCCGATGAAGAGCGTCGTCATCCTCTCGCACCCCGACGCCTGGTCGCCCGCAGAGGGCAGGGACGAGGGCGACGGCGACCCGCGCGTGCTCTCGCTTTACGCCCGCACCATCCGCATGTCGCTGCTCACCGAGCGCGCCTGGGTCGCCGACCACCTCCGCCCCGAGGACGAGGCCGAGCTCGAGGCGATTATCGCCCGCCAGCAGAGCCAGGACGGCCAGACCATGCACGCCCTGGTGCTCGAGTTTGAGAGCCTCGGCTCGAACTGCGAGCTCGGCATGGTGCAGCGCAACCACCACGCCGAGCCCCTCGGCCTGTTCCGCTTCAGCTACACGCCGCTCGACGGCCTGATCGCCGCGCTGGAGGGCGACTACCGCACCGCCAGCTTCGCCGACAGCACCTCGCTCGTCCTCAACCCCGAAACCCGCGAGTACGAGCTGGTGGACCGCGTCCATGGCTTTGAATGGCACACCTGGAAATACGAGGGCCAGGTCGACCCGGAGGCGTTGGCGGGCCAGGAGCTGGTGCGCCTGCCCTACCTGGTGCGCCGCTTCTACGAGACGCTCGAGGACGGCGAGAAGATCCTCGTGCTGCGCGACGACCAGAGCCCCACCGATCCGGCCAGGATCGCGCGCCTGCTGGCCGCGCTGCGCCGCCACGGCGACATCACCCTGCTCTGGATCGGCGTCGCCGGCGACGCGCACGCCGTGGGCGACGTCGAGTGGGCCGGCGACAACCTGATGCGCGGCTGGATCGACCGCCTGACCCGCCGCTACAACGCCGTCGATGCCTCCATGGCCGCCTGGGGCGTGATCTGCCAGCGCGCGCACCGCTTGCGGGAGACGGCGGGCGCCGCCAGGCAGGCCGCCTGATACGAACGGCACGATCGAAGGCAAGGCCAGGGGCTCTGCCCCTGGACCCCGCCAAAGGCCGAGCCTTTGGAAACCAATCCTTAAGTAATGCCGGTCCAGGGGCGGCTCGCCCCTGGCGGGTCTGGGCAGAGCCCAGCCTTGTGCTTGCCTGCTTGCCGCCAGCACCCGGACCCCCCCGGCATGACCCCCCGCGCTTGAGCCCCCCGCGCGAGGCGGGCACTGTGTCCCGCACGCGGCCCGGCAACGCCGCAGCCGGTGCGCCGTCCCCAGTGCCCAAGGACCCCGCCCATGGACCACGTCTCCCTCGGCCGCAGCGGCCTCAAGGTCTCCCGCCTCTGCCTCGGCTGCATGACCTACGGCGACCCCTCGCGCGGCTCCCACGAGTGGACCCTGAACGAGGAGGCGAGCCGCCCCTTCATCCGCGACGCCCTGGAGCAGGGCATCACCTTCTTCGACACCGCCAACGTCTACTCCGCCGGCTCGTCGGAGGAGATCCTCGGCCGCGCCCTCCGCGACTTCGCCCGCCGCGACGACCTGGTCGTCGCCACCAAGGTCCACGGCGCCATGGGCGAGGGCGCCAACGACCGCGGCCTGTCCCGCAAGGCCATCCTCGCGGAGATCGATAATTCCCTCCGACGCCTCGGCATGGACTACGTCGACCTCTACCAGATCCACCGCTTCGACCCGCACACCCCCATCAAGGAAACCCTGGAAGCGCTCCACGACGTCGTGAAGTCCGGCAAGGCCCGCTACATCGGCGCCTCCTCGATGCACGCCTGGCAGTTCGCCACCATGCTGCACACCTCGACCCGCCACGGCTGGACCCGCTTCGTCTCCATGCAGAACCACCTCAACCTGCTCTACCGCGAGGAGGAGCGCGAGATGATGGCGCTGTGCCTGCACGAGGGCATCGGCGTGATCCCCTGGAGCCCGCTCGCCCGCGGCCGCCTTGCCCGCGCGTCCGACGCCGCCGCCACCGACCGCGCCAACACCGACGCCTTCCAGCGCACCCTCTACGACGCCACCGAGGCCGCCGACGCCCGCGTCATCGACGCGGTGGGCCAGGTCGCCGCCGACCGCGCCATCCCCCGCGCCCAGGTCGCCCTCGCCTGGCTCCTCGCCCGCCCGGGTGTCACCGCGCCCATCGTCGGCGCCTCCAAGCCCCGCCACCTCGCCGACGCGGTCGCCGCGCTCTCGATCACCCTCACCGAGGACGAGACCCGCCGGCTGGAGGAACACTACGTCCCGCACGCGGTCGCTGGGTTCTAGGAAGCAAGTAAGGTTGAGGCTCTGCCTCAAACTCCGCCAAAGGCAAGCCTTTGGAATCCACTACTTGAGTCAATCGGTTTCCAAAGGCTTGCCTTTGGCAGGGTCCAGGGGCAGAGCCCCTGGCCTTACTTCTTGTCCGCCGGCTTCTCCTGTGCCACCGCCACCTTCATCCCGTCGGCCGACAGCACCGGCGGGTTGAGGATCAGCTGCTCCCCCGCCTTGAGCCCCGCCTGCACCTCGACCTGCGCCCCGTCGTCCGCCAGCACGTCCAGCTTGCGCATCCGCAGCACGCCGTTGTCGAACACCGCCGCGTTCAGCCCGTCCTTGCTGAAGATCACCGCCTCCGACGGCACCAGCGCCACCGGCGACCCGCGCGGCACGTCCAGATGCACGATCCCGTACAGCCCCGCCGCCAGCGCCCCGTCGCGGTTGTCCACGTCCACCTCGGTCAGCAGCGTGCGCGTCCCCGCCTGCAGCGTGCCGGCGTTGCGCGCCACCTTGCCGTGGAACTCGTGCCCCGGCAGCTCCGGCACGGTCACCATCGCGTCCTCCCCGTCGTGCAACGCGAAGTAGTCCTCCTGCGGCACGTACACCTGCACGCGCAGCACGTCCGAGCGCGCGATCGAGAACAGCTCCGTCCCGCTCGACGCGTTCGCCACCACCAGCGACCCCACGTCGACGTCGCGCGCGGTGATCACCCCGTCGAACGGCGCGGTGATCCTCTCGAAATCCACGAGCTGCTTGAGCTGGCGCACCGCCGCCGCTTGCGCCTCGATGTTCGCCTTCGCCACCCCCACGCCCGCGTTGCTGGCATCCAGGCTCGACTTGTCGGTGTCGCCCTGCTGGCGCGAGCTCCACCCGTTCCTCACCAGGTCCGCCGTCCGCTGCTGCGTGATCCCCGCGAGCTTCTGGTTCGCCGTCGCCTGCGCATACGCGGCCGCGGTCTGCGCGAGCTGCGCCTGCGCCTGCGCATACTGCTGGTCCACCTCCGGCGCCGCGATCACCGCCAGCACGTCGCCCGCATGCACCTTGCTGCCGATGTCCACGTTCCGCTTGGCCACGTACCCGGTCGAGCGCGCGTACAGCGTCGCCGCGTCGAACGCCTGCATGTTGCCCGGCAGCTCGATGCGGTGCGTCCCCTCCAGCACCTTGACCGCCGCCACCCGGACCTGCGGCACCGCGTCGTTCTGCTGCGCCAGCGCCTTCGCCGCGTTCGAGCTGGTCGCCGACCGGCTCCAGGCGCCATACCCCACCAGCAGCCCGACGCCCACCAGCGCCCCGATCCCCAGCACCAGCGCCAGCCGCCCGCGCCGCCGGTCCAGCCCGGGATCCGGCTCCGCCGGCCTCTTCGCCGGCGCGTCCCCGGGCTCGGCCTGCGGCGCCGCCTCCCGCCTCGACCGGACCGTCCCGTCCGCAACCGTCCCGTCGACAGCCGCCCCGTCCGCGGCCCTGCCCGAACCGGGTGCGGCGCCCGCCTCGCTCCTCCCGCCCGAGGCGCTCTGCTTCGCCTCGGGCCCGCCAGCGCCAGGCGGCGTGGAGATCTGGTTCATGCTGGACTCCCCTCATGCGCAAGCCGTGACGACGGGGTACCCGCCTTGACGCGCTCGAATCGCCCGATGACGGAATACAGGTATGGCACGAACAGCAGCGTCGTCATCGTCCCCACCAGCACCCCCCCGATCACCGCGCGCGCCAGCACCGAGTTCTGCTCCTCGCCGGGCCCCCCGATCGCCATCGGCACCATGCCAACCATCATCGCCGCCGCCGTCATCAGCACCGGCCGCAGCCGCGTCGTCCCTGCGGACAGCGCCGCCTCCGAGGCGCTCATCCCCGTCTCCCGCTGCTCGCGGGCAAAGGTCACCAGCAGGATCGAGTTCGCCGACGCGACGCCCACCGACATGATCGCACCCATCAGCGACGGCACGCTGAACGTCGTCCCGGTGACATAGAGCAGCAGCACGATCCCGCTCCCCGCCCCCGGCAGCGCCAGGATCACCGCCAGCGGGTCGAGGAAGCTCTGGTAGTTCACCACCATCAGCATGTAGACGAACACCGCCGCGAACAGCAGCCCGAGCGTGAGGTTGGCGAACGCCTCGTTCATGCTGCCGATCTGCCCCGTCACCAGGATCTTGTTGCCCGCCGGCATCTGCGCCTGCATCCCGTCGACGACCTTCTGCACGTCCGCCGCAACGCTCCCCAGGTCGCGGTCCTGCACGCTGCCGTAGACGTCGTAGACCGCCTGGATGTTGGTCTGGTTGAACACCGACTGCACCGGCACCCGCTTGAAGCTCGCGACGTTGCCGAACAGCCCCGGCACGATCGTCCCGTTGGTGCTGGAGCTGGTGATCGGCGTGTTGTTCAGGTCGTTGATGTCGGTGATGCGGTACTCCGGTGTCTGCACCGCGAGGAAGTACGGGATCCCGTTCGCAGGATCGGTCCAGAAGTTGGGCGAAACCTGCTCGGACGAGCTGAGGCTGATGTTGAGGTCGTTGGCCACCTGGTTGACCGTGAGCCCGAGCTCCTGCGCCCGCGTCCGGTCGACGGTGTAGTAGAGCTGCGGCGCGTCGAGCTCCTGCTGCACGTGCGCGTCCACCAGGCCCTTGACCCCCGACAGCCTGTGCCGCAGCTCGGCCGCCACCTTCTGGTTGCCCGCCCGGTCCTTGCCCGTCACCCGCACGTCGATCTGCGAGGCCACCCCGAAGTTCAGGATCTGCGTCACCAGGTCCGCCGGCTGGAAGTAGAACATCGCGTCCGGGAACGCGCTCGGCAGCGCCGCGCGCAGCGCCCGCACGTACTCCGCCGTCGCCCTGTGCCCCTCGTTGAGCTGCAGCAGGATCTGCCCGTCGTTGACCCCGATCGTCGTCCCGTCGGTGAACGCCAGGTTGTACAGTCGCTGCGGCAGCCCGATGTTGTCGAGCACCAGCCCCAGGTCCTTGGCCGGGATCACCGTCCTGATCTTCTCCTCGATGGCCGCGAAATACTGGCTGGTCCGCTCGATCCGCGTCCGCGCCGGTGCCCTGACGTGAAGCTGGATCAGCCCCGCGTCCACCGGCGGAAAGAAGTCGGTGCCCACGAACAGGCTCAGGCACCCCGCGGCGCCCACCACCCCCAGCGCCACCAGCGGCGTGATGAAGCTGCGCCGGATGATCCCCGCCAGCACGAACCCGTAGAAGTCGCGAAACCGGTCGAACCCGCGGTTGAACCTGGCATGCAGGCGCCCGAACCACCCCGGCGTACTGCCGTCGTGATGGCGCTCGTGCTCGGTGCGCAGCATCAGCCGGATGATGATCGGCGTCAGCGTGCGCGACAGCGCGTACGACGCCAGCATCGCGAACACCACCGCCATCGCCAGCGGCGTGAACAGGAACCGCGCCGCGCCCTGCAGGAAGAACACCGAGACGAACACGCAGCAGATCGACAGCGTCGAGATCAGCGTCGGCACCGCGATCCCTGCCGCCCCCTCCAGCACCGCCTCGTCGAAGTCGCCCCCCTCGTCGAGCAGCCGGTGCGTGTTCTCGATCGTCACCGTCGAATCGTCGACCAGGATGCCCACCGCCAGCGCCAGCCCGCCCAGCGTCATGGTGTTCAGCGTCTGCCCCAGCGCCGCCAGCACCGTGATCGAGGTCAGGATCGACAGCGGGATCGACACCATCACCACCACCGTCGAGCGCCACGACCCCAGGAACACCAGGATCATCAGCGCCGTCAGCCCCGCCGCGATCGCCCCCTCGCGCAGCACGGAGCTGATCGCGTCGCTCACGAACGTCGACTGGTCGAACAGCAGCGCGATCTTCATGCCCTCCGGCGCCGACTTCTGGATCGCCGGCATCGCCGCCTTCACCGCCTTGACCACCGACAGCGTCGACGCGTCCCCGTTCTTGATGATCGTCAGCAGCACCGACGCCCGCCCGTCGTCGTGCACCACGTTCTGCTGCACCGCCCAGCCGTCGCGCACGTGCGCGACATCGCTGAGATAGACCGTCGTGTCGCCCACCTGGCGGATCGGCACCCGGTTCAGCGCCTCGATCGAGCGCGCCGAGCTGTTGATGCTCACGATGAGCTGCTTGTCGCCCATCTTCGCGTCGCCCGACGGCAGCGTCAGGCTCTGCGCGTTGACCGCCGTGACCACGTCCATCGGCGCCACGCCCTTCGCCCGCATCGCGTCGGGGTCCAGGTCCACCATCACCTGCCGGTACTTGCCGCCGTACGGCGTCGGCAGCGTGATCCCCGGGATCGGCGCCAGCGCCTGCCGCATCTGGTAGATGCCGTAGTCGTAGAGCTGCTGCTGGTTCAGCTTGTCCGAGCTCAGGCTGATCTGCAGCACCGGCACGCTCGACGCGTTGTACTGCACGATGGTCGGCGGCTGGATCCCCGCCGGCATCAGCGCCCGGATCGAGTTGCTCGCCGACACGATCTGCGCGATCGCCAGGTCCACGTTGACGTTGGCCTGGAAGTAGATCTTCTCGACCGCGATCCCCTCCAGCGTCTGGCTCTCGATGTTCTTGATGTCGCCGACCGACGAGCTGATCGAGTACTCGCTGTACGTGGTGACCCGCTGCTCCATCTCCGCCGGCGTCAGCCCGGTGTACTGCCAGATCACCGTGACCACCGGCACGTTGATCGACGGGAAGATGTCCTTCGGCGTCACCAGGATCGCGCTGGCGCCCAGGAACAGCATCAGCGCCGCCATCACGTAGAACGTGTAGGGGTACTTCAGCGCGAACTTGACCAGACCCATGCTCTTCCCCCGCCAGCCGCCACACCCGCTGCAAGACCCGCGCCGCTGCGAGCGCAACCACCGCACCCAGATAGGGCCGCCCGCTCCCGCCGCCGAATGATATCCCGGTTAGATGGCCCTCGAAACGCTTCCGTACACGTTTCGTCACACGCGCGGGCACGCCGGCAGGGCAGGGGCGCCCGCCCCGCGCCGGCACAGAAGGGAGGACGGCATGCTGTTCACGCTGGAAATCGACGGCCGCGCCGTGCTGGTGATGGCCGAGCACGACGCCGCCGCCGCCGAGGAGGCCGCCCACGCCGCCCTAATGACCGAGCAGCTCGCCGCCCTGGAGCACGCCGGCCGCCGTCTGTGGGACGGCCGCTCCCGCCCGCAGCTCCGCCCCGCCACCGCGCCGGAGGCCGCCACCTGGCAGGACGCCTTCGTCGAGGCCCTCGCCGACGGCGACGCCTACGAGGACGAGGCCGACACCTGGGCCGTGTTCCTGATCGACGTCGCCGCACGCTGACCGGGTCGGCCCGGAAAGCGAGCAAGGTTGAGGCTCTGCCTCAAACTCCGCCAAAGGCGAGCCTTTGGAATCCACTCCTCAAGAAAGCTAGGCCAGCCCCTCCCTGTTTCCCGTGCGGAAACGGGCCCCTCCGGCAAGGCTGGAGCCCGCCGGCCCGCGATGCTACCAGGGGTGCCATGAGCCCCACCCTCGTTCTCGTCGCAGTCTGCACGGTCGGCGTCGCAGTCTTCCTCTACGGCGCCCTCCTGATGTCCCGGCGCCAGGAGGGCGGCAGCGGCCGCCCGCCCGCCCTGCTCATGATGGCCGGCCTCGCCCTCCTGGCCCTCGGCATGCTCTCGGCCCTGGTGCTGAAGTGGACCGAGACCACCCCGAACCAGCCGCACTTCGAGCTCCCCAGCACCGGCGGCGGCGGTCCCGCCGACGCGCCCCCGCCCGTCGCCGCGCCGCCCGCCAGCACCGCGCGCTGACCCTGGCCTGCGCGCGCCTCGCCGCCCGCCCATCCCCCTGCTAGCCTAGACGCCCGAGCCCGGCGCACTTCGCCCGGGTCCCGAGGGAGCCACACACGATGCTGCGATCCACGCTGCTGGCCGCCGCCTGCCTGCTCGCCGTCTCCGCCCGCGCCGAGACCGTCAGGTTCGGCGCCACCATGGGACCCGACACCGAGGTCCCCGCCAAGACCGCCCCCGGCGCCGCCGGCACCGCCACCGCCACGCTCGACACCGAAACCCGCCACCTCGACTACGACGTGAGCTGGAACGGCCTCACCGGCCCCGCCTCCATGGCCCACTTCCACGGCCCTGCCGAGCCCGGCAAGAACGCCGGCGTGCAGGTCAAGATCGGCGACGCCAACCCCACCAGCCCGACCACCGGCAGCGCCACCCTCACCGAGGAGCAGGTCGCCCAGCTCACCGCCGGCCAGTGGTACGCCAACGTCCACACCGCCGCCAACCCGGGCGGCGAGATCCGCGGCCAGCTCACGAAGCAGTAAGGTTGAGGCTCTGCCTCAAACTCCGCCAAGGGCTGGGCCCTTGGATCGCCTCCCTTAAGTCAAGGGATCAAAGGGTCCTCGGACCCTTTGCGGGTCCAGGGCAGAGCCCTGGCCTTCCTTCACCCCGCCGCGTCGTCCTCCAGGTACACGCGGATGATCTCCTCGAACGATCCCTCCGCCTCGAACCCCATCGCCCGTGCCCGCTGCGTGTCGAACGCCTGCGGCCAAGTCTCGATGATCCGCTCCACCGCCGGGTCCCGCTCGCGGCGGATCAGCGCCACCGCCCCATCCCCCGCCACCCGCCGCAGCGCCTCGATCTGCTCCGCCACGCTGGCCGACAGCCCCGGCATCGTCAGCGACCGCCGCCCGCCCAGCACCCCCAGCCCGCACACCCCCGCGCGGAGCAAAAACCCCACCGCCGCCCGCGGGCTCGCGAACCAGTGCCTGACCTCCTCGCCCACCGGCAGCACCGCCTCATGCCCCGCCAGCGGCTCGCGGATGATCCCCGAGAAGAACCCCGACGCCGCCCGGTTCGGCAGCCCCGGCCGCACGCAGATCGTCGGCAGCCGCAGCCCCACGCCCTCGACGAACCCCCGCCGGCTGTAGTCCGCCAGCAGCAGCTCCCCGATCGCCTTCTGCGTCCCGTAGCTCGACAGCGGCGCCGACAGGAACTCGTCGCCGATCACCGCCGGCAGCGGCGTCCCGAACACCGCCAGCGACGAGGCGAACACCACCCGCGCCCGCCACGCCCCCCCGCTCGCCCCGTGCTCCGCCCGCAGGGCCTCCAGCAGCATTCGCGTCCCGTCGAGGTTGACCCGATACCCCTTGTCCAGGTCCGCCTCGGCCTCGCCCGACACGACCGCCGCCAGGTGGAACACCACGTCCGGCCGCCCCGCCACGCACGCCGCCGCCACGCCGGGCGCCGACAGGTCGCCCGCGCGCACGTCAACCTGTCCCGCGAACCCCGCCGGCGCCTCTGGCGGCACCACATCGACCAGCGTCAGCGCGTCGACCGGCCCGCCCAGCCCCTCGGCGACCAGACGCGCCACTAGCTTGCGGCCCAGCATCCCGGCGGCGCCCAGCACGAGAACATGCATCGGTCTATCTTCCAGCAGGAGAAGGTTGAGGCTCTGCCTCAAACTCCGCTCAAGGCGATTGCCTTGAGAATCCACGACTCAGGACGCCTTCCGGAACGCCGGTCCGGAGGCGGCCGCCCGCCCGCCTCGAAGCAGGGGCGGGTCCGGACCCTCACCGGTTCACCAGCCGCGCCGGCATCGTCAGCGCCACCAGCCCCCCCAGCACCAGCGTCCCCGCCAGCACGTACATCCCGCTGACCGTGCTGTGCGTCAGGTCGCGCAGGGTCCCGATCATGTAGGGACTGACGAACCCCGCCAGGTTGGCGCACGAGTTGATCACCGCGATCCCCGACGCCGCCGCCGCCCCGCTCAGGAACGCCGTCGGCAGCGACCAGAACAGCGGCGCGCACGAGAACACGCACGCCGTCGCCACCGACAGCGCCACGATCGCCGCCGTCGTGCTCGCCGCCGTCGCCGCCACCACGAACCCCGCAGCCCCCACCGCAGCCGGCACCGCGAGATGCCAGCGCCGCTCGCGCATCCGGTCCGCGCTCCGGGTGAACAGCACCATCGCGACCACCGCGCACACGTAGGGGATCGCGCTGAGCAGCCCGATGTCGAACGCCCCCGCCACCCCCGACGCCTTGACCAGCGTCGGCAGCCAGAACGTGATGCCGTACTGCCCCATGATCAGCAGGAAGTAGATCGACGCCGCCACCCACAGCCGCGGGTTGCCCATCACCGCGAGCACGGAGTGCGAGGACGACGCCTCCGCCTCCCGGTTCGCCTCGATGTTGCGCGCCAGCAGCGCCTTGTCCTGCGCGTCCAGCCAGGTCGCGCCCTCGATCCCGTTGTCGAGCCGCACCAGCAGCACGCCGCCCAGCACCACCGCCGGCACCGCCTCCAGCAGGAACATCCACTGCCAGCCCTGCAGCCCGCCCAGCCCCTGGAAATACTGCAGGATGAACCCCGACACCGGGTTGCCGATGATCCCCGAGATCGGCGCCCCCGCCTGGAACAGCGCGAACATCTTCCCCCGCCGGTGCGTCGGGAACCAGTACGTCAGGTACAGGATCACCCCCGGGTAGAACCCCGCCTCCGCCAGCCCCAGCAGGAAGCGCAGCCCGTAGAACTGCCACGGCGTGCGCACGAACAGGAACAGCGCCGAGACGATCCCCCACGTCACCAGGATGCGCGCCAGCCAGATCCGCGCGCCGATCCTGTGCAGGATGATGTTGCTCGGCAGCTCGAACACGAAGTAGCCCAGGAAGAACACCCCGGCGCCCAGCCCGAACACCGTCTCGCTGAAGCCGAGCTGCTGCGACATCTGCAGCTTGCCGAACCCCACGTTCACCCGGTCCAGATACGCCGCCACGTAGCACAGCATCAGCAGCGGCATCAGCCGCCACGCCACCCGGCGATACAGCCGGTCCTCGCGCGCCGCGTCCGCAGCCGCCGTGCCCGGCGCGGCAGTGCCCGCCCTCGCGGTACCCGTGTCCATGGTCGCGCTCCCAGGGTGTGCGCCACCCCCGGCCCTCGGGCAGGGGGCGCCGCGTGCGGGGCGTGTCCGCCCTCTGCCGTCCTCGATAGGAACGCGCCGTCATTGACGCAAGCAAGTTTCGCCGGCTATCGCACACTCTGGTGATTGTCCCGCAGGGGCTGCCCCCGAAAACGCCTCCTGCACCACGCCCGAGAGAACCCGGGCGCACGGCGCCCACCCGGACCCGGGCGCAGCGCGCACGCGAAGACAACGGAGCGCCGCTTGGACACCACCACCCGGCCCCGCCCCGCCCGAACCACCCCCGGCCGCCCCACGCTCAGCGACGTCGCCCAGCGCGCCGGCGTCAGCGACATCACCGTCTCCCGCGTCGTGCGCGGCCAGGGCCCGATCGCGCCCGCAACCCGCGAGCGCGTGCTCAGCGCCGTCCAGGCGCTGGGCTACATCCCCAACCGCTCCGCCGCCGCCCTGGCGTCCTCCTCCTCGCGCCTGGTCGGCATCGTCCTGCCCTCGCTGGCCAACGCCGTGATGGCCGAGCTGGTCCACGGCCTGAACGAGGGCCTCGCCGCCGGCCGCTTCCAGTCCGCGATCGGCGTCAGCGACTACGACCCCGCCGTCGAGCAGCGCCTCGTCGCCTCCATGCTCGCCTGGCAGCCCGCCGCCCTGGTGCTCGCCGGCATCGAGCACAGCGACGCCACCCGCGCCCTGCTGCGCGCTGCCCGCATCCGCGTGGTCGAGGTGCTCGACACCGACGGCCGCGGCCTCGACAGCGTCGTCGGCTTCTCCCACCACGCCGCCGGCGCCGCCAGCGCCCGCTTCCTGCTCGCCCGCGGCCACCGCCGCCTCGGCTACGTCGGCCACGCCGAGGACCTCGACCTGCGCGCCGCCAAGCGCCGCGCCGGCTTCACCGCCACCCTGCGCCAGGCCGGCCTCGACTGGCACGGCAGCGAGATGGCGCCCGGCCCGTCCTCCGCCGGCACCGGCCGCGCCGCCCTGGCCCGCCTGCTGGCCCGCACCCCCGACCTCGACGCCGCCTACTTCTCCAACGACGACATGGCCGTCGGCGGTCTGTTCCACTGCCTCGCCGAGGGCATCGCCGTGCCCGCGCGGCTCGCCCTGTTCGGCTTCAACGGCCTCGAGTTCGGCCAAGCCGCCCCCCTGCCGCTGTCGACCATCGGCACCCCGCGCGCCCGCATCGGCCAGGAGGCCGCCCGCCTGCTCTGCGAGAACGCCCCGCCGCAGGTCCTCGACCTCGGCTTCGACCTCGTCGAGGGCGCAACCGCCTGACCGCAGGGCCTTGGGCGGAGCGGCGAAGCAGGCAAGGTTGAGGCTCTGCCTCAAACTCCGCCAAGGGCAGGGCCCTTGGAACCCATCCCTTCAGTGAGGCCGGTCAAGGGGCGGCTCGCCCCTGGCGGGTCTGGGCGTGGCTGCCCAGAGGTTCCGACGACCCGCTTGGGTGGTTGGAATGGGCAGCGGAGGAAGAGCCCGGCCTTGCTTGCGACAGCTCCGTTGATCGTGCCGTTCATGTGGGCATCCGCACCCGTCCACCCAGGCGCGACCGGACCCGCGAGACACCCGTGGCCCAAACCCCAGACTGTCAGGCATTCTAACGCGCATCCAGGGCGCGCCGCGTGCCGCCCGACGCTCCGGGACAGCAGGGACACCAAGAATGAAACGATCCTCCGCGCTTGCGCTGGTAGTCCTGCTGGCGACGGGACCCTCCCGCGCGCAGACCGGCACGCTAGGCCCCGTGGCTGCGACAGCCCCGCCCCCCGTCACCGCCCGCGCGCCCGGCTTCGCCGACGACGCCACCGCCGGCTACCCCGCCGGCTCGACCTGGCTCGCCGACGACCTCTACACCAGCCAGGCCGCCACCCCCGGTGCCGCCGTCTGGCTCCTGACGCCCAACCACCTCCTGCCCGGCGACCAGATCGGGCTGCGGCTGGCCACTGTGGCGCCGGCCGCGACGGGCACCGGCTACGCCGTCGGCAACACCCTCACCCTGACCGGCGGCGCCACCGTCACCGTCGCCACGATCGCCGGCGGCAACGCCACGGGCCCGATCGCGACGGTGACGCTCGCGAACCCCGCCTTCCACGCCTGCGCCAGCACCGCGCCCGGCGCCCTGGCGCAGCTCGCCTCCAGCGGCGGCGGCTCCGGCGCAACCTTCACCGCAACCTTCCTCGGCCCCTACCTCTACGGCGCACGCCTGCTGACCGTCTGCGACCGCGCCAACAGGGCGATCGACGTGCAGGGCACGGCCGCCGGCCTGACAACCATCGGCTTCGCGCCCGGCGGCCTGATCGACACCGCGACCCTGGACGCCCTGCTCGCGGGCGCCCGCCCGTCCCTGCTGACGGTCTACGACCAGGGCATCAACGGGGCGAACGCCATCCAGCAGCCGGCCTACGCCGGAACCATCAGCCCGCTGCGCACCCTCCGCGGCGTGCGCTCCCTGGTCATGGACGGCGACGTCGACGGCCCGCTGGACAGCGGCGCCCCGGGCCCGATCACCACCGTCAACTTCCCCGCCGCCGTGTCGATCAGCAACCAGGCCAACACCCTGATCTTCGCCGGTGGCCTCCAGAGCCTCGACCATCGCACCGGCCTGATCAATGTCGGCTACCCGAGCACCACCGCGTCGATCGGCCTCTACAACAAGGCCACCGCCGCCCTGCCGAATATCGCCATGACCAACGGCGCCGGCGCCGGCACGGCCTGCCCGGGCCTGCCCCTCGACCGCGACAACGTCATCTTCGCGGTCAGCTCCGCCATCGCCGAAACTTGCACCATGAACGGCGTAACAGGCACCCCCGGCGGCCCGCCCGCGCCCGCGACCGACACCGCCGGCAACCTCGGCTACACCTACGACGGCCAGGGCTTCGGCTACACCGACTCCGACCTCGCCATCGTCGTGCCCTGGGCGATGAGCGCAGCCGAGGTCGCGGCCGCCGACGCCTCGATCCAGACCACCTTCGGCATCCAGCGCCAGCCGCGCAGCGTCGTCGTGTTCGACGGCGACAGCATCGGCGACGCACACGGCGCGCCGGCGCAGCACGGCTGGGTGCGCATGGTGTCCGACATGCTGGCGCGGCCGGACATCCGGATCGCCAACACGTCCTTCTTCGGCTCCACGATGGGCGGCGGCGCCACCAACGGCGCCCCGGGCTCGCGCCTGACCGAGCAGCCGCTCAACGTGCTGCCGTTCCTCGACGCGGCCTACGCCCAGAACGCGCCCGACGCCTACGTCGTGCTGAACCCGATGGGCAACAACGACCTCAACCGCGGCGACAGCGTCGCCACCATCGAAACCAACTATCAGACCTACTGCGCCAACGTGCACGCCCACCACGGCCGGTGCGTCCTGACCTACTTTACCGGCTCGACCGTCGGGGCCTACGGCAGCGCGAGCTACGCCGCGATCGCGCAGTGGATCTCGGCGAACGTGGCCTCGACCGGCCCGGGCGCCGAACTCGTCGTCGCGGTCCCGCCGTGCCCGGCCGGCCTCGCCTGCTACCAGAGCGACAACCTGCACCCCGCCCCGGACAACAACTGGATCATGGCGCGCGCCGTCGTCCAGGCACTCACGCCCGTGCTGCGCTGAGGCAGGCCAAGGAAGCAAGCCTGGGCTCCGCCCAGACCCGCCAGGGGCGAGCCGCCCCTGGACCGGCCTTACTTGAGGGAAGGCGATCCAAGGGCCCAGCCCTTGGCGGAGTTTGAGGCAGAGCCTCAACCTTACCTTGCGTCCTGCAACCCCCCGCCACCCGCCCCGTTCCCCTGCCAGACACAGGAGACCGACCATGAGCACCAGCAGCAAGATCCCGGCGACCGACCGTTCCGCCGGCGGCCCCGGCAGCAGCCACGCCAACAAGGACAAGCCGCACGACGCCGACGTGAAGGGCGCCCGCCACCAGAACACCCACGTCGAGAAGAAGCACCCGGCTGACGACGACAAGAGCACCGGCGGCGGCACGAAGCACGAGAAGCGCGAGCCCGGCGAGTCCGGCCGCAGCTGAGCCGCCTCCCCCAGGCCGGCGCCGCCACCACGCGGCAGCGCCGGCACCGGGCCCTGCGAAGCGAATCCTTAATCCCTGCGGGCTGATACTCGGGCCACGCGACGCGCACCCCCGGGCCGCGTCCGTGGCCCGCCTTCGCTGCGCCATGCGGACGGGTCCCGGCACACCGGCCCGCATGGGAACGCGCGTACATGGATGACCTGCTGGCCGAGTTCCTCGCCGAGACCGCCGAGAGCGTGGCCGAGCTGGACCTCGCCCTCCTCCGCCTGGAGCAGGCGCCCGACGACGCCGCCACGCTCTCGCTGATCTTCCGCCTCGTGCACACCGTCAAGGGCACCTGCGGCTTCCTCGGCCTCCCCCGCCTGGAGCGCGTCGCCCACGCCGCCGAGAACGTGCTCGGCCAGGTCCGCGACGGCCGCCTCGTGGTCACCGCCGGCGTGATCGGCCCCGTCCTGGCCGCGATCGACGCCATCCGCCTGATCCTGGCCCACCTCGCCGACACCGGCGCCGAGCCCCCTGGCGACGACCTCGCCACCATCGCCGCCCTCGACCGCCTCCTCGCCGCGGACGCCGCCCCCGCCCCGGCGCCCGCCTTCGACCCGTTCGACGACCTGCCCGCGCCCCCGTCCGAGACCTTCCCGCCCGAAGCCGCCATGTCGGACGCTGCTCCGCCGGACGCCGCCCCGTCCGACATGTCCTCGCCCGACGCCCCCGCGCCCGAGCCGCCGGCGCCCGACCCCGCCGACCCGTCGCCCACGCCCGCCGGCCACCCCGTCGCCGCCCCCCAGACCATCCGCGTCGCCGTCGACGTGCTCGAGCACCTGATGACCCTGGTCAGCGAGCTGGTCCTCGCCCGCAACCAGCTCCTGCAGCTCGCCCGCGGCGAGGAAACCGCCTTCGCCGCCCCGCTGCAGCGCCTGAGCAACATCACCTCCGACCTGCAGGAGGGGGTGATGAAGACCCGGATGCAGCCGATCGGCCACGCCTGGAACAAGCTGCCCCGCCTGGTCCGCGACCTCGCCCACGACCTCGGCAAGGACATCGAGCTGGTGACGAGCGGCCAGGACACCGAGCTGGACCGCCAGGTCCTGGAGCTGATCCGTGACCCCCTGACCCACATGGTCCGCAACAGCGCCGACCACGGCCTGGAGCCCACCGCGCGCCGCCTCGCCGCCGGCAAGCCCGCGACCGGCCGCATCGCGCTGAGCGCCTGCCACGAGGGCGGCCACGTCGTGATCGAGATCGCCGACGACGGCGCCGGCCTCGACGTCGCCCGCATCCGCGCCAAGGCCGCCGCCCAGGGCCTCGCCACCGCCGCCGAGCTGGCCGCGATGCCCGACGCCCAGCTGCACCGCCTCGTCTTCCACGCCGGCTTCTCCACCGCGGAATCAATCACCGCCGTCTCCGGGCGCGGCGTCGGCATGGACGTGGTGCGCGCCAACGTCGAGCGGATCGGCGGCGTGATCGACCTGCGCTCCGTGCCCGGCGAAGGCACCACCTTCACCATCCGCATCCCGCTCACCCTGGCGATCGTCTCCGCCCTGATCGTGCAGGTGCGCGGCCACCGCTTCGCCATCCCCCAGCTCAGCGTGGTGGAGCTGGTCGGCGTGGGCAGCGGCCTCGGCCGCGCCATCGAGCACATCGACGCAACCCCGGTGCTGCGCCTGCGCGACCGCCTGCTGCCCCTGGTCGAGCTGCACGCCCTGCTCCGCCTCGACCCCGAGCCCGCCGCGCCAGCGGCCATGCCCCCCGCCGCGCCCGCGGCCATGCTCCCCGACGCACAGGGCGCCGCGACCGACTGCACCTCGATCGTGGTGGTGGTGCAGGTCGGCTCCGCGACTCTCGGCCTCGTGGTGGACCGCGTGTTCGACACCGAGGAGATCGTGGTCAAGCCGATGGCCGCGGTGCTGCGCCACATCGCGACCTTCGGCGGCAACACCATCCTGGGCGACGGCTCCGTCGTCATGATCCTCGACCCCGGCGGCATCGCCAGGGCGAGCGGCATCCTCGGCGGCCGGGAGGGCAGGGCGGTGCCGCCCCCGCCCGCCGCCGCCGCCAGCTCCGCCGACGCCACCGCGATGCTGCTGTTCCGCGCGGGACCGGGCGCCCCCAAGGCGGTGCCGCTGGAGCTGGTCTCCCGCCTGGAGCACATCGCGCGCGAGAGGATCGAGACCGCCGGCGGCCTCCCCGTCACCCAGTACCGCGGCCGACTGATGCCGCTCCTCGCCATGGACGGGGTGCGCCGGGACGGGCGCCCCGTGCAGCCGGTGCTGGTGTTCAGCGACGCCGGCCGCACCCTGGGCATGATGGTCGACGAGATCGTCGACGTGGTCCAGGAGCCGCTCGCCGTCGAGATCGGCTGCGGCCGCACCGGCCTGCTCGGCACCGCGGTGATCGCCGGCCAGGCCACCGACGTGGTCGACATCGGCCACTGGCTCACCCTGGGCTGGCGCGACTGGTTCGGCACCCCCGCCGGCCGGGACGCGAGGCCGCGCCTGCTGATCGTCGAGGACAGCAGCTTCTTCCGCACCCTGGTGGTCCCGGCGCTCGCCGCAGCCGGCCACGACGTCACCCACGTCGACGGCGCAGCCGCGGCGCTGCGCCTGCGCGACGAGGGCGCCCGCTTCGACGCGATCGTCTCCGACATCGAGATGCCCGGCATGGACGGCTACGCGCTGGCCCGGCGCATCCGCGAGTCCGGCCCCTGGTCCGCGGTGCCGCTGATCGCGCTGAGCGGCAGCGGCAGCCCCGCCCAGGCCGTCGACGCCGGCTTCGACGACCTCGTGCGCAAGGGCGAGCGCGACCGCCTGCTCGCAACCCTGGCGCACCACCTCGCCCGACGCCCCGCGGCCGAACCCGCGCGCCCGCCCCCGCCCGACACCACCCACGCCCCTGCGCCCGCCAGCCCCGCCCCGCTGCACCCCGCCCCGCTGCACCCCGCCCTGCAACACACCGCCTGACCGGAGAACCGGCATGCCCGACACGCCCCCCCGTCCCGGCGAGGACGCGTCCTTCCTGACCTTCACCCTCGCGGGCCAGCTCTGCGCGGTGCCGGTGCCCTGCGTGCGCGACGTGCTGGCGCCGCAGCGGGTGACGCCCGTCCCGCTCGCCTCGCCCGAGATCGCCGGCAGCCTGAACCTGCGCGGCCGCATCGTCACCGCGGTCGACCTGCGCCGCCGCCTCGCCCTACCCGCAACCCGCGAGCCGCGCATGGCCGTGGTCACCGAGCAGGCCGGCGAGCTGTACGCGCTGCTGGTCGACGCGGTGCACGAGGTGCTGAGCCTCCCGCCGGCCGGGATCGAGCGCAACCCGCCGACCCTGCCGCCGCCCTGGTCGACCTACGGCGCGGGCGTGTGCCGACGCGCCGACGCGCTGCTGGTCCTGCTCGACGTCCCCCGCCTGCTGCGCCTCGGCCAGGAGATCGCGACATGACCCCGCCCCGCCCGTCGCCGCCCCGCCTCGCGCGCCAGTGCCTCGTCGTCGACGACAGCCGCACCATCCGCCGCCTGCTGCGCCACCTGCTGGAGGCGCGGGGCTGCGGCGTGGAGGAGGCCGGCGACGGCCTGGAGGCGCTCGCCGCCTGCCGCGCCGTCATGCCCGGCTGCATCCTGCTCGATTGGACCATGCCCGGCATGGGCGGCCTGGAGTTCCTCCTCGCCCTGCGCGCCGAGTTCGCCCGCGAGCTGCCCCCCGTCGTGTTCTGCACCGCCCGCGCCGAGCCCGCCTGCCGGAGCGAGGCCATGGCGGCCGGCGCGCGCGGCTACCTCACCAAGCCGTACGAACCGGCCGCCATGCTCGCCGCGCTCGCCGGCCTCGGCGTGCTGTGATCCCCCCCGGGGCACCCCGCACGCCCGTCCGCCCCGCATCCCCGCTCGCGCCCGCCCCGGTGCCCGCCCCAGCGCCCGCCGCGGCCCTGCCCGACACCGTCGCGCGCGTGATGGTGTGCGACGACTCCGCCGTGATCCGCGCCGCCATCGCCGCCATCCTGGAGCGCGACCCGGGCATCCGCGTCGTCGCCCGCGCCGCCAACGGCGCGCAGGCCGTGGCCGCCGCCCGCCTGGTCGCGCTCGACGTGGTGGTGCTCGACATCGAGATGCCGGTGATGGACGGGCTCGCCGCCCTGCCGCTGCTCCTCGCCCACGACCCCGGCCTGCGCGTCATCATGGCCTCCACCCTGACCACGCGCGGCGCCGACATCGCGCTGCACGCCCTCCGCCTCGGCGCCGCCGACACCCTGCCCAAGCCCGCCTCCGGCGCGCTCGACCGCGCCGGCTTCGCGGCCGAGCTGCTCGCCAGGGTCCGCGGCCTCGCCCGCCTGCGCCGCCGCAAGAGCGCCTACCTTGCCCGCCGCCTGCGCAAGCTCGACCCCGACGAGGTCGAGACGCTGGCCCGCGCCGCCGAGCTACTGGAACGGATGCGGGAGGAGGAGCGGGGTTGACCTCCGCCCTGCGACGCTCGTTCGACTCGCTCGAGGTGCCGAACTACCGGCGCTATTTCATCGGTC
>CAXSFE010000004.1:0-47778 GCA_964236585.1 uncultured Acetobacteraceae bacterium
CCCGTCGCCAGGTCATGTCGGGCAGCGCGGCCGTCGCCCTGGGATCGCTCGGCCGGCCGCATGTCGCCCGGGCGGCCGAGGCGACGAGGATCCGGTTGCTGACGAGCTGGTTCGCCCAGGCCGAGCACGGCGGCTTCTACCAGGCGCTCGCCACCGGCCTTTATGCCAGTGCCGGGCTGGACGTCTCGATCGACATGGGTGGCCCGCAGGTGAACGGGCTGCAGCTCCTGACCGGCGGCAACGCCGACATCGTCATGAGCTACGACATCCAGGTCCTGAAGGCCGTGGAGAACAAGCTGCCGGTGCTGACGATCGCCAGCACCTTCCAGTCCGACCTGCAGGGGCTGATGACCCACCCCGACGTCAACGCGCTCGGCGACCTGAAGGGCCGCAAGATCTTCATCGCCACCACGTCGCGCAGCACGTTCTGGCCCTGGCTGCAGCAGAGCTTCGGCTTCACCGACGACCAGGCCGCCCCCTACACGTTCAACCTGCAGCCGTTCCTGGCCGACAAATCCAGCGCCGTGCAGGGCTACGGCACGTCCGAGCCGTTCGAGGCCCAGCAGATGGGCGCCCCGGTCAGGTTCTTCCTGTTCGCCGACGACGGCTACCCGCCGTACGGCAACCCGCTGGTGACCACGAGGAACTTCGCCGCAAAACACCCAGACGCGGTCCGGGCCTTCCTACGCGCGACCATGCTGGGCTGGCGGGACTACCTGCAGAACCCCGCTCCGGGCAACGGGCTGATCAAGCGCGCCAATCCGAAGATGGACGACGCGCGCATCGCCTACGCCGTCTCGCGCATGACGTCGCTGAACCTGCTGGGCAGCGGCGACGCGGCGACGCGGGGCATCGGCACCATGACGCAGGCGCGCTGGCAGAGGACCTACGACTTCCTGGTCGCGGGCAGGATCCTGGCGCCCGCCGTTCCCTGGACCTCGGCCTTCACCACGCAGTTCGTGGACGGCCTCGACGTGCTGCCCGCGTGACGGCCATCGGTCTCGCCCCAGCCGCGCCCGGGTTCGCGATGGCGGGCGACATCGCCCCGAAGGCGCCTGTCGTCGAGCTGCGCTCGGCCGAGAAGGTGTTCGCCGGCGGCGTGCGTGGGCTGGCGCCGGTCTCGCTCGAGGTCCGGCCGGGAGAGTTCGTCAGCCTGATCGGCCCGTCGGGCTGCGGCAAGAGCACGCTGCTGAAGCTCGTCGCGCACCTGTACGAGCCGAGCGACGGCCGCATCCAGTGGTGGCGGGCAGGCTTCGAGCGGGTCGGCGAGCCGGGCCGGCGCCTCGCCTTCGTCTTCCAGGAGCCGACCCTGATGCCCTGGGCCAGCGTCGCGGCCAACGTGCGGCTGCCGCTCGACCTCGCCGGCATCGGCGGCGCCGAGGGGCAGGACCGCGTGGCTGCCGCGCTGGCGCAGGTGGAGCTGGGCGCACGCGGCGGCGCCTATCCCCGCCAGCTCTCCGGCGGCATGCGCATGCGGGTCTCGATCGCCAGGGCGCTGGTGGTCGATCCCGACCTCCTGCTGATGGACGAGCCGTTCGGGGCGCTCGACGAGTTCACCCGCAACCGGCTCGACGAGGACCTGCTGGCGCTCTCGTGGCAGCGGCAGCTCACGACCGTCTTCGTCACCCACTCGATCTACGAGGCGGTGTTCCTGTCGTCGCGGGTGATCGTCATGGCGAGCAACCCGGGCCGCATCTTCGCCGAGTACGTCATCGACGAGCCGCAGCCGCGCGGCGAGGCGTTCCGCCTGAGCGACCGCTTCGCCGCACGCTGCCGCGACCTGTCCAGGCTGTTGAACGACGCGTCGCTGGCAAGCCGGGGCGCCGGCCGATGACCCCGCTGATCCAGCGCCCCTGGTTCCTGCGCGCGATGGCGCCCATGCTGGTCGGCATCCTGATCCTGTGCGTCTGGCAGGCCGCCTGCCGGCTCTGGGACGTCCCCGTCTACCTGTTCCCGGCGCCGGGCGACATCGCGGCAAGCCTCGGCGCCGACCTGCCCACACTGCTCCGGGCACTTCTCAGCACGCTCAAGGTGACCCTGCTCGCCTTCGCCATCGCCACGACCTTCGGCACGCTCACGGCCTTCCTGTTCGTGCAGAGCCGGGCGATCGAGGTGAGCCTGCTGCCCTATGCGGTCATGCTGCAGGTGACGCCGATCGTCGCCATCGCCCCGCTGATCATCATCCTGGTGAAGGACACCTTCTGGTCGCTGACGATCTGCGCCGCGGTGATCGCCGTCTTCCCCATCATCTCGAACACGACGATCGGCCTGCGCAGCATCGATCCCGGCCTGCTCAGCTACTTCCGCATGAACAAGGCGAGCCGGATGCAGATCCTGCTGCGCCTGCGGATGCCGAGTGCGCTGCCGTTCTTCCTGGCGGGCCTGCGCATCTCGACCGGGCTGGCGCTCATCGGCGCGGTCGTGGCGGAGTTCGTGGCCGGCACCGGCGGGCGAAGCGCCGGCTTGGCCTACGAGATCCTGCAGTTCAGCTTCCAGCTCGACATCCCGCGCATGTTCGCGGCGCTGTTCCTCATCACCGTGACCGGCGTCGTGCTGGCGCTCGCCATGGCGGGGCTGAGCCGCCTCCTGCTCGGCTGGCACGACAGCGCCGCGGACGAGGCCCGGTGAACGCCACCCTGATCGCGAACCCGCTCGGCATCCTGACCGGGCTGCGCGGCCCGGCCGAGCGCGCCCGCGGCAGCATCCGCATCGTGGACGGCCGGATCGACGCGATCGGCGACGTGGCCGCGCAGCCCGGCGACACCGTCCTCGACGCCAGCCTCTGCGTGGTGACGCCCGGCCTGGTCAGCGCGCACCACCACCTGTTCCAGACGATGCTGAAGGGCGTGCCGTCGGCGATCGACTCGCCGCTGGAGGCCTGGCTGCGCCGGGTGCCCTACACCTACTGGAGCCGCCTGGACGAGGAGGCGCTGCAGGTCGCCGCCACCGTCGGCATGACGGAGCTGCTGCTGTCCGGCTGCACCACCGTCGCCGACCACCACTACCTGTTCGCCGACAGCTACGGCTTCGATCCCGCGGCCGTGCTGTTCGAGACGGCCGATCGCCTCGGCCTCCGCCTCGCCCTGCTCCGCGGCGGCACCACCCGCAGCCGCAGCTTCGACACACAGGACATCGTGCCCACGCCGGACGAGCCGCTCGACACCATGCTGGCGCGGGTGCAAGCCCTCGTGTCGCGCTACCACGACCCGGCGCCCGACGCGCGTCGCCGCATCGTCCTGGCGCCCAACACGCCGACATGGGGCGTCGGGCTCGACGAGCTGCCGGTGGCCGCCGCCGCCGCGCGCAGCATGGGCATCCGGCTGCACAGCCACCTGTCGGAGACGGCCACCTACGTCGACTACACCATGGCGACGTACGGCCTGCGCCCGGTGCACTGGCTTGCCGACCACGGCTGGCTCGGACCCGACGTCTGGTTCGCGCACATGGTGCACGTGGACGCGAGCGAGATCCGGGTGCTCGCCGAGACCGGCACCGGCATGGCGCACTGCCCGCAGAGCAACTGCCGCCTCGGCTCGGGCATCGCGCCCGCGGACCTGCTGGACCGCGCCGGCGGCCGCGTGGCGCTCGCGGCGGACGGCGCGGCCTCGAACGAGGCCTGCGACATGGTGAGCGAGATGCACTGCGCCTGGATGACGCATCGCTCGACCAAGGGCGCGGCCGCCGTGCGCTGCGAGGACGTGCTGCGCTGGGCCACCGCCGGCGGCGCGGACGTCCTCGACCTGCCTGCGATCGGCAGCGTGGCGGTCGGCCAGGCGGCGGACCTCGCCGTGTTCGACCTGTCGCACCCCCGCTACGCCGGGCTGCACGACCCGCTGATCGCGCCCGTGGCCTCCGGAGGCGGCGCGCACCTGCGGCACGTGCTGGTGGCCGGCAGGCCGGTCGTCCGGGACGGCGCGATCCCCGGCCTGGACCTTGCCGAGCTCGGCGCGCGCGCCCGCGCCGTGGTGCGCCGCCTCGCCGCCTGACCACCCGTCGCGCAGCCACTCCGGCCCGGCGCGACTGTCGTTGGAGAGACTACGACGATGTTGACCACGCAGCAGCACCTGTTCCGCCGCTTCTGGCACGCGATCATGCCCGTGCACGAGCTGGCGGACGGACCCAGGCCGTTCCGCCTCATGGGCATCGACATCGTGCTGTTCCTGGACGCGGAGGGCGAGCCCCGCGCCCTGCGCGACCGCTGCTGCCACCGCACGGCGAAGCTCTCGAAGGGCTGGTGCGAGGCCGGCCGGATCGTCTGCGGCTACCACGGCTGGACCTATGACGGTTCGGGCAGGCTCGTGCGCGTGCCGCAGTTCGACGAGACCCAGCCGGTACCCGACGTGAAGGTCGACGCATACTGGTGCATGTCACGCTTCGGCTATGCCTGGGTCTCGCTGGAGGAGCCGATCGAGGACCTGTTCGACATCCCCGAGGACCGCGACCCGGCGTTCCGCCGCATCTTCCAGTTCTACGAGACGTGGCGGACGGCACCGCTGCGCATGATGGAGAACTCGTTCGACAACGCGCATTTCGCCTTCGTCCACGCCTCGACCTTCGGCGACGCGTCGCAGCCGAAGCCGAAGCGCTACGAGGTGATCGAGACGGACTACGGGTTCTACGCCGCCTCCACGGTGGACATCATGAACCCGCCGGAAGCCCACGAGGTGACCGGCTGCTCCACGCCGCGCACGCAGCGCAGGATGGAGAACCACTGGTACCTGCCGTTCTGCAGACGCATGGACATGGAGTACCCCAGCGGCATCCGGCACATCATCATCAACTGCGCGACGCCGATCGACGACGAGCACATCCAGCTGATGCAGCTGCTGTATCGCAACGACCGCGAGGAGGACTGCTCGACCGCGAAGCTGATCGCCTGGGACCAGAAGATCACCAACGAGGACCGCGACGTGCTGGAAAGCACCGACCCGGACGCGACGATCGACATCACCGCGAGGATCGAGGCGCACATGCCCTCGGACCGGCCGGGCATCATCCTCCGCAAGCGCCTGCTCGACCTGCTGCGGCAGAACGGCGAGGAAGAGGTCCGGCGCGCCCCGCCGCCCGCCCCGCGCCGTGCGGTGCCGTCCGGCCCGATGCTGCTCGGACCCGGGGCGCCCGGAACCGTCCCGGTCGTGATCGAGCGGGTGACCCGCGAAACCGAGCGGGTCGTGGCGCTCGAGCTGGTCGCCTGCGACGGCGGCGAGCTGCCGCCCTTCGACGCCGGAGCGCACATCGACGTCCACATCGCGACCGGCATCGTGCGGCAGTACTCCCTCTGCAGCGACCCGGCAGACCGCAGCCGCTACCGCATCGCCGTGCTGCTGGAGGCCGCATCCCGCGGGGGATCGGCGACAATCCACGACGCGTTCCACGCCGACCGGAGGGTGCGGATCACGCCGCCGCGGAGCAACTTCCGGCTCGACCCGGCGGCGCCCCGGCATGTCCTGGTCGCAGGCGGCATCGGCGTCACGCCGCTGATGGCGATGGCGGCGGAGCTGCACCGCAAGGGCGCCGAGTTCACGCTGCATTACTGCGCGCACGACCGCACGACCGCCCCGTTTCTGGCCGAACTGGAACAGGGGCCGTTCGGGACGCGTGTGGAGGCCTACCTGGGTGCCGGCGGGCCCGGCGCGGCCGGACCGGCGCGGCGGTTCGACGCAGGCGCCGTGCTGTCGCAGGCGCACGACGCACATGTCTATGTCTGCGGCCCGGCCCGGCTGCAGGACAGCGTGAAGGCGACGGCAGCCACCCTGGGGTGGAGTCCGGCGCGGGTGCATTTCGAGCGCTTCACGGCCGACGTGGACCGCGACGGGCTGCCGTTCACGGTGGTGGCGGCGCGCAGCGGGGTCACGGCAGAGGTGCCACCCGGGCGCAGCATCGCGCAGGTGCTGGCGGAACAGGGTGTCGTCATTCCGATCTCCTGCGAGCAGGGTGTCTGCGGCACCTGCGTGACCCGGGTCAGGGCGGGCGTTGTCGACCATCGCGACCTTTTCCTGACCGATGCGGAGAAGGCGAACAACGAGCTGCTGACGGCGTGCTGTTCGCGCGCAATGCCAGGCCACGAACTGGTGCTGGACGTCTAGACGCCCGCCCGGGCACTCACCGCGTCGAGACGCACGTGAATGGATCCGCTTTCGGCATGCGCAACCTGCGGATGGCCTCTCGTATCAGCGTCAGGAAACCCTGACCTTTTGCGCTTTGCCCTGGTTCTGTGGCTTGGCGAAGGTCGCCCCATTCGACGGGAACGGAGGGAAGGTCATGCCAGTGTTCCCCGAGCATGACCGGCCAGGCAAGCAAGGTTGAGGCTCTGCCTCAAACTCCGCCAAAGGCAAGCCTTTGGAAACCACTCCTCAAGGGAAGGGTTTCCAAAGGGCTCGGCCTTTGGCGGGGCTGGGCAGAGCCCAGCCTTGCTTGACCTGCGGGTCAACGAACCGGGCCGCCGGCATCAGCCCGGGTTGATGGTCGCGAACACCTCGTTGTAGCGGCCATCCCGCTCTGCCGTCCGCCGGAAGTAGTCCCGTTCCACCAGCACCTCGCCTCCGGGGCAGTTGCCTGCTTCGAGCAATTGCATGACCTCCGCCACATAGGCGTCGAGCGGCACGGCGCGCGGGTCCGACACCTGGCCAGGTCCGGTCAGCTCCGTCGCCACGTAGGGCGGCGACAGCTCCAGCACCTCCAGAGGAACTTTGCGCAGCTGGTGGCGCACCGACTGCAGCCAGGAGTGGAGGAACGCCTTGCTGGCGCAATAGGACGGGAAGTCCGCGCGGGGAATGAAGGCAAGGTTGGAGGTGGTGACGATCAGCGTCCCATCGCGGCGACGTTTCAGCACGGGCAACACCGCCGCTGTCACGCGCAGCGGGCCCAGGATGTTGGTGTTCACGACCGCCTCCGCGTCGGCGGTGCTCCAGCCGTCCGCCGTCATGTCCTCCGTGCGCGAGATGCCGGCGTTTGCCAGCAGGACGTTCAGGTCCGGAAACCGTTCGCGCGCCGCCTCGGCCAGACGCGACAGGGAGGCCGGGTCATCCTGGTCGAGCTGAATCGCCTCCATGCCCGGACGGGCTGCCACGATCTCGTCCAGCCTGTCCTGCCGCCGGCCGGCGATCACCACGCGGTTGCCGCGGTCGTGAAACGCTTCCGCAAGCGCGCGGCCGATCCCGCTGGTGCCTCCCGTGACGAGAATGGTGTTTCCGGTCATCTTCATGGTCTGTGCCTTCTTTGGTGACGGTCAGGCGAGCACGTCTGGCTTGAGTTCCTGCTCGCATCACTGGTGGAAGCTGGTCGGCGTGCTGTGTCGTGGGTCCCGGGGTTCCTGGCGTGGGTGTAGATGGCCTCGTCAGAGCCTCTGGCAACGAACAGGGTCTGGTCGTCGGGCGACCAGGGCAGGCCGCGGTGGGCGTTGGTCTGCTTGATCACCTGCAGCAGCGCGGGGTGACGCTTCTTCACGCCGGAAACGTTGCAGAGGAAGACGTGCTGCGTCGAGTTGGCAACATCAGTGGCACCCATGGAAGCATCGAGCGAGCTCTGGCCGCCGGTCACGATGGCAAGTGTCTTGCCGTTCGGACTGACTGCTTCCCGCAGCGCCTCCCCGGCGACGAGCTTCGGGTAGTCCGGCAGCCCAGGGTTCAGCAGCGACTGTGTGGAGCCGGGGATCGCGAGCGGCGTGATGAACAGGTTCGTCGGCCGATCGCCTGCGGGGCGGCCCGTGCAGCGATCGGCAGGCCCAGAATGCCGGTGGCGAGCAGCGCCGCCCGAAGGGCCTGGGTGGACCGGATCGACATGCTTTGCCTTTTGTTCTGCCGGCGGGCATGTCGCGCCGCGCGTATGGCCGGTGGCGCCAACTGCCGGAGGGGTATGCGAAGTGCTGGGCATGACGGTGGGCAACAGCGAGGCCGAGCGGTCCTGCAGCGAGGCCCGTGTAACATAGTCAAAGATCAGCCCACCTGAAAAGGCACTATGTCAGCAAAGCCTAGTGACAGGAAAGCTTTGCAGGCCTATCTTGCAACCCAAACGTCCTGGAAAGAAGAATACCCATGTCAAGTATTGCTGATCGCGTTGCGTCGGCCGTGCTGGCCGCGGTGATCGTGGCAATCCCGATTGCGGCGTCCGCCGATGGGACAATGCTCGCGACAAGACAGGTGCCATCAAAGGCACTGCAGGTGCCGACCGCGGATGTCAGTCCGGGGATGCAGAAATTCATCGCCGCCCCGCTCAATCCCGCCTGGAACGACCAGTTCACGACCGGCAAGGAATGGCGTGCCTTTGCCGACCACCAGGCCATCAAGATCAACGCGACGATCCCGGACATGCTGACGCGTCTCGCCGTCAAGATGGAGGCTTCGACCATGGACGGCGTCCGGGTCTACACGCTGACGCCGGACGAGATCGCCCCGGAGAACCGCAACCGGGTGCTGCTCCACGAACATGGCGGCTGCTACGTGCTGTTCCCGGGCGAGACGGGAGCGACCGAGGCGATCATGATGGCCGGGTTCGGTCACATCAAGGTGGTGATGCCGGACTACCGCATGCCACCGGAAGCCTACTTCCCGGCCCCGATCGATGATTCGGTCGCCGTCTACAAGGCGCTGATGAAGACGACCGACCCGAAGAACATCGGCATCTTCGGCACATCGGCCGGCGGAGCCCTCACCCTGGAGCTGGCGCTGCGGGCCAAGCAGCTCGGCCTGCCTCTGCCCGGCGCGCTCGCGGCCGGCACCCCGATGTCCGATGCCGTGATGGTCGGCGACAGCTTCTACACCAACAAGCTGGTCGACAACGTGCTGGTCTCTCCGACAGGGTTCTGCCAGGCGGCGACAGTGGTCTATGCCAAGGGCCACGACCTGAAGGACCCCCTGATCTCGCCGGTCTACGGCGACATGCACGGCTTCCCGCCGACCATCCTGACCACCGGCACGCGGGACCTCCTGCTCAGCAACACCGTGCGGGTGCATCGGGCGCTGCATCGGGCGGGCGTGGAGGCCGACCTCGAGGTATACGAGGGCCAGTCACATGCGCAGTACCAGTTCGACGATCGCCTGCCGGAGGCCAAGGAAGCCTTTACCGAGATCTCGGTCTTCTTCGACAAGCATCTTGGTCAATAGGGTGCCCGCGGTCGGGTCAGGCTGCCGCACAGGCTGACCCGTCATCCCGCAGCGTCCTGGGCGGCTTTCGGAGCGCGTTCATCCGGTTCCATGTCGGCGGGCTGTGCGGCATGGCCTGGAAGACGGGTGTGGAGCACCTGCCTGCATCGGCTGCCATGCCGGCCGGGGGAACTTCTCAGGCGAGGAGCATCTGCCTCCGACAACAGCGGGTGGCCAGCCTGGAGTCCCGTCAGGCCGCCTTTCGCATTGAGGTTCCCGACACGGCGGAGCGCCCCATGTCCCCGCCTCACGCAGCGGAGAGCGCCCCTTGACCCGCACTTGGCCAGCCGTCCTGTCCGCGCTCCTGTCCGCCCTGGCGGTGTCTCCGCCGGCCTGGGCAACCGTGGTGCCGGGGTATGGCACCGTCTCGTTCCACACCTCCTGCAGGCCCGCCGCGGACGCGGCCTTCGAGGTGGCACTCGCCCGCCTGCACGACTTCGACGGCCCCGGGCAGGCCTTCCGCGCCGTCGCAGCCACCGACCCGCACTGCGCGATTGCGTGGTGGGGCGCGGCGATGACGGTGCGCGGCAACCCGCTCGCAGGCGCCCCCGACCGTGCCGCGCTGGAGGCGGGACACGCCTACGTCGCCCGGGCACTGGCCGCCGGACCGGCGAGCCCGCGCGAGGCCGGGCTGATCGCCGCGATGGGCGTCTACTACCGCGACCCGGCAGAGGACCACGCCGCCCGGACCGCCGCCTACGAGGCAGCCATGCGCAGCCTCGCGGAGAGATACCCGGACGACCCGGAGGTGCAGAGCTTCTTCGCGCTCGCGATCCTGGAGGCGGTCGACCTCACCGACACCGGCTACACCCGCCAGCGGGAGGCCGGGCGGATCCTCGAGCAGGTGTGGGCGCTCCACCCCGACCACCCCGGCGCGCCGCACTACCTCATCCACGCCTACGACTACCCAGCCCTCGCCGCCCGTGCACTGCCCGCAGCCCACCGCTACGCCGCCATCGCGCCCGCCTCCATGCACGCCCAGCACATGCCCTCGCACATCTACTCCATGCTCGGCCTGTGGCAGGACTCGATCACCGCGAACCGCGCGGCCGCCAGGCTGATGGCGCCCGACTCCCGCCCCGCGACGGCGTGGCTCGACGCGGCCGATCCGCACGGGATGGACTTCATCGCCTACGCGCACCTGCAGCTCGGCCAGGACGAGGCCGTGGCGCAGGCGCTGGCCATCGCCGAGCCGTCGGTGGAGCGCACCCTGGTGGCGGCGCGCTACCTGCTCGAGCGCGGCGACTGGGCCGCCGCCGCCGCGATGCCGGTGAAGGGCATCACGCCGTTCGAGGCCATAACGGTGCGCCTCGTGCGTGCGCTCGGCGCGGCACGAAGCGGCCAGCCCGCGGCGGCGCGCGACGAGGCCGCGGCGCTGCGGCGCCTGCGGCCCGCCGTGCTGCGCGACGAGGGTGGCTACTGGGCCGGGCTGGTCAACGTCTACGCCGACGCCGCCGAGGCCTGGAGCGACCACGCCGGGCACGACGACGCGGCCGCGCTGTCCCTGATGCGCGAGGCGGCCGAGCGAGACGACGCACGCGAGAAGCACATCTGGCTGGAGAACAAGCTGCTGCCGATGCGCGAGCTGTATGGCGACCTGCTGCTGGAGGTCGGGCACCCCGCCGAGGCGCTGGCGGCCTACACGACCAGCTTCGCGGCGGCGCCGAACCGGTTCAACGGCTTCCTCGGCGCAGCCCGGGCCGCCCGGGCACTGGGACAGGACGACGAGGCCCGCCGCCACTACGCGGAGGCCGCCGCCCTGGTCACGCAGGCATCGCCCGGCCGACCTGCCATCATCGAGGCACGGCAGCTCTCGACGGCACCATGATCGACCCCGACAGGGTGCGCGCACCAGGCCGCAGGAGCACCCGGGCGAGAGGCAGGCCCACCTGACACCAATGGATGGTTTCGTCGACCCATCAGCAAGCAAGGCTGGGCTCTGCCCAGACCCGCCAGGGGCGAGCCGCCCCTGGACCGGCCTCACTTAAGAGGAGGCGATCCAAGGGCCCTGCCCTTGGCGGAGTTTGAGGCAGAGCCTCAACCTTTCCTGCTTTGGCCGCCGCATGTACGAGACCGACACGCCGGCAACCCGGGACCGCCTCGCACGCAAAGGGTGCAGCGGGGCCGCACGGAGGCGGCGCGACAGCACAGGGAGGTTCTCTTGGCGTTCGACATCAGCGTCGGCCCGGCACAGCTCACCATCAACGCCGGCGAGTGCGTCCTCATCACCGAGCCCGACGGCCAGGTGCGCCAGCCGAGCGAGCGCGGCCTGTTCTACCGCGACACCCGCCTCGTCAGCGCCTGGGCCGTCACCGTGGACGGCCTGCCCTGGACCCTCCTCAGCTCGGCCGCCACCGAGCACTTCGCGGCGCAGACCGTGATGGTCAGCCCGGCGCTGCCCAGGGACGGCGGCGAGGTGCCCAAGGGCACGATCAGCCTGTCGATCTCGCGCGTCATCGGTGAGGGCGGCCTGCGCGAGACCCTGTCGCTGCGCAACCATCACCTCGAGCCGGTCCGGGTGTCGCTGGCGATCCGCGTCGCCGGGGACTTCGCCGACATCTTCGACGTCAAGTCGCACCGCCTCGTCGACCGCGGCGACACCCGCACCCGCTGGTCGGAGGAGGAGGCGTGCCTGGAGACGATCCACGTCAACGGCTGCTTCCGCCGCGGCCTGCGGCTCGGACCCGCGGACGGCGCGCCGCATCCGGTGCTGCGCGACGGCACGCTGTGCTACGCCGTCGGGATGGCGTCGCAGGGCGCCTGGAGCGCCGACCTCGACTACCGCGTCATCGACGGCGACACGCTCATGGCGGCGCAGACCTCCTCCTTTCGCGACCGGCTGGAGTGCGGGCAGGCCGCGGCGCTGGCGCGCTGGCGCGGTCAGGCGATGTGCCTGGTCACCCCCTACGCGCCGCTGCAGCAGCTCTACGACCAGTCGCTCGACGATCTGGCGGCACTTCGCCTGCCGCTCGAGTGCGACCAGACCCCGGCCTTCCTGCCGGCCGCAGGCATCCCCTGGTTCGCCGCCCTGTTCGGCCGCGACAGCCTCATCACCGCGCTGCAGACGCTCGCGGTCTACCCCGACTTCGCCCGCGGCGCGCTCGCCATGCTGGCCCGCTACCAGGCCGACGGCACCGACGACAGCCGCGACATGCAGCCCGGCAAGATCCCCCACGAGCTGCGCCACGGCGAGCTGGCCCAGCTCGGCCTGGTCCCCTACACCCCGTACTACGGCACCGCCGACGCCACGCCGCTCTACCTCGTGCTGCTGTACCACGCCTGGCACTTCACCGGGGACCGCAGCCTGATCGAGACGCACCTCGGCACCGCGGAGCGCTGTCTGCGCTGGATCGACGAGCACGGCGACCTCGACGGCGACGGCTTCCAGGAATACCGCCGCCTCGCCCCGCACGGGGCGGAGAACCAGGGCTGGAAGGACTCCGGCAACGCCGTCCTCCACGAGGACGGCAGCGACGTGCCCGCGCCCAAGGCGCTGTGCGAGCTGCAGGGCTACGTGTTCGACGCCTGGTGCCGCATGGCCGCGATCTACGACGCGCTCGACCGCCCCCAGGACGCCGTCCGCCTGCGCGCGAAGGCAAAGGAGCTGTTCGACCGGTTCAACGACGCGTTCTGGGACGAGGCCGCGCAGGCCTACGCGCTGTGCCTCGATCCGGACAAGAAGCGGGTCATGAGCAACGCCTCGAACGCCGGGCACCTGCTGTGGTCCGGCATCGTGCCCGAGGACCGCGCGCGGCGTGTCGTCGACCGCCTGATGGCGGACGACATGTGGAGCGGCTGGGGCGTGCGCACGCTGTCGTCGCGCCACGCCGCCTACAACCCGCACGACTACCAGCTCGGCGCCGTCTGGCCGCACGACAACGGCCTGATCGCGCTCGGGTTGAAGCGCTACGGCTTCGCCGCCGAGGCCGCGCGCATCGCCGGCGGGCTGATCGACGCCGGCAGCCGGTTCATGCTCAACCGCATGCCCGAGGTGTTCGCCGGCACCAGCCGCGGCGAGTCGCCGTTCCCGATCCAGTACCTCGGCGCCAACGTGCCGCAGGCCTGGGCGGCCGGCTCTGTCTTCAGCCTCCTGCGCAGCCTGCTCGGCATCGAGATCGACGCCGCCGCCTCGACCATCTACGCCGATCCCGCACTGCCCGACTGGCTCGGCGAGCTGCGCCTCGAGCGCGTCCGCGTCGGCGACCGGACCGTCGACCTGCGTGTCTGGCGCGACGGGAAGGACAGCCGGATCGAGATCCTCGGCGACGGCGGCGGCGTCGCGCTGGTCCGGCGCGCCTTCCACGATGACATCCTCAGCGCCTGAGCGCCCGGCCAGGCGTGGCAGGCCGGGCGCCCGGGTCGGTCAGCATCCCGGCAGGTTCACGGCCAGTCCGCCAAGACTGGTCTCCTTGAACTTGACGCTCATCTCCTCCCCGGTCTGGCGCATCGCCCGGATGCAGTTGTCGAGCGGCATGTAGTGCGAGCCGTCGCCGCGCAGGGCGAGGGACGCGGCGGCAACCGCCTTGATCGCGCCGATGCCGTTGCGCTCGATGCACGGCACCTGGACAAGCCCGGCGATCGGGTCGCAGGTCATGCCCAGGTGGTGCTCGAGCGCGATCTCGGCGGCATTCTCGACCTGCCGCGGCGTGCCGCCGAGCACGGCGCACAGCCCGGCCGCCGCCATGGCCGCCGCCGAGCCGACCTCTCCCTGGCAGCCGACCTCGGCGCCGGAGATGGACGCGTTGTGCTTGACGATCCCCCCGATCGCGGCGGCGGTCAGCAGGAATTCGTCGATCCTGCTGGCCTGCGCGCCAATGCAGTGATCGAGATAGTAGCGCAGCACCGCCGGCAGGACGCCCGCGGCGCCGTTGGTCGGCGCGGTGACGACCCGCCCGCCCGCGGCATTCTCCTCGTTCACCGCCATGGCGTAGGCACTGAGCCAGTCCGAGGCGGCGTGGGGCTGGACGGCATTGCCGTGGCGCTCCCGCAGCAGCTGCTCGTGGACGTGCCTGGCGCGACGCCTGACGCGCAGCCCGCCCGGCAGCTCGCCGTCGAGCGTGAGCCCGCGCTCGATGCACGCGTTCATGGTGCTCCAGAACCGTGCGATGCCCTCGGCGAGTCCCGCCTCGTCACGCGTGACCAGCTCGTTGGCGCGCTTCATCTCCGCGATGGAAAGGCCGCTGGCCTCCGCCATGCCCAGCATCGCGCCCGCCGTGTCGAACGGGTAGGGCCAGGCGTGCGCCACCTCGGCCGGCGCGCCCTCCCTCCTCTCCAGTTCGGCCGCGGTGACGACGAAGCCGCCGCCGATCGAATAGAAGGTCTCTGACAGGCACGACGCACCATCGCCGTCGCAGGCATGGAAGATCATGCCGTTGGCATGGCCGGGAAGCGGGGCTCCGTAGTCGAAGACGACGTCCTGGCTCGGATCGAATGCGAGGGGCGGCAGGCCCGGCGGTTCGAGCAAGCTGGTCAGGCCGAGCCGACGCAGGTCCTCGTCCGCCCCGTCGTCCAGCTCCGCCGGCGTGTAGCCGAGCAGGCCGAGCATGATGGCCCGGTCCGTCGCGTGGCCCTTGCCGGTGAAGGCGAGCGACCCGTGGAGGCTGACCTTGACGGAGGCGGGCGCAGGACCCGATGCGAGGCTCGCCCGCAGCAGGTCGAGGAACCGCACGGCCGCCGTCATCGGCCCCATCGTGTGCGAGGACGACGGCCCGATCCCGATCTTGAAGACATCGAAGATGCTGAGGAACATCGGGGCAGACCATCTTCAGTTCCCGGGCATTGTCAATTCGCGGTCTTTGGCCCTCGCCTCCGTGCCGCTGAGACGGAGGACCGGATGTCCGCTCCCGGGGCTGACGGTGCGCTCGTCTCGCGTGGAGGGAAGGATGCGCCCTGGGCCAGCTCCTGCACGGCGGCGCCACGACGACAGCGGCGGTCATGCATCGATGCTGGTGCAAGGGGAATACCTGCGATCGACAAGGATCCATGCGCGCGCCATCAAGATGTCCCTCTCCCGGCCGTGCGTCATTGCAGCGCCCCGGGATGCCGTTCCTGCAGAGGCCCATCCAGCACGAAGAACACGCCAGAACCGAGGGCTGCCCGATGAGCTACCGAACCATGGAAGTCACTCCACTCAGCCCGGTGGTCGGCGGCGAGGTCTCCGGCGTCGATCTGACGAAGCCGCTACCCGACGGGCAGATCGAGGAGCTGAAGCAGGCACTGGCGGACCACCTGGCCATCTTCTTCCGCGACCAGCCGATCAGCTTCGAGAACCACAAGACGCTGGCCCGGCACTTCGGCGGCATCCACATCGCGCCCAGCACCGCAAAGTGGCGCGTGCCGGATCACCCCGAGCTCACCATCATCCATGCCGACGAGAACTCAACCTTTGTCGCCGGCGAGGACTGGCACTCCGACATGAGCTGCGACCCGGAGCCGCCGCTGGGCTCCATCCTGCACATGCACACGGTGCCGGACACCGGCGGCGACACCGTCTTCTCCAGCATGTACGCCGCCTACGACGAGCTGTCCGACCGCATGAAGGCGTTCCTCGAGGGCCTCACGGCGACGCATGACGCCGTCGTCGGGTTCGCCGGCATCACGCCCGAGGGCATGAAGCTGCCGCGCTCGACGCACCCGGTCATCCGGCGGCACCCGGTGACGGGCAGGAAGACGATTTTCGTGAACAAGGGATACACGACCCGGATCAACGAGCTCCCCAAGGACGAGAGCGCCGCGCTGCTGTCGTTCCTGTTCCAGCACATACAGCGGCCGCAGTTCCAGTGTCGCTTCCGCTGGCGCCCGGACTCGATCGCCTTCTGGGACAATCGCTCGGTCCAGCACTCCGCAATCTGGGACTACTTCCCGCAAACCCGTTCCGGTTATCGGGTCCAGGTGCTTGGCGACCGGCCGGTCTAGAGGCTGTTGCTGAGCTGACAGCGCCCTGCCGGTTCTACGGGAAGGCAAGGCTCTTCTTTTTCTGAAGAAAAAGAAGCAAAAAGACTTTGCCCATGGGGTCACAGGCTCCCGGCCAGCTCCGGACTCCTATGGGCAGAAGTTCTTTGGTTCTTTCTTTCAAGAAAGAACATGCTTCCTGTCCGTTGCGGCGCACGGAAACGGAGCCGGAAGGTCCATGACAGCCTCCACCCGGGAAGGTGGCGGGAGGCTCCTGGCCGCGGTCAATGCCGCCCGCAGACCCCGATCGCGGTCAGGGCATAGATCCGTGCGCACTGGACCAGGTCCGTGACCGAGGGCCGCCATCGCACCGGGCCCATCGTCACCGCCGGCACCCGGTTCATGTTGAACACGTTGTGGTCCCGCCACATGCTGGCGTAGAGCGGCGCGCTGATCGGCATCGGCGCGCCGCGCACCGCGGCGTGCGCCTGGTCCAGCGCCGCGCGCAGCGGCTCGACCGCACCGGCGTCGGCCTCGAACCCGGGCCGCATCACGTAGGGCGTGATCTCGACCCGCCCCAGGCCGGCCGACCGGAACGCCGCCTTCAGGGAGCGATCGACGTCGCCGATCCGCTGCGCCGGCGTCGTGTTCACCTCGAGGTAGATCGAGCACAGCTCGCTGCCCGCGCCGAGCGAGCGTGCATTGCCGCCCCGCACCGCCCCGATCTGCACCTTCGGGATCGCCGTGCCGCCGACACCCTCGTAGCGATGCCGCGTCTCGTAGTCGCGGGCCCAGGCCTGCAGAACCTCGATCGCGGCGGCCAGCCGCACGATCGGGTTGGGATGCTGCCGACTGTCCTCCGGATGCTCCAGCATCGGCGTGAACACCGCCTCGCCATGCAGCGTGATGCGGTAGTTCGTGTAGCCGCAGGCGACCCAGTTCACGCCGAAGTCCGTGCCCTCGGCGGCGATCGCGAAGTCGGGCGCAACCCCGCCGTGGTTCAGCATGAACTGCGCCCCGACCTCCTTGCCGAGAAAGGCCGGCCCCTGGTGCTCCTCCGCCGGCTCCGGCCCGATCTCGCCGGGGCAGGCGGTCAGGTACAGCGTGCCCGACAGCCCGATCCCGGCAGTCCTCAGCGCCTTGGCCGCGATCAGGAAGCAGGCCATCGGCCCGCGGTCGTTGCCCACCGCATGGCCGACGAACGTCTCGCCTTCCAGCCATGCGCCCAGCCATTGCGGATCGGCCACCGTCTCCGGCCGCACGCTGTAGCGGTCGTCCGGGTGGTAGAGCGGCGACTCGGTGTCCAGATGGCTGGAGAACAGCAGGTTCGGGCCGTCCCCCTGGCCGCCATAGCGGCCGATCACGTTGAAACGGTCCTCGACCAGGCCGGCCTTGCGCGGCGCGAAGCCCTCGCGCGCCATCCAGTCGAACACGAACTGCGCCGCCTCGCCGCCGGTGCCGACCGGCGCCGGGATGTTGCACAACGCCAGCACCAGCTCGACCAGCTCGTCCCGGTCGATCGCCGCGCACACCGCGTCCAGGACATCGCGTGGTCCGTCCGCCATCCTCAGGCCTCCTCGCTCGCCGGCAGCCCCGCCGCCAGGCCGCCCGTGCGGCGTCGCTCCGGCGGCTGCAAGAGGAGCCCCGCGCCCGCCAGCGGCACCAGCAGCACGCCGATCGCCGTCAGCGCCGGCGCGAAGCTGCCCGTCCGATCCGCGACCAGCCCCGCCGCCGTGGGGCCGAACGCCGCCACGCCGGACAGCATCCAGACCGCCGACAGCGCCGTGCTGCCGTCGCGATGGCCGAAATACTGCACCAGCAGAACGGTGACGGCGAGGCTTGCCGCACTCCAGCCCAGGCCGAACAGCAGGGCGAAGGCGTCGATCGGCCAGCCAAGCCCGCCACAGCCGAGCAGCAGCATGGCCGACGCCTGCGCAAGCAGCCCGGCCACCAGGAGCAGCCGCTGGTCGATCCGCTCGGCAAGCCACCCCGCGGCCGCCGTCGTCGCGGCGCCGACCAGCGCCTGGATGCTCAGCACGGTGGCGGCGAGTGCCGCCGGGCCGCCGAGCCGCACCACATGCGGCGAGACGACGCCGAGCACCGTCAGCAGGCAGACCTGGGTCATCACCATCGCCGCGGCGATGGTCGCGAACGGCCAGGACAGCAGCGCCTGCCGCCAGCGGGCGCTCCCGCCCGCCTCCCGCGTGTCGCCGCCGGGCGGCTCGCGCAGCAGCAGCCCGCACAGCGCCGACAATCCCAGCGCCACCACCGCCATGCTGGCCCAATGCGCCCGCCACCCGCCGGCGCCGGAGACCAGCGCCTGCGCCACCGGCGGCCCCGCCACGCCCCCCAGCGCGCCGACGGTGAGATAGACCCCGATCATGCGCGGCGCCCCGGCGCCGAACCAGCCGGCCGTCAGGTAGATCCCGGTGGTGTTGGCGACCAGCGAGAACGCCACGCCGAACAGCGCGGCCGCGACGGTGAAGCTGCGCAGGTCCCAGGACAGCCGGCCGACCAGGAAGCCGGCCGCCAGGATCAGGCACCCGGCGACGATCGTCCACCGGCCGCCGATGCGCGGGATCAGCAGCGCCGGCAGCAGCGCCGAGGCGCAGCAGGCGAGACCGAGCGCCATGAAGCTGCCGCCGGCCGCCGCCTCGCTCCAGCCGAACTCCGCCGACATCGCGAACACCACCACCCCCATCGACTGGAAGGTGCTGGCCAGGGCGAAGAAGTAGACCGCGCACACCGCGACCAGGACCAGCCATTCGCGCCCGATCACACGACCGGCCACCTGCTGGTGGCCGCAAGCCCGGCACGGCGGACGATCCGCTCGCCCGCCTGCTGGGCGTCGGCGTAGAGCCGCTCCTCGTCCACCGTCGTGCAGCGGTAGTTCTCCACCACCCGCCTGCCGTCCACCCAGACGCTGTGCACGCCGCGCCCGTCGGCGGACCAGACGAGCTGGTTGACGACGTTGAACAGCGGCCGCCACTCCGGACGGTCGGTGTCGTGGGCGACGAGGTCGGCCTTCTTGCCGGCCTCGAGCGAGCCGATCTCGGCCGCCATCCCCAGCGCCCGGGCGCCGTGCAGGGTCGCGCACTCGTAGGCGAGCTCGGCGGGGAACAGCTCCGGATCCTGCCGGCTGTCCTTGAACAGGCCGGCGAGCAGGTAGGTCGCGCGCATCAGGTCGTGGCTGTTGCTGTTGTTGTTGCCGTCGGTGCCGAGCGCCAGGGTCACGCCTTCGGCCTGCATCTCGGGAAAGCGGCCGACGGCGGTCGCGCCGTAGCCGCCCTTCAGCGCGCTGGTCGCGCAATGCGAAACGTTTGCCTTCATTTCCGCCAGGATGTTCGTTTCGCCGGCATCGAGGTGCACGGCGTGCGTCAGCACCGTGTTCGATCCGATGGCGCCGATCTCGGCCAGGTACTGCACCGGCCGCACGCCGTGCCGCGCCTGGAACCAGTCCGGGTCGGCCTGCACCGGACTCATGTGGGCGGCGACCCCGAGGCCGTGGGCGTCCGCCAGCGCCTTGGCCGCGCGCCACAGCCGGGCGCTGCAGGTCATGTGCCCGATCAGCACCGGCCAGGCGGCGACGAGCCGGTCCGCGGCCACCGGGTAGCGGGCGATCTCGGCTTCCAGCAGGGCGATCGCGCTGTCCGTTGCGGCCGCCGGGTAGGTCTGGTCCTCGGGCGCGAAGTCCCAGGCCCACTGGCCGACGCGACCGCGGATGCCGATCTCCGTCAGGCCGTCGACCACCGCGTCGAGGTGGCGGATGGTGCCGGCCTCCAGGAAGCAGGTGGTTCCCGTCCGCAGCATCTCCAGCGCCGCCGCCTGGCCCGACAGGCGCTCGTCGGCCTCGCCGTACGCCATGTGGATGGGCACCAGCCAGTCGAAGACGTTGCTCCGCCACCCGCTGTTGTCCGGCACCAGCCCGCGTGTCAGCGGCTCCCCGGTCACGTGCACGTGGGTGTTGACGAGACCGGGCGTGATGACGAAGCGACGTCCGTCGACGACCTCGCGCGCCGTGAACGCGCGCTGCAGCTCCGCGCTCTTGCCCACCCCGGCGATGCGGTCGCCCTGCACCGCGATCGCGCCGTCGAGGATGATCCGCCGTTCGCCGTCCATGGTGACCAGGATGGCGTGCAGGATCAGCAGGTCGACCTGCCGGGGGGACGTCGACGGGTCCGGCCCGCCCGCGGCGGCCTGGCTCATCCCCCGGCCGCCGGCGCGACGATGGCGCCGCGGTGCGGATCGGCGCGACGCGTCCGGTCCGCCCGGCAGCCGTTCCCGATCCAGCCGATTGCGCTGCCGAGAAAGCCACCGCGCGCGCACGCGTCCGATCGCCTCCAGCCGGTCTCGACAAGGTCCACGGCTGTGCTCATTGCAACCTGCGCCTTGTCACACGTGCGCGCTCGTCGGCCTGCGACCAGGCAGGGCAAACCGCGACGGATTCCGTGTTAGAAGCGCCGCCCCCCGCCGTCTTGTCTGAGCATGCACCGTGCATTGCCACGCGCCGGCTCCCCTGCAGCCGGCGGCGGGCGTCGCGTGTGTCAAGGCCTCTGGCACGGGTTTTGCTCCAACTTGAGTTGACAACGCGACCCCCGCGACCTTCCGGATGGTCGCGGCCCGCCGCCTGCCACTGCACGAAGGCCCAAGGCATGAAGTCATGGAAGTGCTCGACCGACGACGTGGCCGAGGCTGATCGCGAACGCATCTGGGGCGAGGCGCTGCGCAGGATCGCGTTGCCCGGCACCAGCCTGCAGGACCCCGGCGGGTTCTGCGGCGACATCTCCAGCATCGTCTCGCCGCTCGGCATCGAGTTCTCGCGCGTCTCCTCCTCCGCGCAGACGATCTCCGGCAAGTGCTCCAGCGGAGCGCCCTGTCTCTGGCTCGCCCTGCCGGTGAAGGGCCGGTTCCTGTTCGACGACGGCTCGGAGAGCAGCGACCCGCGCCCGGGCGACATCCTGTACGGCCCGACCGGGCGCGACTCCACGCTGAAGCTGCCCGACCGCTTCGTCATGATGTACGTCCGCATCCCGCAGACGATGCTGCATCCGCGTCTGCTGAACCTGCGGATCATGCCGGGGGGCACGCTCACCAGCCGGGCCGCGCTCAACCGCGCCTTCTCCAGCCTGCTCACCTCGGTCGTCGACGACCTCGACGAGCTCACCGACGACGACATCAGGCCGATCGAGGTCGCCCTGTCGGAGTTCATCATCTCCAGCCTCGGCGCCAGCGCAGGGGGAGGCTCCCTCGACGCCGCCGCCGCCAGCAACCTCCACCGCATCTGCCAGGCGATCGAGCTGCACCTGGGCGACGGCGAGCTGAACCTGCAGCGCATCGCCGACGAGCAGCACATCTCCGGGCGCTACATCCAGAAGCTGTTCCAGCAGGCGGGCCTAAGCTTCAGCCCCTACCTGCGGCAACGCCGCCTGACGCACTGCAAGTCCGACCTGGCCAACACGACGCTGCGTCATCTCTCCATCAGCGAGATCTGCTTTCGCTGGGGCTTCAACGACGCCGGCCATTTCAGCCGGTCATTTCGCGCCGAGTTCGGCAAAACCCCCCGCGAGTTCCGTCAGGCCAAGGCCATCTGACGCCTGACCGGCCTCTGGCGCGTCGTCCTGCCTCTGGCCGGCCTTCATCGCCGCCCAGCCGCGGCGATAGCGATCGACCAGCCAGACGTTGAGCTGCCGTTGCGCGCCTTCCTGCCAGGAATACCGCCCGCGCGGGGCGAACTTCGACCGCAGCCCGCGCTGCACGCAGGCGTCGACATGCAGATCCTGCTCGACGATCTCCTGCACGGACTCCTGGTTGAACTTCATCAGCCGGTCGAACATCGGGTTCGCCATCGCGTCCGGGGTGACCAGGGCCCCCATCAGCAGCGAATGGTGGTTCGCATCCTCGGCCTGCATGATCAGGTACAGGACCATGTCCGTGTTCATCACCAGGGACAGGGTCGGCGGAATGTTGACGAACAGGACGCGGTTCTGCTCCTCCTCCGTGAGCTTGCCGAACACCGGCAGCAGCGCCTTCTGCGTCGGGTTGAAGCTCGCATGCGGATGCGTCGAGCCGTTGGTGCGATAGTATCCTCCGGCGTCGTCCGGCAGATCCGGGAACCGCGCCATGCTGCTCGGGACCGTGTCGTGCAGCGGCCCCTTGTGCAGCCGGTTCGCGTGGTAGCCGTCGTTGTTGTTCTCCAGCATGACCTTCCAGTTCCAGTCGAACCGCATCGCCGCATCCGGGCGCGGTCCGTCCAGCCCGGACAGGTCGTAGTTCGCAACGACGTCGTCCAGCAGCGCCAGGCGCGGCCCCAGCGGCGGGGCGTCGTCGTCGAAGTTGACGAAGACGAAGCCCTGCCAGGTCTCCACCCTGAGCCGCGGCAGCCCGTGATCGGCGCGATCGAAATCGCAGGTCCGCTGCATCTCCGGCGCGCCCAGCAGGGCGCCATCGAGGCCGTAGACCCAGTGGTGGTAGGGGCAGACCAGCGCCTTCACGTTGCCGTGGCCCTCCGCCACCAGCATGCCGCGGTGCTGGCACACCGCCGACATCGCCGCCAGCTCGCCATCGCGGGTGCGGGTCACGACCAGCGGCTCGCCCACATGGGTCGCGCAGAAGAAGTCGCCGGGCTCCTTGGCCCAGGACTCCCGCCCGACGCAGAGCCATTCCTTGTGGAACAGGGCCTGCTTCTCGAACTCGAAGAACTCCTGGTCCACGTAGCAGGCCGGCGGCAGCGACTCGGCACGGTCGAATGGCCGCACCGAGCTGGCCAGGCTGCTGAAGAACGTGTCGTTCAGGACGGAGCCGAGCATGGTGAACATCCAGTACGAAAAAGGTGCTTGGAGAAGGCCAGCACGCTAGTCGCGCCGCGCCGCGCCGTCTTGGACAGGCACGAACTGCCAGTTGCACGGTGCCCAGGCCGGCACACCCTGGGGCGAGACAGGCTGCCTCCGGTTCGGCCGCTCACAGCACCAGCGCCACCGCGCGCACCGGGCAGCCGGTCGCGCCTCTCACCTTGATCGGCAGCGCCGCGAACAGGAAAGCCTTGCCGACGAGGCGCTGCAGGCCGCAGAGCTGCTGCACCATGCAGACGTCGTTCGACAGCCAGACCTGGTGCGTCGGGTCCCACCACTCGTCGGGATCGTCCATGCCGATCATGTCGGTGGCGAAGAGCCGCATGCCGCGATCCACCAGCCACTGCGCGGTCCGTGCCGGCACGTGCGGGCGACGCCGCCCCATGTCGGGCTGCCCCCAGGCCACGTCCGACCCGGTCCAGCACAGCGTCGCGGTGCCGGGGCCGATGCGCGCGCCGGACGCCGCCTCGGCCGCCTCGAAGTCGGCGATCGTGATCGCCTCCCCAGGCCCGCGACGGGTGAGGTCCAGCAGATGCCCGGGCAGCAGCAGCCGCTCGAGCGGGATCTGGTCGACCGACCTGCCGGGCTCGTGGAAGTGCCGCGGCGCGTCGAGATGGGTCCCGCAGTGCTCGGGGAACAGCATCATGCGGGTCTCGTAGGCGACGCGGCCGCCGGTCATCATCCCGGTGCGGGCGAAGGTGTCCATCACCGGGAACGCCACCTCCCAGCCGCCGCCGTTGCGCATGCCCGCGAACATCTCGTGACTCAGGTCGATGATCTCGCGGAACGGCGACGCGCCCGACGGCACCTCCCGCATCCTCAGCTCACCGGCCAGGGGCACACCAGCGGCAATCCCGAACGCGCGACGATCCGCCCGGCCGCCGCCTGCGCCCGGTCGAACAGCCGGTCCTCGTCCACCGTCGTGCAGCGGTAGTCCTCCACCACCCGCCGCCCGTCGACCCAGACGCTGTGGACACCGCGGCCATCCGCCGACCAGACCAGCTGCGCCACCCAGTTCAGCAGCGGCGTCCACTCCGGCCGGGCCGTGTCGTGCAGCACCAGGTCGGCCTTCGCGCCCACGGACAGGCAGCCGATCACGCCCGGCAGGCCGAGCGCGCACGCGCCGTCGACCGTCGCCATCTCCAGCGCGCGCTGCGCCGCGAACAGCGACGTGTCGCGCCGCGCATCCTTGAACACCGAGGCGACCAGGTTGATCGACCGCATGAGGTCGGCATGGTCGGCGCCGTCCGTGCCCAGCATCACCGTCACCCCGGCTGCGTCCAGCTCCGGAAAGCGCCCATGGCTGAACAGGCCGAACCCCCCCTTCAGCGCCGCACCCGGGCAGTGGATCACCCTGGTGTCGGTTTGCGCGAGCCAGGTGAGCTCGGCCGCGTCGAGATGAACCATGTGGGTCAGGCAGAGGTTCGGCCCGAGCACTCCGAGCTCCGCAAGATGCTCCACCGGCCGGCGTCCGGTGTGCGCCAGGAACCACTCGGCGTCGCTCTCCATCGGGCTCATGTGCGCCGAGATGCCGGCGCCATGCGCGTCGGCCAGGGCCTTGGCACCGCGCCAGAGCGCGTCGGTGCAGGTGTTGTGGCCGATCAGCAGCGGCCATGCCGCGAGCCGCGCATCCTCGCCGGGCGGGTAGCGCTCCAGCTCCGACTGCAGCACGCGCAGCGCCCGGCCGGTCATCGCCGACTGGTCGCCGTCGCCGGAGACGTCGCGGTCCATCACCCACTGCCCGATCCGCCCGCGTATCCCCGTCTGCGCCAGCGCCTCGAACACCGGGTCCAGCGCCAGGATGGTGCCCGCCTCGAGGAAGCACGTCGTGCCGGTGCGCAGCATGCTCACCGCGCAGAGCTGCGCCGCCAAGCGCTGCTCCTCGGCGTCCTGCGCCTCGTAGAGCGGCACCGACCATTTCCAGATGCCGTCGTCGAAGCCGGCGTTCTCCGGGATGTAGCCCTTGACCAGGGTCTCGGTGGCGTGGACATGCCCGTTGACGAAGCCGGGCGTCATGACGAACCGCCGCCCGTCGACCACCAGGGCGGCGTCGACGCCGGGCGCGACCTCGGCGGCCTTGCCGACCGCGGCGATCCGGTCGCCGCGGATCGCCAGCGCCCCGTCGGTGATGATGCGCCGCTCCGCGTCCATCGTCACGAGGGTGGCGCCGGTGATCAGCGTGTCGACGGCCAGGCGCGGCGAAGTGCTCAACGCCACGCCGCCAGCACCGCCTCCGTCTGCGTCAGCATGGCGCAGTTCTTCGCCATCGCCTGGAGCGCGCCCACGTGCAGGCTGTCCTCGTAGGCCGCGCAGGCGTCGCGCACCACGAACACGTCGTAGTCGCGGTGGAACGCGTCGCGCACGGTGCAGGACACGCAGCACTCGGTGGTGAAGCCTGCGACCACCAACGTGTCCAGCCCGGCTTCGCGGAGCCGCGCGTCCAGGTCGGTGCCGACGAAGCTGGAGTAGAGCGGCTTCTCGACGTGCCAGTCGCCGTCCTCCGGCGCGACGCCGTAGTAGTCCGCGCCCTGCGTGCCGGCCCGGCAGATCGCCAGCTGCCCGGCGGCGAGTCCCCTGCGGGCGTGCAGGGTCTTCAGCGCGCCGGCATCCGTCGCCTCCCGCGTGACGACGCGGACGAACACCGGCGTGGCGCCCGCCGCACGCGCCGCGGCGACAAGCGCCCCGATGCGCCGCAACGGCGCGTCGAAGACGCCGAAGTCGATCCCCCACGCGCCGGCCGCGCCGGACGGCGCGATGAAGTCCTGCTGCGCGTCGATGACCAGCAGCGCCGTGCGCGACGGCACGATCATCGCCGGCAGCGCGTCCGGCGCCACGTCCGGGTCGAGCTCCACCTCAAAGCGCATCCGCCGCCTCCTGCACCAGGCTCCGTTCCGGGAATAATTCGCGCACGCGCGGCATGACCTCCGCGGCGAACACCGGCATCGAGTGCAGGTAGTCGGGAAAGATCAGCATCATCCCGTCCAGGCTGCAGCGCTCGATCACCTCGATCATCTGCGTCGCCACCGTGCGCGCCGAGCCGACGATCCGCGTCGCCATGAAGCCAGACCGTGCGGTCTGCACGAAGGCGTTCTCCCGGCCGATCTCCGCGTCCAGGAACCCGTAGGCCCGCATCATGCCGAAGCAGGCCTCCTCGTCGAACCCGGCGCGGAAATGATCCGCCTGCGCCTGCGCCTCGGCGTCGCTGTCGGCGATCACCAGCGTCATCATCGTGTAGGTGCGCACCCGCCGCCCGCCCTCGGCCGCCATCGCCTTGACCCGCGCGCAGGTCGCGGCCAGCTCGGCGTAGTCGCGCCCGCCGGCGAACATCGCGTCCATCCGGTCGGCGACGAACCGCATCCCCTTGGCCGAGGTGCCGGCGCACACCAGGAACGGCGTCTGCGACGGTTTCGGATCGGAGTGGCAGTCGTCCATGCTGAAGTAGCGCCCGCTGAAGGTGACGCTGTCCTCGCGCCACAGCCGCTGGATGACGTCGATCCACTCCTCGGCGAGATCGTAGCGTTCGTCATGGCCGACATCGTCGCGCCACGCGTTCATCTGCGCGAACTCGCCCTTGTAGGAGCCGGTGACCACGTTCAGCCCGGCGCGCCCGCCGCTCACCTGGTCCAGCGTCGCGATCATCTTGGCCGTCACCGCCGGGTTCTGCAGCAGGGTGTGGATGGTGGGGATGATCCGCACCCGGCTGGTGATCGCCGCCAGCGCCGCCATCAGGATCTGCGAGTCGAGCGAGGAGCGCCAATGCTGCGTCACCCCGCCGTAGCCCCGCCATTTCGCCATCGACATGACGAAGTCGAACCCGACCTCCTCGGCCAGCAACGTGACGCGGCGGTTGTAGTCGTACGACCCGTCCAGGCGCGGCGCCGTGCTGGACAGGATCCAGCCGCCATTGGCCATCGGCAGGAATATGCCAAGATCCTTGCCGCCATGATCCGACGGCAGGCCGAAATCCCTGGAGGCTGCCGCCTCCGTCCCGCAAACGTTGCTCATTCCTGGCAGATCCTCGGCGACTGCAGTGGTCCGGCGCCCGCGCCACCCTATTGTTGGTCCACACGGCATACTTGTGCCAGCGCGCCTCGGCTCTTGCATCCGCGCGAGGCCGGCACCCGTGAACCGGGCCCGGCCGCTCCTCGACATGCGCGGGTATGACAAGCGTCGCGCTCGACAAGAGAGCCACTACAATTTTTCGTGCGCGGCTGCACAAGAACGCCGGCGTCCAGGACCGCATAGTCCACTGTAGTGCGCCATCGGGAATTCGGTTTTACGGAGAACTTGTTCAGGCGCGGCGAGCGAACGCGATGACTTGATTACGCCTCAGGTCATCAACGTTCTCGGCCAGGCAGTATCGGCCCTGCCAGAGCCACTATGCGCCCGTGCACGGTCTGGTTGCCGCGCGATGGTTTCGATGTGCTTCGTGTCGTCCGCCGTTTGCGGTCCTGGAGGAGTGTGGCCATGTCTGCCCGCCTGTGGTTGCGTTACTCGATTGCAGTGCTCCCGGCCTGCGTGCTGATGGCGGCTCCGGCCAGCGCGCGGCAGCAGGCCGCCAGCCCCGCAGCGGCGCCTGCCGCGTCGAAGCCGGCACCGGCAAAGCCCAGGGCTGCCAAACCCAGGAAGCCCAGAACCGCGCCGCAGGCCCGACCGGCCGCCGAGACCAGGCCGGCCACCCAGGCCGGGCCGGTCTCCGATGTGGCCACGACGGCTGCGGCCGGAACCGGCACCATCGGGATCGCGCCGGTGGTCATCGGCACGGAGCACCGCAACACAGACCTCCAGAAGACCCCGCTTGCGATCAGCAGCGTGTCCGGCAGCACCCTGGACAAGATCTTCGCCAACCAGATCTCCGACCTGAACGCGATCGTCCCGAGCCTGGAGGTCACCAAGGCCTCCGGGTTCGAGAACCTCGTGACCATACGCGGCGTCGGTTCCGCAACCCCGGAAAACTCCCTGACCACCTCGCCGGGCGTGGCGGAGTTCATCGACGGCGCCTACATCGCGAACACCATCTCGCTCGACCAGACGCTGTTCGACATCAACCACATCGAGGTGCTGCGGGGGCCGCAGGGGGCCCTGTATGGGCAGAGCGCGGACGGTGGCGCCATCTCCATCGTCACCAACCAGCCCCAGCTCAACGTGCTCGACGGCGCGGCCGACGTCAGCGGCGGGAACTACGGCCTGAGCCGAGAGCGTGCGGAGGTGAACGTCCCCCTCGGCGACACCGTCGCCGTCCGCCTGTCGGCGCAGAAGTTCGACCACGACGGGTTCGGCACGGACACCCTCCTGCGCGGCAACGACCTGGACGACGCCCACGACCAGAGCTTCAAGGGCGCGATCCTGTGGAAGCCGACCGACCGCTTCACCGCAACCCTGACCGGCATGTGGTACGGCGCGGACCAGAACGGGGCCGAACAGAAGAACATCCTCGATCCGCAGCCCGACCCGCGCAAGTTCGAGCAGGACTACCCGTCCGAGTTCAACCTGCACACCCAGCTGTACCACCTCAACCTGCAGTACGACACGAACTACTTCAGCATCAGATCGGTGAGCGCGTACCAGGGACTCAACCACCAGCAGCAGGAGGACAGCTCCCGCAGCGCATATTCGGTGCTGGGGATCTACGACGATCTCGCCGGCTGGAACACCAAGCTGAAGAACCTCAACGAGGAGTTCGACCTGCTCTCGCTGCCGGGGTCGAGGCTGGAGTGGGACGTCGGCGCCTTCGTCCTGAACCAGTCGAGCCACCAGTTCGTCGCCGAGTTCGAGTGCACCTTCCAGCCCTGCTCCGCGCCGACGGCTGCCAATCTGGCGATCCCAACCGATATCGAGGAGCTGTCCCAGGCGCAGCTCAGGCTGCGGACCCCCAACCTCGAGTACGGCAACGACACCTCCGTCGAGCGGCGGTCGTACTCGGCGTTCGGGCAGGCCACCTACCACATCCTGCCCGACCTGCGCGCGACCATCGGCGGCCGCTACAACTACGACTACTACGGCGAGGACAGCTACAACTTCTCCGTCAACGGCGTGGACAGGGTCAGCCAGGCCTATGTCGACCACGTGCCGACCTACCGCTTCGGCCTGGACTACGACGTGACGCCGAACAACCTCGTCTACGCATCCCTCGCGCGCGGCTACAAGCCGGGCGGCGTCAACGGCATCTACGGCCAGGTCGTCATCCCCGAGACCTTCCATCCGGAGACCAACACGGCGTTCGAGGTCGGCTCGAAGAACTACTTCCTGGACCGCACGCTGCGGCTCAATCTCGCCTCGTTCTTCTACTTCTACAAGAACCTGCAGTATATCGAGACCGATCCGGTCCCGTTCGACGGCGGCATATCGAACATCCCCTCCGTCCACATCTACGGCGCCGAGGCCGACGCCACCTACGTCACCAACCGGCTCATCGTCGACGGCCACCTAGCGCTGGAGAAAGGCGAGGTGCAGGGCGACTACTTCAGCATCGACTCCACGGTCCAGAACAGCATCGAGAACCAGTCGACCGGGCCGTGCGCCAACGGCGGCGCCTACTACAACCCGAAATGCTACGCCGAGGTGCTCGCCAGCGCGCGCAACCTGAGAGGCCGGACGCCCCCCGCGATGCCCGCGGTCTCCGGCTCCATCGCCGTCTCCTACACGTTCGACGTGCCCTACGGCACGCTGACGCCGCGTGCGCAGTTCATATTCCGCGGCACCGAATTCGAGCGCATCTTCAACGAGCCGAGCCTGGACCGGATCAACTCCTATGGCGTCCTCGACTTCAACCTGGCCTACGTCCCCACCCACACCAACTGGCTCGTCCAGCTCACGGCCACCAACCTCACCAACATCGCCGGGATCAACAGCAAGTACACGGACCCGTACGGCACCGGCCAGACCAGCAACCAGTATGTCCCGCCATTCCAGGTGATCGGCTCCGTCGGCTACCGCTTCTAGGGTCTGGCCGCGCCCTGCCAAGGGAAGGCAGGACTCTTCTTTTTCTGAAGAAAAAGAAGCAAAAAGACTTTGCCCGTGGGGTTCCGGACGCGCGGCTGGGCCCGGGTCCCCTTGGGCAGAGTTCTTTGGTTCTTTCTTTCAAGAAAGAACACGCTTCCTGTCCGTCGCCCCGCGCCGGAACGGAGCCGGAAGGCCCATGGCGGATGCGACCTGGCGCTCACTCGCGTGTGTAGCCGTCGGGGATGGCCGGCGCCGGCCCGGCCTTGCTCCAGAGCACGATCTCGTTGCCCCAGGGATCGCGGAACGCATCGTTGAAGCCGTTGAACTCGGCCCAGTAGTGCCGGCGCCACAGGACAGCCGCGCCGCGCTGCACGGCAAGCTCCAGGAGGGCGTCCGCCGTCTGCCCGTCGCCGACCAGGATCCAGACGCGAGCCTTGCGTCCGCCCTGGCTCAGCCCGCGCGGCTCGGCGCCGGCCGGGTCGGGATGCGGCCGTGCGTTCGCCGCCTTGAAGATGCCGAGGTGCAGGTTGCCGACCCCGCTGTCGGTGCCGTCGCTCCTCGGGAAGGTCCCGCCCGGCACCATGCGATGGTACAGCCCGGCCGGACGCTGGTCGTCCTGCCAGCCGAACACCTCGCTGTAGAAGCGTCCGGCGGCCGCGGGATCGTCGGCGGCCAGGTCGACGAAGATCAGGGTATTCGGCTGGCTCATGCAAGGCTCCTCCGCAGGATGGTCAGGACCGGGCGCCGCCGTTGCCGCGGGCGGCCTCCGGCCGGTGGAACTGCCCGCCAGCACCGGCAGGCCGCGCGCCTGCGCCGCCGGCAGGAAGCCGGTCAGCGCCGCCTGGTCGAGCAGCGTGTGGCGGGAGGCGAGCAGGGCGACGTCGAAGTCGCCATCGGCGATCATCCGCGTGCCGACGTCGCCCTCGTTGACCGCGACGCCCACCGACCCGATGGTCCCCGGCGCGGCGCAGCTCGCCGAGCGCCCGCATGCCGCCGTCGAGCGCATCGCGGCAGTACCCGTCGAACGCCGCGCCGTGGTTGCGCCGGTCCAGGTCGTGGACGAGCAGCAGGTCGAGGCGCGCGAGGCCGAGCCGCAGCTCACTCAGGCCTGCGCCATGGCCGGATGCGGCGTCGAAGACCCTGAAGCCCGCCTGCCACGCCGCCGCAAGCGTGGCCTGGGCCTCAGCCTCGCCAGCTGCCGCCTCAGGTTGCCGATCTCCGCGGCGCCGAAGCCGAGCGGCCCGGCAGACCGGACGGAGCGGGCGGCAGTCGTCATCCCGAACAAACCCCGTGACGCTCCGGAAGGAAGCCGGATCCGACCACGGAACGACCATCGTTCGCGCCGGACCGCGCTGCTTGTCCCGATCCGCATGATCTCTTGCCCGCGCCCGGATCCGGCCCGGTTCAGGTCGTCATGTCGCTCGGCCGGTGATAGCCATGGCGGCAGGTGACAGCGATGGCGGCAGGCGATGGCCCGGGGCCGGGCACCGCAAGGCCTCCGGGACGGACGATCCCGGAAGGATGCGCGGCGCGACCTCGGGGCCGCCGGTGCCTGCCCGCAACGGAAGGAGAAGACATGTCGAGCGGTTTTGACATCCGGCCGATCAGGGGCGGTTTCGGCGTCGAGGTCAGCGGCATCGACCTCGCCAGCTGCGGTCCGGAGCCGCTGCGGACGATCGTCGATGCGTTCAACCGCCACGGCATCCTGGTCGTGCGGGGCCAGCACCTGTCGCCGGAGGAGCACATGGAGGTGACCCGCGCCTTCGGCACGCCGGAGACGAACCAGCGGCTGGAGTACACCTACCCGGGCATCCCGGAGATCTACGTCATCTCGAACCGGGTGGTGGACGGCAGGCGGGTCGGCGACTACGAGGCCGGGCAGGGCTGGCACACCGACTCCTCCTACCTGCCGGAGCCCGTGATGTGCACGACGCTGTACGCCATGGAGGTCCCGCCGGAGGGGTCGGACACGATCATGTCCGACCTGTGCGCGGTCTGGGACTCGCTGCCGCCGGAGCGCCAGGCGCAGCTCGACGGCCTCCAGGTCCAGCACAGCTGGCGCGCCCTGATGGAGCTGAAGAACGTCCGGCTCGACCCGGACGACGACTCGATCCCCGACGTCGTCCACCCCATGGTGCGCCGCCACCCGACCGACGGGCGCCGGGCGCTCTGGGTCAGCACCGGCACCACCCGCGGCGTCGTCGGCATGCCGAACCCGGACGGCCTCGACCTGCTGACCGAGCTGGTCGACCTCGCGACCCAGGAACAGTTCCTCTACCGGCACAAGTGGCAGGTCGGCGACCTGCTGATCTGGGACAACCGCTGCACCCTGCACACCGGGACGCCGTTCGACATCACGAAGTACCAGCGCCATGTTCATCGCACATGGGTGAAGGGAGACCGGCCGGTCTGAGCCCGCGACAATCCGGGCGGCCACCGCCCCGGGACCCGGATGCCGCTGCGTCTCCCGGCCCAGCGTCGCCGCCCTGCATCGCCGCCCCGGGTCGAAGCGCCGGCGGTCCTGTCATGGTGTCGTCCGGACCGGAGGTCCGGCCAGAACCCAGCTGATCGTGACGCACAGGAGGATATCGTCGTGCACCAGACATCGGTCCTCAACAGTCCCGCCTGGCGCCGGAAATGGTCGGTGCTGTCGGTGACGGCGCTGGCGTTCTTCTTCGTCACCGCAACGACGTTCACGTCGCTCGCCGTGCTGCTCTACGCCATGAGCGCGGACCTGCACTGGTCCCAGGCCGAGGCCGGGCTGAGCTTCTCCCTGCTCGCCCTGGCCTGCGGCGTCAGCAGCCCGCTGCCGGCCGTCAGCATACGCTGGATCGGCGTGCGCGCGACGATGCTGCTGGGCGGCGTCCTGCTCGCCGTCGGCTTCGCCCTGGCCGGCGGCACCGGCAGCCTGCCCGGGTTCTTCGTCGCCCTGTGCTTCATGGGCACGGCGTTCAGCCTGCTGGCGCCGGTGCCCGGCATCTTCCTGATCCCGCGCTGGTTCGCCGACACCGCGCCGCGGGTGATCGGCTTCTACTTCATGGCCGGCGCCTTCGGCGGGGTGATCGGCCCGGTGATGGTCAACGCCAGCGTCGCGTTGACCGGCAGCTGGCGCGCCCACTGGTACGCGATGGCGGTGGTGGCGCTCGCCCTCGCGGCGCTCTGCGCCCTGCTGGCGCACGACCGTCCGGCCGTGGACGCCGGACCGGCAGCCGGGGCCGACGTCGCGGCCGCGATGGAGGCCGACGTGGAGGTGCCGGCAGCCGCCGGGCCGGGCGCATGGACGGTGCGCCAGGCATCGCTGAGCCGTCCCTTCCTCGCCACCGCCCTGACCATGCTGATCATCCAGACCGCCATCACGATCATCAACAGCACGCTGGTGCCGCATGTCATCCACCTCGGCGCCAGCCGCACCGTCGCGGCGCTGGCGCTCGGCCTGGCGAGCCTGACCGGAACCGCGGCGAAGGGCGCGGGCGGCATCATCGCCCAGCGCGGCCTGCATCCGCGGCGGCTGCTGCTGTTCAGCCTGATGACCGACGCCGCGGCGATGGCGCTGCTCGGCGCCACCGCCTCCGTTCCCGTCGCCTTCGCCGCCGCGGCGCTGTTCGGCACCGGCTGGGGCGTCGGATGGCTGGCGGCCCACCTGCTGCTGCTGCGCCGCTTCGGCCCCGCGGTGACGCCGGACCTCGTCGCCCTCGCAACCGGGCTGACCACGGGCGCGATCATCGGCCCGACCGCCGCCGGCTTCGTCTTCGACCGCACCGGCAGCTTCGCGACGATCTTCCTGGCCGCCTCGGGCCTGCTCGTCGTCGCCCTGCTCATCACCCTGCTGGCCAATCGCGACACGCTGGACCGGGTGGCGCAGCAGCATGGGAGCGAGCCCGAAGGCCTGGCTGCCGGTCTGTAGCAGGAGGCGGGAAAAGTCCTGGCCGCGCCCGCCCTACCTGGGAAAGATGTCCCTTGGGATGCGGGCGTGGATGCCCTGTCGCCCGTCCACCACCTGCGTCACGCCGAAGTCCGCGGCGACGCTCATCAGCGAGTAGGCATCCTCCCGGCTGAGTCCGCGATGCTCCGACAGCAGCGTCAGCATGTCGTTCGCGCAGTGGCGCATCGCCGTGTCGAGGTCCTCGTCGAAGCCGTGCGCGATCCAGTAGCGCGGCGTCTCGAGCAGCGGCGAGGGAAACGAGAAGTCCTTGCGCAGCACGATCTGCAGGAGCACGTCGAGCGACGCCTCGATGGCCGTCCCCGAGATCTCGCCGTCGCCCTGCGAGATGTGCGGGTCGCCGACGGAGAACAGCGCCCCGTCGACCTGCACCGGGTAGTACATCGTGGCGCCCGCGCCGATCCGCCAGTTGTCGATGTTGCCGCCATGTGCCCCGGGCGGGATGGTGCTCGTGCGCCCGGCGATGTCCGGCGCCACGCCGGCGGTGCCCAGGTGCGGCCGCACCGGCACCCGCACGCCGGTGAGCGCGTCCCGACGGTCGCACTCCGGGCAGTGCGTGATCGTTCCCGGCACCAGGTACTTGCCCGGGAACTGGTAGGCGTAGAGCGCGGACGCGGTGTTCGCGTTGGCGTCGAGTTGGTAGATCGTGACCCGCTCCGTCTCGCCGAACTCCTTGTAGAGGTGGCCCCAGTTGGCGGCGAGGTTGGACCCGTGGCTGAAGCGCGGGGTCATCTGCAGGTAGCGGACCTCCAGCATGTCCCCCGGCCTCGCGCCCTCGACATGGATCGGTCCCGTCATGATGTGCACGCCGGGCGTGCGGTCCGCCTCCGGGATCTCGCGGAACAGCGTGGCGACGCTGTCGTCCATCATCAGCTCCGGCGCGTCGCCGGCGTGGTGCGTCACCGCCTGCACCTGCACGAGGTCGCCGCTCTCCACGTGCAGCGCCGGCGCCAGGGCGGGGTCGAAGTAGCCCCAGTGCACGGTGCGCGGCGTCGCCGGCAGCCTGTGCAGCTGGCGCGGCGGGACGTCGCGGCGGGTCTCGCCCGGGCTGCAGATCAGGGCCATGTCGGTGCGCTGTTCCTCGGATCAGGTCGGCATCATGCGGCCAGCCCGCCGCCGAAGGCCACCGTCGTCATGCTGAGCGAGCCGTGCTCGATGTGGTCCGGCCCGAACCGCGCGACCTCGCCGCCGTCGCGCGCCCCCAGCACGTAGAGCAGCGGCCAGTAATGCTCCGGCGACGGCACCGACAGCGCGGCGTCCTCGCCGAACCGCGCGAACCCGATGGCCTGCTCGGGCTGGTCGCCGCGGATCGCGTCGCATATCGCGTCGTTGAAGCGCCGCGCCCAGGCGAAAGCCTCGACGTCGCGCGACGTCCAGTCCATCCGCCGCAGGTTGTGGACGATGTTGCCGGTGCCGATGATCAGCACCCCCTCGTCGCGCAGCGGCCGCAGCCGCCGCCCGATCTCGAAGTGCTCGGCCGGCGTGCATCCCTCGTCCATGCTGAGCTGGATCACCGGCACGTCCGCCGCCGGGTAGGCCTTGCACAGCACCGACCAGGCGCCGTGGTCCAGGCCCCAGCCGCTCTCGTCGACCGCGGCGTCGAGCCGCACCGGCCGCGGCGCCAGCAGCTCGGCGACCCGGCGCGCCAGCGCCGGCTCGCCCGGCGCCGGATACTGCACGTCGAACAGCGCCTGCGGAAAGGCGCCGAAGTCGTGGATCGTGCGCGGCCGCGCCATCGCCGTCACCGCCGTGCCGGGCGTCAGCCAGTGGGCGGAGACGCACAGGATGGCGCGCGGCCTGCCCATCCGCTGCGCCAGCGACGCCCAGGCCCGGGTCGTCGCGTTCGTCTTCAGCGCGATCATCGGACTGCCGTGACCGAAGAACGCGGTCGGCATTCGTGCGGCTGCCGGTTCGGACGTGACGGCCTCCTCGGGGATGGGGTCGCTTCTCGCGGCCGCGGTCCCGCTGCGGCGCATCCCACGTCTACAGACGTGAGCGCCGGCGTCTTGTCTCCGTGCGCACCTTCTATGGAATGGCCCGCCCCTGCCTGCCGGCGCCACTCTGGCGTCGGGGGCCCGCAGGGAAAGGGCCGACGATCAGGGGCGCCGGCGCATGGACCCCGTCACCGGCTGAGCGCGCCTCCGGGTCGGCAGTCGATCAGGGTCGACGCACTGACACCGGCGGCGTGGTTTGTCGCCCCGTCGGAAGGCAAGCCTGGGCTCTGCCCAGACCCGCCAGGGGCGAGCCGCCCCTGGACCGGCCTCCTTGGAGGATACGTTCCAGGGGCGCAGACTTTGGCGGTGCAAGCAGGGGAGCAGAGCCCCTGGCCTTGCCTGCCCCGGGCGGCAGCCAATCGTGCCGTTCGCCCACGACAAGGCGAAGCTTGCGCCATTGCCGCCGTCCGCGGTCGTTACATCTTGATCTGCAGCTTCACGTCGCCGGGCCGCCCTTCCGCGGCACGCTCGAAGGCCGCGACGCTCTGCTCGAAGGGAAAGGTCTCGCTGACCAGCGGCTTCAGATCGACCTTGCCGGAGGCGATCATGCCGAGCGCCCGGTCGAAGACGTTGGCATAGCGGAACACCGTCTCGATCCGGATCTCCCGGGCCGCCATGGACGAGACGTCGAACCGCACCGGCTCCAGCGGCATGCCGATGAGCACGAGGCAGCCGCCGGGCCGGATCAGCCCCTGGATGCCCTCGTAGGCCTTGGGCGCGCCGCTCGCCTCCATCACCACGTCCGCGCCCCAGCCGTCCGTCGCCCCGGCGACGGCGTCCGTCAGGCTCTCCTTCCGGACGTTGACGGGCGTGATCCCTGCATAGCGCGCCGCGATCGCAAGCTTCTCCTCGACGATGTCCGAGATCAGCACCCGGACACAGCCGCCGGCCAGCGCCGCGAGCGCCGCCATGATGCCGATCGGGCCGGCTCCGGTCACCACCGCGATGTCGCCGGGCTGGATCCTGGCCTTGACCGCCGCCTGCAGGCCGACCGCGAACGGCTCGACCATCGCGGCCTCTGCGAAGGTGACGTTGTCCGGCAGCCGGTAGGTGAAGGCCGCCGGGTGCACCACGTAGGGGGTCAGGACGCCGTGGACCGGCGGCGTCGCCCAGAACACCACGCTCGGGTCGACGTTGTAGAGGCCGAGCTTGGCGGCGCGCGAGGACAGGTCGGGGATGCCCGGCTCCATGCAGACGCGGTCGCCCGCCTTCAGGCTGGTGACCAAGGCGCCGACCTCGGCCACGACGCCGGCCGCCTCGTGGCCCAGCACCATCGGCTCGTTCACGACGAAGGGACCGATGCGGCCGTGGGTGTAGTAGTGCACGTCGCTGCCGCAGACGCCGACCGTGTCGATCCTGATCCTGACGTCGCTCGGCCCGAGGTCGAGCGGCAGGTCGATCTCGCGCAGGCTGAGTTCGTGCTGTCTTTCGAGAACCAGAGCACGCATGGAAGGCCTCCCTTGGTGGCATCGTGCGGGGCGGACCGTGCCGCCCCCTCAGCTGATCATGAACCCGCCGTCGACCGGCAGCGACACGCCGTTGATCATGGCGGCATCATCGGAAAGCAGATAGGCGATCACGCTCGCCACCTCGCCCGGCTGCACGAAGCGGCCCATCGGGATGCGCGCCAGCATCGGCCCGGACCTGGCCGGGTCGCTCCAGGCCTTCTCCGCCATGGGCGTCAGGGTCACGACCGGGTTGACCGCGTTGACCCGGATGCCCTGCCGGCCGAGCTCGCCGGCCATCACTCGCGTCATCGCGTCCAGCGCGCCCTTGGAGGCGCAGTAGGCGGCATGGTCGGCGAGGCCGAGGAAGGCCGAGATGCTCGACACGTTGACGATCGCGCCCGGCGCCCCCCTGGCGATGCGGTCGCGGGCATAGGCCTGCGACAGGATCATGGGCGCCCGGCAGTTCACCGCCATGACCGCGTCGAAGGTCTCGACCGCGAGGTCGAGGAACGGCCCCAGCTCGGCCGTGCCGGCGCAGTTGACCAGGTAGTCCGCGCCGGCCGCCTCCTCCGCCGCGGCGCGCGTGTCCGCAACATCGGCCAGGTCGACGGCCCTGACGCGGCAGCCGATCTCGGCCCTGAGCGCGTCGAGGTCGGCCTGCGAGCGGCTGAGCGCGACGATGCTGGCGCCGCGCCCGGCCAGGAGCACCGCCGTCGCGCGGCCGATGCCCTTGCCGGCCCCCGTCACCAGCACGGATCGCCCCTGGAAGCTCATCGGGCCCTCGTGCCTCCCGCATGCCCGAAGGCGGCTGATCCGGCAGCGCCGTGCGGTGTCCGCAAGGAAGCAAGCGTCTTCTTTTTCTGAAGAAAAAGAAGCAAAAAGACTTTGCCCGTGGGGTCACGGACCCACGACCGATTCCGGACTCTTACGGGCAGAAGTTCTTTGGTTCTTTCTTTCAAGAAAGAACATGCTTGCTGCTCTTCGTGGCGCGGGAGGGTCATGGCGGCCGCTAGACGGCCTGGCCGTCGCCGTCGAAGACGTAGACCCGCGCGGCGTCGAACCCCGCCGTGAAGCGCTCGCCCTTGCCCAGCATCCGCCGCCCGGGCGTCTGCAGCACCACCGTTTCCGCGGCCCCCGTCTGCCCGTGGATGAGCGTGCTGCCGCCCAGGCTCTCCGACAGGTCGGCGCTCAACGCGATCCGGTGCTCGCCCTCGCCGAGGCCCAGGTGCTCGGGGCGCAGGCCGAGCGTGACCGTGTCGCCGGGGCCGGGGCCGGGGCGATCCCGCCGGCCCGTCACCTGGAGCGGCGTGTCCAGCGAGGGGTGGGCCACGGTGATCGCCGCGCCGTCGCGCGCCGTGACCCGGGCGGCGATCATGTTCATCTTCGGCGACCCGATGAAGCCGGCGACGAACGTGTTGGCCGGCGCCTCGTAGAGTTCCTCGGGCGAGCCGATCTGCTCGACCCTGCCGGCGCGCAGCACGACGATGCGGTCGGCCAGCGTCATGGCCTCCACCTGGTCGTGCGTGACGTAGATCATCGTGACGCCGAGGTCGCGGTGCAGCCGCGCGATCTCGACCCGCATCTGCGAGCGCAGCTCCGCGTCGAGGTTGGACAGCGGCTCGTCGAACAGGAACAGCTTGGGGTGGCGCACGATCGCCCGGCCGATCGCCACGCGCTGGCGCTGGCCGCCCGACAGCTGGCGGGGCTTGCGGTCGAGCAGCGGCGCCATCTGCAGGATGCGCGCGGCCTCCGCGACCTGCCGGTCGATCTCCGGCCGGGGCACCTTCGACATCTTGAGACCGAAGGCGATGTTGTCGCGCACGCTCATGTGCGGGAAGAGGGCGTAGCTCTGGAACACCATCGAGACCTGGCGCTTCGCGGGCTCGAGGTCGGTGACGCGCGCGCCGTCGATGAACACCTCGCCGCCGCTCACCTCCTCCAGCCCCGCGATCATGCGCAGCAGCGTGGACTTCCCGCAGCCCGACGGCCCGACGAAGACGACGAACTCCCCCTCGCGCGCGGCGATGTCGACGCCGTTGATGACGCTGACGGCGCCAAAGCGCTTCTCGATGCCCTCGAGCCGTAGGAACGCCCCGCGATCCGCCTGCCCGCCGCCCGCCATGTCCGCCACGTCCGCCTCCACGCGCGCCATCACTTGGTCGCTCCCATCGTCAGGCCGCGCACCATGTGGCGCGACACGAGGAGCGCGAAGATCGTCACCGGCAGCACGATGACCGTGCCGGTGGCCATGATCTTGCCCCAGGGCAGCTCGTAGCCCGACATGAAGCTCGTCGCGACCACCGGCGCTGTCTGCACGTCGCGCCGCGTCAGCACCAGGGCGTAGAGCAGCTCGTTCCAGGAGAAGATGAAGCCGAAGATCGCCGACACCGCGATGCCGGGCACACCGAGCGGCAGGTAGATGCGCCAGAAGATGTCGAACTGGCTGGCGCCCTCCAGCCGCGCGGCCTCCTCCAGCTCCTTCGGGATCGAGCGGAATTGGTCGGTGCAGATCCACACCACGATCGGCAGGATGAAGGTGATGTAGACCAGGACCAGGACGAGGTGCGTGTCGAGCAGGCCGATGTTCTGCGCCACGAGGTAGATCGGCAGCGCCAGCACGATCGGGCTGATGAACCGGTTCGAGATGAACCAGAACCACAGATCCGACTTGCCGCGGAAGTCGTAGCGCGCCAGCGCGAAGGCGGCCGGCGTGCCGAGCACCACCGAGAGCGCGGTGCTGGAGACCGCCACGATGAGCGAGTTGACGATGGCCCTGACCACCTTCGCGTCGGCGAAGACCTCCGCGTAGTTGGCGAGCGTCGGCGTGAACAGCCACACCGGCGGCGAGGCCAGCAGGTCGGTCTGCGTCTTGAACGAGGACGAAACCATCCAGTAGAACGGGAACAGGGTGGCCAGGAAGACGGCCAGCAGCCCGGTGCCGTGCAGCAGGCGCCGGAGGAGGCGGGGCGACATCACTCGATCTCCCGGTAGAAGAAGCGGATGTAGACGCGCGCCAGCACGATCGTGATCACGAGCAGCAGCAGCGCCTGCGCGGAGGCGACGCCGAGGTCGAACACCCGGAAGCCCACGCGCTGGATGTAGATCGAGATCAGTTCGGTCGCAGCCCCCGGTCCGCCGCGGGTCATGGTGAAGACGACGTCGAACAGCTTGAGCACGTCGGCCGAGCGCAGGATCAGCATCGCGGTGAAGCCGGGCAGCAGGTAGGGCAGCTGGACGTGGGTGAGCAGCGCCCAGTTGCTGGTGGTCTCGAGCCGCGCCGCCTCCTCGATCTCGACGGGCACCATGGACAGGCCGGACAGGAAGATGAGGGCGCAGAACGGCGTCCACTGCCAGACGTCCATGACGCAGATGGCGGCGAACGCGCCGCCGGAGTGGCCGAGCCAGTCGTAGCTGTCGAAGCCGAACAGGCCGATGACGCTGTTGGCCACCCCGAAGTCGCGGTTGAAGATCAGCCGCCCGAGCAGGCCGACGACGGCGTAGGTGGTCGCGAGCGGGATGACGAGCGACACGCGGGCGAGCGCGCGCAGGAACCCCAGGCCCGGCCGGTGCAGCAGGAGCGCGATGCCCAGCCCCAGCGCGATCTCGACCGGCATAACGCAGAGGAAGAGCTTCGCGGTGCGCCCGAGCGTCTCCCAGAAGGTCGGGTCGCCCAGGACCTGCCGGTAGTTGGCGAGGCCCACGAAAGGGAAGCCGTCGCGGGCGCGCGTCAGGTTGTACCGCCGCAGCGAGGTCGCGAAGGCGAACAGCGTCGGGTAGATGCCGATCACGAACAGCGCGAACACGGCGGGGGCGAGGAACGCGAGCGGCGTGAGGCGGCCGTAGCCGAGGCTGGGGCGGCGCGTGGCGGCCATGGAGCGTCACCTGGGTGGAGGGAAGGGCGGCGACGGACGCGTCGAGGCCGGAGACTGCGCGGACCGGCCTCGCGGGGCAGGCCGGTCCGCGCCCGTGCGCTGGCGGGCAGGCGCTACTGCAGCAGCTTCTTGCTGCCGTCGTAGTAGCCCTCCTTCTGCAGCACCGACTCCATGCGCGTGCCGATCTCCTTCGCGCCGGCCTCGGGCGTGACCTCACCCAGCATCATCTTGGAGCCGAACTCGGCGACGATCTCGGAGACCGCGGGCCAGGCGGCGAAGCGCGGGCGGAACTCCGGCACGCCCTTCTGCCAGGAGGCGACCATCGGCTCGACGAACTTGTAGGTCGCCCTGATCGCCGGGTCGTCGTAGACCGCCATGCGGCCCGACACGCCGCCGGCCTCCACGTAGGACTTGGCGATCGCCTCGGAGGTCGCCCACTGGATGAAGATCCAGGCGGCCTTCTGCTCCTTCTCGGGCGCCTGGGCCGCGACGGCGAGCGAGAAGCCGCCGAGCGCCGGCAGCCGGCCCGCCGTGCCGCTCGGCTCCGGCGCCACGGCGAGGCAGTCGCCGAGCTTGGAGGTCTTGGGGTCGGTCAGGGTCGAGTAGAAGGCCGACCACTCGGTGATCATCGCCACCTGGTTCTGCGCCAGCGCGTTGACCGCCTCCGCGTGGTCCCAGCTCACGACGCCGGGCGGCATGTACTGCATGAGGTTCTGCCGGAACGCGAGGCCGGCCTGGCTTTCCTTGCTCGTCAGGTTCGAGTGGAAGCTCTTGTCCAGCAGGGAGCCGCCCGCCGGCCAGAGCATGCGCATGAAGCTGTCGGCCGACTGCGTCTCGCCGCGCAGGGACTGCAGGGCGTAGCCGTACTGCTTCTTGTCCTTGCTGGTCAGCCTGGGCGCGTAGGTGTTGGCCAGCTCGTCCCAGGTCGCCGGCGGCTTGTCGAAGCCCGCGTCCTTGAGCATGCACTTGTTGTAGAACAGCAGCCCGGAATAGTTGTCGAACGGCAGCCCGTAGGTGGTGCCGCCCCAGGAGCCGAAGGCGTCGAGCAGCAGCGGGAAGAAGCCCTTGAGGTTCAGGTTCGGGTCGGTGATGGAGGCGTCGCCGGTGAACTTGTCGATCGGCACGATCCAGCCGTTCTCGGCGTACTCGCCGATCCAGACGAGGTCGATGAGCGCGATCGAGAGGTCGCCCTTGGAGTTGAAGTTCAGGACCTCCTTCTCGCGGGTGTTCTCGTACGGAACGATCTCGTAGTTGATCTTGATGCCCGTCTGCTTCTCGAACTCGGGAAGCAGCTTGATGATGGCGCGATAGCCGGGGCGATCCAGGAAGATCAGGTTGAGCTGCGTGCCCTTGTACGGCGCCGCGGCCTTGGTGATGTCCCAGCCCTCGGCGCGCGCGGCGGGCGGGGCGCCCAGCGCGCACGACAGCAGCATGGCAACCGCGCCCGCGGTTGATAGCAGGGATCGCATGGTCGTCCTCCTTGATGCCGCTCTCGAACGCGTCGGCTCTTGCGGCCAGGAACGCGGCCCTCGGCACAGGCCACCGGCCGTTCCGCTGGTCCAGCATGGAAGGATCAGCCGTCGCGCGAGACCTGTCTAGCTCCCGCCGGACGCATTCTTCGCGGTTTCATTCGCCCTGTGACATGAAAGCTCTGCCCCGGAACCAGGTCGTCCCGGATAGCCTCCCGCAGGCTGTCATGAAGCGGATGATCCCGGGGTCATGCGTCGTGGCAGAAAGAAAGCATGTTCTTTCTTGAAAGAAAGAACCAAAGAACTTTTGCCGGTTGGGCCCTGAACCCGCCCGCGCAACAGGTGCCTTACGGACAAAGTCTTTTTGCTTCTTTTTCTTCAGAAAAAGAAGGTTCTTACCTGCCTTATCTAGACAACGCAACGATGCCAGGCCTGTAACAGGCCCTAGGTCACGAGCTCACGAGACATGATCTCGTAACGGAATTGCCCCGGGTCGAGGCAGTCAGGTTGACCCATGGACGTGAAGGCACAGGGGTACATCAGGAACGAGAAGTTCGGACGCCGGGCGCCGGAGTCCGGCAGGTCGATGTCGTTCGCGCTGTTGTAGCCGATCCAGTTCATCTCCCAGTGACCGAACAGCCGCTCACGCAGGCTGCGGACCAGATCGCTGTCCGCCGCGAGCTTCTGCTCCAGGATCACCTTTCGAACGTCGGCGGGATCGACCGGAAACCAGCCCTCGCCGTCGAGGAACACCTCGGCACGGCAGTGCTGCGCCTTGCTGACGTTGCCCTCCCGCCCGAGCGAGTCCGCCAGGCGGGACGCGGCGACCCGGATGCCGTACACGTCGCGGGCGGGAAGGCCGATCGAGCGGGCCAGGCCGACCAGCAGGCCGTTGATGTCGGCGCATTTGCCGCCGAACCCGCCGGACTGCAGCATCGAGGCATAGTCGCCGGTGCCGCATCCCGGAGTCTCGGCGCGGCGGTACGTGGTGTCGACGACCCAGTCGTAGAGCGCGCGCAGCTTCGCCCGGTCGCCGACCTGGCCGCCGGTGACACGCTGGGCAGTCTCGCGCACCAGGCCGTCGGTAGGGGCGCTCGGCGTCGGCTCGGTCCAGAAGCGACGCTCCGCCACGGTCAGGGGCGCGAAGGGGAGCGCGCTGCGGGTTCGCGTGGCAACCTGCTGCACCACCACGATCGTCCTCGCCGCATCCGGGCCGGGGCTCGCCGAGCCGGTCCGGAGCCCCTCTGCCGTGCCGGCGGCTCCCCCCGTGTCGCCGGCTGCCGGAGCCCCGGGACTGAAATCCACCCTCAGCATCTGTGCGCCATACCGGTCGTCGTGCACGCGACGCACCGTGTCCGCGTCGTGTCCGGTGGTCCAGGACAGCGAGCCGGCCGACTGGTAGCCCGCGGCAGTCTGCGCCAGGGGCAGCCAGAGCTGGGCAGGCCCGGGCGCGTCGCGCAGGGCGACACGGGTCGTCACCTCGAACTGCCGCCAGCCGTCGGCACCCGTCGCCGGCACGGTCTCGTCCGCACGCGCTGAACGGGCAGCGGCGAGGGCGGGCGCGGCCATGACGGCCGCCAGGAGATGGCGTCGATGCATGTTCTGATCCTGTCGGGCCGGAAGGGCAGGGAGCATGAACTGGACCTCACGGGCCCGCTTCGCCTGCAGTGCGAGACGCAGGATGCCGCAGGATCCGGACCGATGGAAGAGCCGCGGCCGACGAAACGAGGCCTGCGCGGGCCAGGCCGCCCCGCGCACGCACCGCCCGGGCGGCAACGCCGGGGAAACGGACGCGCCGTCGCTCCGGAAGGGCAGGGCAGGGCGCAGGACGCGCTAGCGCGGGACGCGGCGGCCGGGGCGCAGCAGGCCGGCCAGGGGTGTCGGGCGGAAGCCGCGGACGTCGACGCCCACGTCGAACTGCCGGGTCATCGGCGCGAGCCGGCCGTGGCTGTGGCCGTGCAGGTTGACGGCACCGCGGCCCACGCCGTTCCAGGAGCGCAGGGCGTAGTGGCACAGCACGAGCGCCGTGCCCTCCACCTCGATCTCGGCGTAGGGCTGCACGCTGTGCCAGCCGGGCCAGCCCCGCACGCCGCCGGGGTCGTTGTTGCCGGTGACCAGGTGCTTGCGGCCGTGCAGCCGCTCCAGCCGTGCGGCGAGCCGGCCTGCGAACAGGGCCGCGGGTCCGGGGGAGCGCGGCCCGACCGCCACGTCCCCGAGGTGCCAGACCTCGTCGTCCGGCGCCACCGCCTCGTTCCACAGCCGCTCCATCGTCTCGTCCATGGCGGCAACGCTGTCGAAGGGGCGACGGTACAGACCGAGGGCGCCGCCATGGCCGAAATGGGTGTCGGCGGTGAAGAGGATCATGGGCGGGTGTTCTCCAGGCCGGGGTGAGGCGCGCGCGGGCGGGTCTGCCGGCCATGATCCGGTCAGGCATGCCGGAAATGCCGGCGAAGGACCCGTGCCGAACGGACTGCGGCGCTCATGGTTCGGCAACGTTTGCGGCCCATGATGCAGGCCGATCCGGGGCCGCGGAGCCCGGCCCATGACGTCAGGAGCAAGCCGGGCATGAGCGGGACACTGCCGTTCCAGATCCGGCCCGCCGTCCCGGCGTCGACGTCGCGGAACCCGGCATCCACCCGCGGGCTGTGGGAGGGCGTCGCGCGACGCTGGGTGCTGCTGCTGCTGGCGCTGCAGGTCGTGGCGTTCGCGGTCCTGTTCGCCGGCACCCACGGCTGGCTCGTGCGGCTCGATCACCCCGTCTCGGTGGACTTCGTCAGCTTCTATGCGGCGGGCCTGCTGGCCGATCAGGGCCAGGCGACGGCGGCCTACAGCAGGGCCGCGCACTTCGCGGCCGAGCAGGCGGTGCTATCGCCCGGCATCGGCTACCAGTTCTTCCTGTACCCGCCCCCCTTCCTCCTGGTGTGCGCCGTGCTCGCCCGGCTGCCCTGGGCCCTGTCGTTCGCGGCGTTCGAGGCGGTCACGCTGCTGGGGTGCCTCCTGGTGCTGCGTGCCGTGCTGGGCCTGCCGTGGCGGCACTGCCTGGCAGGCCTGCTGGCGTTCCCGGCAGTGCCCTGGGTGCTGCTGCTGGGACAGAACTCGTTCATGACCGCCGGGTTGTTCGGGATGGCGCTGCTGCTGCTGGAGCGGCGGCCGGTGCTGGCCGGGCTGATGGTCGCGGGACTCGCCTGCAAGCCGCACTTCGCCGTCCTGGTGCCGCTGGCCTTCGCGGCGGGCGGCTGCTGGCGTGCCTTTGCCGCCGCCGCGGCCGGCGTGCTGGCGGCCTGCGCATTCGCGACGCTGCTGTACGGCGTGCAGATCTGGCCCGCCTACCTCGCCACCCTGGCCACGAGCCAGCCCGAGCTGCAGGCCGGGCTGGTCGGGCGCTTCGGGGCCATGGTCAGCCCCTACGGTGCCCTGCGCGCCCTCGGCGCACCGCACGCGGCCGCCCTGCTGGGTCAGGGGATCGGCTTCGCGGCAGCCGCAGCCGTGGTGGCGCTGCTCTGGTGGCGGCAGGCCCCGCTGCCGCTGCGGGCGGCGGCGCTGCTGGCAGCCGGGCTGGTCGCCACGCCGATGGCGCTGTTCTACGACCTGATGCTCGCCCTGGTCGCGCTGTGCTGGCTGGTGCGCCAGGGCCGCGACACCGGCTTCCCGCCCTGGTCGGTCGGCGTCATGGCGGCATGCTGGCTGCTGCCGGGCCTGGCCCTGTTCCTGGGCGACAGGCACCTGCCGGTGGGCGGGCTCGTGGCGCCGATGCTGCTGTTGCTGTGCTGGCGGTGGCAGGCCAGCCTGGGCGATGTCTCCACGCCCGAAGCGGTCCCTGACACCGGCCTGCCAGCAAGCAAGGCTGGGCTCTGTCCAGACCTGCCAAAGGGCCGGGCCCTTTGGAAACCCCATCCTTAAGAATCGGATTCCAAAGGCTTGCCTTTGGCGGAGTTTGAGCCCGCCTTTTCAAGGAATGGGCCTCAACCTTGTCTGCTTATCGGTCATGCTCAGAGGCCATCGGCATGACAGGAAGGCAGGCCCCTAGAACAGGCCGTGCAGGAACCAGCGCAGGTCGCCGGTCGCCGCCTCGACGCCGTCCCCGGCTCGGAACAGCCAGAACCGCCCTCCGGCCTCGTCCTCGACACGCCAGTAGTCGCGCACCGCGCGCGTCTCGGCGCCGTGGCGCCACCATTCCCCGGCAATGCGCTCCGGGCCATCGGCGTGGCGCACGCGGTGGCGCACGCGGCGCCAGGAGAAGGCCACCGGCGGCTGGTCGGGCAGCATCGAGATCGTCTCGACCGGCTGCGGAGGATCGAGCAGGCGCACCGGGCGTGCCAGGCGCGGCCAGGTCAGGCCCTCGGGCGGCGAGAGGGCCGGCACCCTGCGCACCGATCGCTCGGGCACGTCGCTCTCGATCGGCGCCGCCCGGTACACCCGGCCCGGCCCGAGACGGTTCTCCAGCCTGTCCACCAGCACGGCCAGCGCGTCCGGCGCCACGCCGTCGGTGGCAAGCTGCCTCGGCAGCACCGACTCGTGGAGGCTGACGACGAGGTGCATCGCCTCCACGCCCAGGCCGGGATCGACCCCCTCGAGTCGCCCGGCCAGGAGGCGGGCGAGGTGGACGGGGTCGCGCGAGGCCCGTGCGGTGACGACGCGCACCGCCTGCATCCCGTCCACGCGCTCGAACACCAGGTCCAGGCGCCGTGCGCCGAGCCCGCTCCGGTCCAGGGCCCGGCAGACTGCGCCACTCAGCCGGACGATGGCCGCCGCAAGGGCCTCGGCGGTCAGCAGCGGGTCCTCGAAGGCGAGATGCTGGCCGATCGTTTCCGGCGGAAGCAGCGGCACGATCGGCTCCGGCAACTGTCCGAGAGCCTGGTCCAGGCGACGCAGCGTGTCCGCGCCGAAACGCCGGGCAAGCGGCGCGCGGGCCAGGGCGGCAAGCTGTGCCACCCTGGCCAGCCCGAGCCGGTCGAGGGCTGCCTCCGCGTCGGGCCGGAGCCGCAGTGCTGCGACAGGAAGCGGCAGCAGCGCCTCCCGTGTGCGGCCGGGCAGGACCGCGACGATCGCGTGCGGTCCATGGCGCGCCAGCGCATGAGCCGCGCCCGGCGTGTCGGCCACGGCGGCCCGGGCCGCAAAGCCGCCCCCGGCCAGCCCCGCCACCAGATCCTCCAGCAACGGCCTTTCGCCGCCGCACGACCTGCCCACGCCAGGACTGCCCACGCCAGGACTGCCCACGCCAGGACTGCCCACGC